>NZ_JBWKKF010000020.1:0-130525 GCF_056431745.1 Amycolatopsis sp. NPDC045836 | reverse complement strand
CCCCGAAGGGCTTCATCGTTCGACTTGCATGTGTTAAGCACGCCGCCAGCGTTCGTCCTGAGCCAGGATCAAACTCTCCAACAATGAATTTGATCTAGACTACATCTAGTATTCTCAAAGGAAACCCCGACGAGGGGGTTTCGAATTAAGCTCTACTGGCTTAGTTCACTAGCACACTGTTGAGTTCTCAAGCAACACACCACAAAGTTTTGGCCCTGGAACAGCCTAACCGACGTCGAATCACTCGGATTCAGTGAGGGTAGCTACCGCTCCAGATCGGGACCACCCACTCTACCACACGAGGTGGGAGCTTGGTTCGTGTTCCCGGCGGCCGCCCGGTCTCCCCGGCGACGAAGAGAACATTACACGCCCCGGAACGGGCCGGGATCAGGGGGGTACCTTAACGGGAAATCCGCAGGTCAGAGCCCTGATTCCGGCCCGGAGCGGCTCAGTGCGCCGCGGCCACGCCGGCGATGCTGCGCTTGCCCCGGCGGACCACCAGCCACCGGCCGTGCAGCAGGTCGCCCGACGACGGCTTCCAGCCCTCGTCGGTGACCTTGGTGTTGTTCACGTACGCGCCGCCCTCCTTCACCGTGCGGCGCGCGGCGCCCTTGCTGTCCACCAGCCCGCCGGCCAGCAGCAGCTCCACGATGGTCGGCTCTTCGGACAGCTTCACCTCGCCGCTGGGCACCTCGGCCATCGCGGCGTCCAGCGTGGCCGGGTCCAGTTCGGCCAGGTCGCCCCGGCCGAACAGCGCCTGGCTGGCCGCGATCACCTGCCGGGTCTGCTCGGCGCCGTGCACCAGCGTGGTGAACTCCTCGGCCAGCCGCTTCTGCGCCGCGCGCAGGTGCGGGCGCTGCTCGGTGTCCTCGGCCAGCGCCTCGATCTCCTCGGCGGTGAGGAAGGTGAACATCCGCAGGTACCGGATCACGTCCGCGTCGCCGACGTTGACGAAGTACTGGAACCACGCGTACGGCGAGGTCATCTCCGGGTCCAGCCAGAGGTTGCCGCCCCCGGTGGACTTGCCGAACTTGCGGCCCTCGGCGTCGGTGACCAGCGGTGCGGTCAGCGCGTGCACGCTCTTGCCGTCCACCCGGCGGATCAGGTCCACCCCGCCGACCAGGTTGCCCCACTGGTCCGAGCCGCCGACCTGCAGCGTGCAGCCGTACTCCCGGTTCAGGTGCAGGTAGTCCTGCGACTGCAGCAGCAGGTAGCTGAACTCGGTGTAGGACATGCCGTCGGTTTCCAGCCGCCGCTTCACCGTCTCCCGGTTCAGCATGGTGTTGACCGGGAAGTGCTTGCCGACGTCGCGCAGGAACTCGAGCACCGACTGCGGCCCGGTCCAGTCCAGATTGTTGGCCACCACCGCACCGGTGGGCGAGTCGTCGAAGTCCACGAACCGCTCGAGCTGGCCGCGGATCCGGCCGGCCCACTCGCCGACCACGTCGAGCGTGTTCAGCGTGCGCTCGCCGGTGTCGCGCGGGTCACCGATCATCCCGGTCGCGCCACCCGCCAGCACGATCGGCCGGTGCCCGGCCCGCTGGAACCGGCTGAGCATCAGCAGCGGCACCAGGTTGCCGGCGTGCAGGCTGGGCGCGGTCGGGTCGAAGCCGCAATAGAGCGTGAGCGGGCCCTGGTCCAGGTCTCGGCGCAGGGCGTCGATGTCGGTGGACTGCGCGATCAGGCCGCGCCAGGACAGTTCGTCAAGGATGTGCTCACTCACGCACTGAATGATCCCCCACCAGCGCAATCGGTTTCCGGGCGGGCTGTCACCGCCCCGGCCGCACGCGCCCGCCCCGGCGGTAGGCCGACACCGCCGGTGAGCCGTCCACCCAGAACCGCCACGGGGTGTCCATCGCCGCGGCGACGCCGACCCGCGGCCCGGTGCGGATCTCGCTGGTGGCGACCCGCTCCCCGGCGAGCAGGCGCACCGGCGACCCGGGGTCGAGCAGGTCGAGGCCGTTGTGCGCGCGGTCGAGGCCCAGTGCCGAGGTGAGGATCGCCGGGCCGTTCGCGACCGCGGCGGACCGCGCCTTCGGCCGTCTCGCCCGGACGACGTCGGCGCCGTCGACCACCTCGGCCGCGCGCAGCAGCACCGCGCCGGGCACACCGTCGGTGGAGCACACCACGTTCGCGCAGAAGTGCATGCCGTAAACGAAGTACACGTACAGGTGACCCGCCGGGCCCCACATCACGTCGTTGCGCGGGGTCCGGCCGCGGTAGCAGTGCGATGCGGGGTCGTCGAGCCCGCGGTACGCCTCCACCTCGACCAGGCGCACGCGCACGGTGCCGTCGGGACCGTCGGCCTCCAGTTCGCAGCCCAGCAGGAACGGGGCCGCGACCACCGGGTCGATGGCCAGTTCGTCCGCGGTGACCAGCTTCTTCGTCACCGCAGCACCACCGTGCCCGCGGCGGTGGCCAGCTCGGCGACCAACGCCGGTTGGGCGGCCTCGGTGAGGTCGAGTTCGGTGCCCAGTGCGGCGAACACCGGCCCCAGGCGCGCCGGTTCGGGGTGCTCACCCCGCAGTGACACCAGCCGCGTGCCGGTGGCGGCGCTGAGCGACGGGTGCGGCGTGTCACCCCAGCCGATCACGAACGGCACCAGCCCGCCCCGGTCGTCCGGCGGGAAGGCCAGGCGCCAGGACAGCAGCACCCCGTCGGGACGGCGGCGGGACATCGGCACGGCGTCGCCCGGCTCGTGCCCGGCGTCGCGGGCGCGGTCCAGTGCCGCGTCGAGGTCCGGGACCTGGATCGCCCAGGTCACCAGCCGTGGTGCGGTGAGGTCGTCGATGCCGAACGGGCGCGGCGTGGCCGGTTCGGGCTGGTCGGGGTCCGGGCCGATCACCTCGAGGAAGGCGTCGCCGCCGAGGGCGGCGAGGTGGTTCCGGGTACCGAGGCCGGGGTGCGGCCCGCCGGGGCTCAGCGCGATTCCGCGGGCGCCCAGGTCCTCGACCGCCCGGCCGAGGTCCGGTGTCGCGTAGACCAGGTGATCGAGCACCGCTCTCCCCTCTTCGTGTCCGTCTCCCCGTGATGAGCCTAACCAGCCGGCTCGACGACGGGTCTTGGGACGGTGCCCGATCACCTGCTACTTGAGCCAGTCGCGCAGCTCGCCGACCCGGTGCACCAGCCGTTCCCGCTGTTCGGCGACCCGAATCGGCGCGGTGCCGCCGCGGGCGTCCCGCGACGCGACCGAGCCTTCGATGGTGAGCACTTCGCGCACGGCGGGCGTGAGCGCGGGGTGGATCTTGGCCAGCTCGTCGTCGGTCAGCTCGTCGAGGCCGGTGCCGCGGCTTTCGGCCACCCGCACGCACTCCCCCGCGGCCTCGTGTGCCACGCGGAACGGAACTCCCTGCCGCACCAGCCATTCCGCGATGTCGGTGGCCAGGGTGAAGCCCGCGGGCGCCAGTTCGGCGAGGCGGCGGGTGTGGAAGGTCAGCGTGCCGAGCATGCCTGCCAGCGCGGGGAACAGCAGGTCCAGCTGCTCGACCGAGTCGAACACCGGCTCCTTGTCCTCCTGCAGGTCGCGGTTGTAGGCCAGCGGCTGCGCCTTGAGCGTGGCGAGCAGGCCGGTGAGGTTGCCGATCAGCCTGCCGGACTTGCCGCGGGTCAGCTCGGCCACGTCCGGGTTCTTCTTCTGCGGCATGATCGAACTGCCGGTGGCCCAGGCGTCGTCGAGGGTGACGTAGCCGAATTCGGCGGTGTTCCAGATGATCACCTCTTCGGCGATCCTGGACAGGTTCACCCCGAGCATGGCCAGCGCGAAGGCGAACTCGGCGGCGAAGTCGCGGGACGCCGTGCCGTCGATGGAGTTCTCCACCGAGGTGTCGAAGCCCAGCTCCGCGGCCACCGCCTCCGGATCCAGTCCGAGCGAGGACCCGGCCAGCGCGCCGGAACCGTACGGGGACTCGGCGGCGCGGGCGTCCCAGTCGCGCAGGCGGCCGACGTCGCGCAGCAGCGCGTGGGCGTGGGCCTGGAGGTGGTGCGCGAGCAGGACCGGCTGCGCGTGCTGCAGGTGGGTGCGGCCGGGCAGGATCGCGTCGGCGTGGCGTTCGGCCTGCGAAACCAGCGCCTCGACCACGTCCAGCGTGCCCGCGACCATCCGGCGCGCGGCGTCCCGCAGGTACATCCGGAACAACGTGGCCACCTGGTCGTTGCGCGACCGGCCCGCCCGCAGCTTGCCGCCCAGTTCGGTGCCGGCGCGCTCGAGCAGGCCGCGTTCGAGCGCGGTGTGCACGTCCTCGTCCGCGATCTCCGGGGTGAACGCGCCGGAGGCCACGTCCTCGGCGAGCGCGTCCAGTGCGGCCAGCATGCCGGTCAGCTCGTCTTCGGTGAGCAGGCCCGCCTTGCGCAGGACCCTGGCGTGCGCCCGCGAACCGGCGATGTCGTACGGCGCCAGCCGCCAGTCGAAGTGCGTCGACAGGCTCAACGCCGCCATGGCCTCGGCCGGGCCACTGGCGAACCGGCCGCCCCACAGCTGGACCGGCTGCTCTTTCCCGCTCACTCGCTCACACTCTCCCGTCGCTGGACTCGCTTGTGCCGGGCACCCTACTCACCCTCCGAAGTGGACGAACGATCCACCAGTTCGGCGAACTTCTCGGCCAGGCCCTTGCCGGTCAGCGGTTCGCGCGCGATCACCGCCACCGTGTCGTCGCCGGCGATGGAACCGACGACCTCCTCCAGCGCGGCCCGGTCGATCGCGCTGGCCAGGAACTGCGCCGCGCCCGGCGGCGTGCGCAGCACCATCAGGTTGCCCGAGGCGTCCACCGAGACCATCAGCTCGGCGAGCAGCTTGGCCAGGCGGGAGGTGCCGCCCTGCACCCCGCGCACCGGGCTGCCGTCCTCCGGGATCACGTACACCGGCGCACCCGAATCGGCCCCGCGCAGCTTGACCGCGCCCAGCTCGTCGAGGTCGCGGGACAACGTCGCCTGGGTGACCTCGGTGCCCTCGGCGGCCAGCAGCTTGGCCAGCTCGGTCTGGCTGCGGATGGCCATCGTGGACACCAGTTCGATGATCCTGGCCTGCCTGGCCGCCCTGCTCATCGGCGTCGCTCTTCGTGCTCGTCCCCGAGGAGCCAGACCAGCAGGGCCTTCTGCGCGTGCAGGCGGTTCTCCGCCTCGTCCCAGACCGCGCTGGCCGGGCCGTCGAGCACCTCGTCGGTGATCTCCCACCCGCGGTGCGCGGGCAGGCAGTGCAGCACGATGGCTTCCGGTGCGGCCCGCTCCAGCAGCGCCGCGTTGACCTGGAGCGAGCGGAACGGGCCGACCCGGTCGAGCCCGTCGTTCTCCTGGCCCATCGAGGTCCAGGTGTCGGTGACCAGCACGTCGGCGCCGTCGACCGCGGCGTGCGGATCGGTGAACACGGTCGCGCTGCCGCCGGTCTCGCTCGCGCGGTGCTTGGCGTCCAGCACCACCTGCTGGTCCGGCTGGAAGCCCTCGGGGGAGACCACGCGCACGTGCAGGCCCGCGGTGGTGCCGCCGAGCAGCAGCGAGTGCGCCATGTTGTTGGCGCCGTCACCGAGGTAGACCAGGGTCAGCCCGGCCAGCCTGCCCTTGCGCTCGCGGATGGTCTGCAGGTCGGTGAGCACCTGGCACGGGTGGAACTCGTCGGTCAGCGCGTTGATCACCGGGACGCGGGAGACCGAGGCCATCGCGTCCATGCGCTTCTGCGCGAAGGTGCGCCAGACCACCGCGTCGACGTAGCGCGAGAGCACGCGGGAGGTGTCTTCGATGGTCTCCTCGCGGCCGAGCTGCATGGACCGGCCGTCGACGATCACCGGGTGCCCGCCGAGCTGGGCGATGCCGACGTCGAAGGACAGCCGGGTGCGGGTGGAGTTCTTCTCGAAGATGGCCGCGACCGACTTGCCCTGCAGCGCCCGCGAACTCAGCGGGGCGGCCTTGAGCTGGTCGGCCAGGTCGAGCACGGCGAGCTGCTCGGCGGGGGTCAGGTCGTCGTCCCGGAGGAAGTGCCTTGGCATGTGGTTTCAGTCCTGGGTGGTGGTGCCGAGCGCGGCGGGCAGGGCAGCCAGGAAACCGGCCGCCTCCTCCGCGCTCAGGGTCAGCGGTGGGGCCAGGCGGACGGTGTCCGGCTGGATCGGGTTGACCAGGTAACCGGCGTCCTGCGCGGCCCGGGCGACCGCGGCCGAGGCCGGTTCCGCCAGCGTGATGCCGAGCAGCAGGCCCTGGCCGCGCACGCCGGTCACCAGCGGGTGCCCGAGTTGCTCGACGCCGGCGACGATGTCCTTGCCGAGCGCGGCGACGTGCTCGTTCAGCCGGTCGGCGGCGATGGTGCGGAGCACGGCCAGCCCGGCGGCGCAGGCCACCGGGTTGCCGCCGAAGGTGGTGCCGTGCTGGCCGGGGCCGAACAGCTCGCCCGCCGCGCCGACGCCGATCACCGCGCCCAGCGGCAGGCCGCCGCCGAGGCCCTTGGCCAGGGTGATCACGTCCGGCACGATGCCGTCGTGCTGGAAGGCGAACCAGGCACCGGTGCGGCCGATGCCGGTCTGCACCTCGTCGAGCACCAGCAGCGCGCCCGCCGCCTCGGTGATCTCCCTGGCCGCACGCAGGTAACCGTCGGGCGCGGGCACCACCCCGCCTTCACCGAGGATCGGTTCCAGGAACACCGCGGCGGTTTCGGTGTCCACGGCGGCGCGCAGCGCTTCGACGTCGCCGAACGGGATGTGCTCCACACCCGGCACCAGCGGTGCGAACGGCTCCTTCTTGGCGGCTTGGCCGGTGAGCGAAAGCGCGCCCATGGTCCGGCCGTGGAAGGCACCTTCGCAGGCGATCACCTTGGTGCGGCCGGTGCGCCTGGTGAGCTTGAGCGCGGCTTCGTTGGCCTCGGCACCCGAGTTCACGAACAGCACCTTGCCGCCGCCGCTCAGGCCGGCCACGTCGAGCAGGGCCTCGGCCAGTTCGACGGTGACCGGGTTGACGTAGAGGTTCGAGGTGTGGCCGAGCCGCTTGACCTGCTCGGTCACCGCTTCGACCACGGCCGGGTGCGCGTGGCCGAGCGCGTTCACCGCGATGCCGCCGAGCAGGTCCACGTAGGACCTGCCGTCGGCGTCCCACACCGTGGCGCCCTCGCCGCGGACCAGGGTGAGCTTCGGCGTGCCGTAGTTGTCCATCAGCGCGGAGCGCCAGCGCGCCTGACCGTCCTCATTGGACTTGATGGGCGTCATCCCGGCTCTCCCTCCCGCAGCACCATGGTGCCGATCCCCTGACTGGTGAACACTTCAAGCAGCACCGAGTGCGCGATGCGCCCGTCGATCACGTGCGCCCGCCGGACCCCGCCGCGGATGGCGCGCACGCACGCCTCCATCTTCGGGATCATGCCGCTGGCCAGTCCGGGCAGCAGCTGCTCCAGCCGGTCCACCCGGATCCGGTCGACCAGCGAGGATCGGTCGGGCCAGCTCGCGTACAGGCCCTCGACGTCGGTGAGCACCACCAGCTTCTCCGCGTCGAGCGCGGCGGCCAGCGCACCGGCGGCGGTGTCGGCGTTGACGTTGTGCACCACGCCGTCGACGTCGGGGGCGACCGTGGAGACCACCGGGATGCGGCCCGCGTTGACGATGTCGAGCACCGCGTCCGGGTTGACCGAGGCCACCTCGCCAACCAGGCCGATGTCCACCGCCTCCCCGTTCACCGTGGCCTGCTTGCGTTCCGCGGTGAACAAGCGCGCGTCCTCTCCGGAGATGCCGACCGCGTACGGGCCGTGTGCGTTGATCAGGCCGACCAGCTCGCGGCTGACCTGGCCGACCAGCACCATGCGCACGATGTCCATGGTCTCCGGCGTGGTGACCCGCAGGCCGCCCTTGAACTCGCCCTCGATGCCGAGCCTGCCGAGCATCGCGCTGATCTGCGGACCGCCGCCGTGCACCACCACCGGGCGCAGGCCGGCCAGCCGCAGGAACACCATGTCCTCGGCGAAGGCGCGCTTGAGCTCGTCGTCGACCATCGCGTTGCCGCCGTACTTGACCACGACGGTGGCCCCGTGGAACCGCTCGAGCCACGGCAGCGCCTCGACCAGCACGCCCGCCTTGCCGGCGGCGGTCCGGAGCCGTTCGTCCGCGCTGATCACCGATTCGGGCGGGGTCACGTCGAGTACGCCGAGTTCTCGTGCACGTAGGCGTGCGTGAGGTCGTTGGTCCAGATGGTGGCCGCGGCCACCCCCGCCTTGAGGTCGACGGTGACGGTCACCTCACGCGGGTTCAGGTCGACCTTGTCCCTCGGCTCGCCCGGCTCGCCGCCGCGGCACACCCACACCCCGTTGAACGCCACGTCGAGGCGGTCCGGCTCGAACACCGCCTCGGTGGTGCCGACCGAGGCCAGGATGCGGCCCCAGTTCGGGTCCTTGCCGAACACCGCGGTCTTGAACAGGTTGCTGCGGGCGATGGCCCGGCCGACGTCCACCGCGTCCTGCTCGGTGGCCGCGTTCACCACCTCGATGCTGATGTCGTGGTCGGCGCCCTCGGCGTCGGCGAGCAACTGCCGGGCCAGGTCGTGGCACAGGTCATGGAGCAGTTCGCCGAACTCGTTCGGCCCCGGCTTGACCCCGGACGCCCCGTTGCACAGCAGGACCACCGTGTCGTTGGTGGACATGCAGCCGTCGGAGTCGAGCCGGTCGAAGGTCAGCCGGGTGGCCTCGCGCAGCGCGGCGTCGGCGGTGGCCGCGTCCACGTCGGCGTCGGTGGTCAGCACGACCAGCATGGTGGCCAGCGCCGGGGCGAGCATGCCCGCGCCCTTGGCGATGCCGCCGATGCGGAAGCCGTTGCCTTCGCGCACGGCTTCCTTGGCCCGGGTGTCGGTGGTCATGATGGCCTCGGCGGCGGCCGGTCCGCCGTCCGCCGACAGCGCGTCGACCGCGGCGTCGATGCCCGCCCGCAGCTTGTCCGCCTGCAGCTGCTCGCCGATCAGCCCGGTCGAGCAGACGACCACCTCGACGGCGCCGAGACCGAGCCGGTCCGCGACCTGCTCGGCGGCGCTGTGCGTGTTCTGGAAGCCCTCCGGGCCGGTGTAGCAGTTGGCGCCGCCGGAGTTCAGCACGACCGCGCGGGCGCGGCCGTCGTCGAGCACGCGCTCGCTCCACAGGACCGGGTTGGCCTTGCAGCGGTTGGTGGTGAACACGGCCGCGGCGACGTCCGACGGGCCCTCGTTGACCACGAGGGCGACGTCGGGCTTGCCGCTGGGCTTGAGGCCCGCGGTCACCCCGGCGGCCCGGAAGCCCCGCGGCGCGGTGATCGTCATGGTGCTACTCCCACTGTGGAAAGTCCGGTGGTCTCGTCGAAGCCCAGTGCCAGGTTGGCCGACTGCACGGCGCCCCCGGCGGTGCCCTTGGTCAGGTTGTCCAGCGCGGTGATGACCACCAGGCGCCGGGCGTCGGCGTCCACGGTCACCTGCAGCTGCACCGCGTTGGAGCCCAGCACGGCGGCGGTGCTCGGCCAGCTGCCCTCGGGCAGCAGGTGCACGAACGGCTCGTCCCGGTAGGCCTTCTCGTACTCGGCCCTGACCGCGCCGGTGTCCGCCGCGTCCACGTCCGGCCGCAGCGGTGCACTGGCGGTGGTCAGGATGCCGCGCGGCATCGGTGCGAGCACCGGCGTGAACGAGACGGTCACCCGCTCGCCCGCCACCAGGCCCAGGTTCTGCGCGAACTCCGGGGTGTGCCGGTGCGCCCCGCCGACGCCGTACGCGCTGGCCGAGCCCATCACCTCGGAACCGAGCAGGTGCGGTTTGAGGCTCTTGCCCGCACCGGAGGCGCCGGTCACCGAGACGAAGTGCGCCGACGGCTCGGCCAGGCCGGCGGCGAAGGCGGGCGCGAGCGCCAGGGAGCCGCCGGTCGGGAAGCAGCCCGGCACCGCGATCCGCTTGGTGCCGTACAGCTTCTCCCTGGCACCGGGCAGCTCGGGCAGGCCGTATGGCCAGGTGCCCGCGTGCTCGCCGCCGTACCAGCGCCGCCAGTCCGAGGCGTCGCGCAGCCGGTGGTCGGCACCGAGGTCGACCACCAGCACCTCCTCGCCGAGCTGCGCGGCGATCTCCCCGGAGTGCCCGTGGGGCAGGGCGAGGAACACCACGTCGTGCCCGGCCAGCGTGTCCGCCGTCGTCTCGGTGAGCACCCGGTCGGCGAGCGGCACGAGGTGCGGCTGGTGCTTGCCCAGCCGGTCCCCCGCGCTGCTCGCCGCCGTGAGCGCGCCGATCTCGATCTCCGGATGGACCAGCAGCAGGCGCAGGAGTTCCCCTCCCGCGTACCCGCTGGCACCGGCCACCGCCGCCTTCACCGTCATACGCATGATTATGCACGCTGGCGCAAGGCTAAACAAACCGGGTGATCACGGGCTCATCGCGCTCACCTCCCGCCTGCTGGGTGGCGCCGGCAGGTGGGCACCCGGTGACTCCGGATCACAACCCACCCTGGGCAGGCGGGCCCGGATGCTGCCGGGGCTGCGGCCGAACTCCGCCGCGATGGCCTCGACGGCCTCACCCGCCAGCCAGCGGCGTTCGAGGTCGGCGTCGAGGGCCGGGGACCACGGCTGCCCCTGCCGCGCCGGGCGGGCCCGGCTCTGCGCCCGCCGGACCGGCCGAGCGCGCCCGCCGAGCGCAGGGCCCGGGAGAGCACGGTGGCCAGGGTGGACGCGGCCGCGGCTTCGAGTTCGAGGTGGCCTTCGGCGACGGGCTCGTCCTGCGGCCCGGCGGCGTGCACCTCCACCACCACGCGGGCCTCCGGTGAGGAGGAGGCGTCGACGGTGTAGGTACCGGTTTCGGTCCGGATCTGGGTCCGGTGCTGTTCGGTGACTGCCATGCGCCGGGACGCTAGCCACCGGGTCCGACAGTTTCCGGACACCGGCGGTGATCGGGTGGTCGCTCCGGGCGGTGGGGCGAAAGTGTCGGTCGGGGTGCTTACCGTGGGGTGGTCCGAGGGGAAGGATGGTCATGACCGCAGAACTGGTGGCGGCCGCGCGGGCCGGGCTCGCCGCGCTGGGCGACGCGAACAAGGCACCGCGGATGCAGCGGTACGTGAAGTCGGCCATGCCGTTCCGCGGGGTGGCCACCCCCGCGCGGCGGAAGCTGGCGAGCGAGTTGTTCCGGGCGCACCCGCTGGCCGACGTCGCCGAGTTCACCGCGGTTTCGCTGGAACTGTGGCGGGACGCGGAGTACCGGGAGGAGCGCTACCTGGCGATCGACCTCACCGGGCACGGCGCGTACCGCGGCTGGCAGTCGGCCGAGCTGCTGGAGCTGTACGAGGAGATGATCGTCACCGGCGCCTGGTGGGACTACGTGGACGAGGTGGCGATCCGCCGGATCGGCCCGTTGCTGCGCGCCGAGCCCGGTGTGCTCAAGCCGATCCTGCTGCGGTGGTCGGCCGACGCGGACCGCTGGCGCCGACGCACCTCGATCATCTGCCAGATCGGCGCGAAGGCCGCCACCGACACCGATCTGCTGACCCGCGCCATCGAGACCAGCATCACCGAACCGGACTTCTTCCTGCGCAAGGCGATCGGCTGGGCCCTGCGGGAGCTGGCGAAAACCGACCCGGACTGGGTGGTGGCCTTCGCCGAAACCCACCCCGGCCTCTCCCCGCTGTCACGAAGGGAGGCCCTCAAGCACCTGAAACCACAACTGAACAGCGTCAGGCGTGCGGGGTGACCCCGAACCGCGTCCCGTCGAGGAGCCTTGGCCGACACCGTGGCCGCCACACTGCCGGGCGGCCAGGGTGCGGCACGGGCGTCCGACCCAGCGGGGGCTGGGACCGCTCAACCCTGCTCAGGCACGCAGAGTGCCCCCGAACCGCTCGGCGGCCGTCGAAGAACCCGACCGGCTGCGGAACCGGCTCGCCAAAGTGAACGCCGAGGGCCAGACCGGCGGGCGGTCCGACGGACTGGATCCCGGCCGACACCGTGGCCGCCACACGGCAGAGGCAGCCAGGGTGCGGCGCGGGCGCCCGACCGGGTGGAGCAGCACCGAAGCGTGCTCAACCTCGGTCAGGCGCGCAGGGTGACCCCGAACCGCTCGGCGGCCGCCGCGATCGCGGCGTCCCTGGCGGCGGTGGCCTCTTCGACCTTGAGCGTGCGGTCCGGCGCGCGGAACCGCAGCTTGTAGGCGAGGGAGCGCTGACCGGCTTCGAGCTGCTCACCGCGGTAGACGTCGAACAGCGCGACGTCTTCGAGCAGCTCACCGCCGCCACCGCGCAGGGTCTCGGCCAGTTCGGCCGAGGGCACGGAGGCGTCGGCCACCAGGGCGACGTCCAGCAGCACCGGCGGGTACGGCGAAACGGCGGGCGCGGGACGCCGGTCGTCCAGCGGGATCGCGTCCAGGTCCAGCTCCATCGCGACGGTGCGCTTGGGCAGGCCGAGGGCTTCGATCACCTTCGGGTGCAGCTCACCGGCGTGGCCGACCGGCCAGTCACCGACGAGCAGGCGGGCGCAGCGGCCGGGGTGCCACGGCAGCAGATCGGCTGCCCGCACCTGCAGCTCGGCACCGGCCGCGGCGGCGACGGTGCGGGCGGCCTGCACGGCGTCGGCCCAGGAAGCCTCCTGGCCGGGGCCCCACCAGCCCGGGCGCTCGTGGTGACCGGCGGCGACCACGGCGACGTGCACCGGCTGGGCGGGCACGGCGGCTTCGAGTGCGGCCAGTTCCTCGTCGGAGGGCCGCTGCCGGACGCCGACCGCCGGCATCGCGGACTGCTGCCCGGCCGGCAGCACGACCTGGCCGACCTGGTAGAGGCCGACGTCGCGGAAACCGCGGGAAACGTTGCGCTGCAAGGTCTCCAGCAGACCGGGCAGCAGGGAGGTGGCCAGCTCGTCCTTGTCGGCTTCCAGCGGGTTGAGCACCTTCACCGCGTTGCGGCGCACGTCGTCGGCGGGCAGCCCGAAGGCGTCCCAAGTGGACTTGGCGACGAACGGGAAGGGCAGCACCTCGACGTAACCGGCCGCGGCGAGCGCACGCGAGACGGTGCGGCGGCGGCGCTGCGACTCGGTCAGCCCGGCGCCGGCCGGTGCGGTCGGCAGCTCCGACGGGATGCTGTCGTAGCCCTCCAGCCGGAGCACCTCCTCGACCAGGTCGGCGGGCTGCACCAGGTCCCCGCGCCAGCTCGGCGGCACGGCGTTGACCAGTGCGGTGCCGTCGTCGGAGGTGTCGATGCCGACCTTGCAGCCGATCTGGGTGAGCCGCCGCGCGGTGACACCGCGGTCGTACCGCACCCCGGCCACCTCGTCCGGCAGGCTCATCGGCATGGTGATCGCCGCGGGCTGCGGTGGCTGGCCGACGTCGGTGCGGCCGGGCTGGATGCGGCCCTCGCCGTACTGGCGCAGCAGGCGGGCGGCCAGCTCGACCGCGGCCGGCGGCAGCTGCGGGTCGGTGAACCGCTCGAACCGCTTCGCGGCCTCGGAGAACAGCTTGTGCCTGCGGGCGGTCCGGCTGATCGACGCCGGGTCCCAGTGCGCGGCCTCGAGCAGCACGTCCGTGCTCTCCGAGGTGATCTCCGTGGTCGCACCGCCCATGGTGCCAGCCAGCGAGATGACCCCGGAGTCGTCGGCGATCACGATGTCGTCGGCGTCGAGCGCCCGCACCGCGTCGTCGAGCGTGGTCAGCTTCTCGCCCGCCTTCGCCCGGCGCACCACCAGCTGGCCCTGCACCGCGCTGGTGTCGAAGGCGTGCAGCGGGTGGCCCAGTTCGAGCATGACGTAGTTGGTCACGTCCACGGCCAGCGAGATCGGGCGCATCCCGGCCAGCAGCAGCCGCCGGCGCATCCACCACGGGGTGGGGGCGGTGGCGTCCAGCCCGGTGACCCGGCGCAGCACGAACCGCGGGCAGCCTTCGGGGTCCTCGACCCGGACCGGCCACGCCTCGCCCTCGGCCACCGGGACGTCGATCAGGCCGGGGTCGCCGAACGGCGCGTCGAGCGCGTTGGACAGCTCGCGGGCCAGGCCGCGGATGGACAGCGCGTATCCGCGGTCCGGCGTGGGCACCAGATCCAGCACGGTGTCGGCCAGGCCGAGCACCTCGGCGGCGTCGTCACCGGGGCCCGCCGTGCCCGGCGGCAGCACCAGGATGCCGGAGTGGTCCTCGCCGAGGCCCAGTTCCTTGGCCGAGCAGATCATGCCGTCGCTGATGCGGCCGTAGGTCTTGCGCGAGCCGATGGCGAACCCGCCGGGCAGCACCGAACCGGGCAGCGCGGCCACGATGAGGTCACCCTCGGCGAAGTTGGTGGCCCCGCAGATGATGCCGCGGGTCTTGATCGCCGCCGGGTCGGGTTCCTCGGTGCCGGTCTCCTCGGGCGCGTGCTCCTCGCCCACCTCCACGCGGCAGAACCGGATCGGCTTCTTGAACTCGGTGAGCTCTTCGATCTCCACGACCCGGCCGATCACCAGCGGGCCGGTGACGGTGTCGAGCGGGTGCACCCCGTCGACCTCGATGCCGATCCGGACGAAGGCGTCGACCAGCTCCTGCGGCCCGACCGCCTCACCGAGTTCGAGGTGCTCGGTCAGCCAGCTGACGGGAACTCGCACTACGCCTCCGTTCCGAAGGGAAGGGTGAACCGGACGTCGCCCTCGACCATGTCGCGCATGTCCGGGATGCCGTTGCGGAACTGCAGGGTGCGCTCCAGGCCCATGCCGAACGCGAACCCCGAGTAGACCTCGGGATCGACCCCGCAGGCCCGCAGCACGTTGGGGTTGACCATGCCGCAGCCGCCCCATTCGACCCAGCCCGGGCCGCCCTTCTTCTCCTCGAACCACACGTCGACCTCGGCCGACGGCTCGGTGAACGGGAAGAAGTGCGGGCGCAGCCTGGTCCTGGAGTTCTCCCCGAACATGGCGCGCGCGAAGGCGTCCAGCGTGCCCTTGAGGTGGGCCATGGTGATGCCCTTGTCCACCGCGAGGCCCTCGACCTGGTGGAACACCGGGGTGTGCGTGGCGTCCAGCTCGTCGGTGCGGTAGGTGCGGCCGGGGCAGACCACGTACACCGGCAGGTCGCGGTGCAGCAGCGACCGGGCCTGCACCGGTGAGGTGTGCGTGCGCAGCACCAGGCCGGAGCCCTCCGGCGCCACGTAGAAGGTGTCCTGCAGCTGGCGCGCGGGGTGGTCCTTGCCGAAGTTCAGCGCGTCGAAGTTGAACCACTCGGCTTCCAGCTCGGGGCCTTCGGCGACCTGGTAACCCATGCCGACAAAAACGTCGGCGACCCGCTCGGCGAGGGTGGTCATCGGGTGCCGGGCACCGGCCGGGACCTTGTCCCACGGCAGCGTCACGTCGACGGCCTCGTCGCGCAGCACCCGCTCGTCGCGCTCGACCTGCAGCGCGGCGCGGCGCGCGTCGAACGCGCCCTGGATGGCCACGCGGGCTTCGTTGACCCGCTTGCCCGCCTCGGCCTTCTCCTGCTTGGGCAGCCCGCCGATCTGCCTGCGGGCGAGCATCAGCGGGGAGTTGTCCCCCAGGTGGGCCGGCTTCACCGCGGCGAGGGCGTCGAGGTCCGCGGCGGCGGCGAAGTCCGTGTCCGCGGACTTGACGGCGGCCTGCAGGGTTTCCGGGGCCAAGGCGTCGGCGGTGGCCGGCTCCTGGCGGTCGTTGGCTTCGGACATAGCTCCTCGGCGTCCACTCGGGACGGGTTCGCGGGCGCACGTGCACATTCAGGCGACGAGTCTAGGCGACCGGCGAATCACTCCGGCCGCTAACCCCTGCTCGGCGCGGATTTCTTGAAAGATCAACTAGCGGTGGGCGGCCATCGCGCTGGCGTAGAGGCACAGGGCGGCCGCGGTGGCCAGGTTCAGGCTCTCCGCCTTGCCGTAGAGCGGTACCCGGATCCCGCGGTCGGCCAGGGCCAGCACGTCCGCGGACAGGCCGTGCGCCTCGTTGCCGAGCACCCACGCCGACGGCTCGGCGAGGTCGTCGGCGGCTTCCAGGCCCGCTTCGGCGTACCCGTCGGCGGCGAACACCCGGAGCCCGGCGGCCCGGCACGCCTCGATCGCCGTGGCCACGTCCCGTTCGCGTGCCACCGGGAGGTGGAACAGGCTGCCGGTGGAGGCGCGCACGCACTTGCCGTTGTGCGGGTCGACGGTGTCCCCGGCGAAGACGACCGCGTCCGCGCCGGCGGCGTCGGCCACCCGCAGCACGGTGCCCGCGTTGCCCGGATCGGCGATGCCCGCGAGCACCGCGACCAGCCGGGGGGTGCCGGACAGCGCCTCGGCCAGCGGCACGTCGACCAGTTCGCACACCGCGACGAGCCCTTGCGGCGACACGGTTTCCGAAAGCATCTCGGCGGCGCGCCGGGTGATCGGGGAAATCCGGGCACCGCGTTCCGCCGCGCGGTCGACCAGCTCGGCGTGCTTGTCCGCGGCGGGTTCGGTGACGAACAACTCGTGCACGATGCCGTAGGCGAGCGCTTCACGGACGGCCTGGGTGCCTTCGGCGAGGAAACGGCCGGCTTCGGTGCGGCCGGAGCGCGAGGTGAGCCTGCGCGCAGCAACGACCCGGGGGGTCCTGTGGCCCGACAGTGCGGGCGGACCGTCCCCGGGTCGCTGGTTCACGCCGGTGGTGCTCAGGCCGACTTCTTCTCTTCGCCGGTGGTCACGTTCTGCTTGGCCAGCTCGGCCAGCGCCGTGAAGGCGGCGGCGTCGTTCACCGCGAGGTCCGCGAGGATCTTGCGGTCGACCTCCACCCCGGCGGCCTTGAGGCCCTGGATGAACCGGTTGTAGGTCACCCCGTTCGCCCGGGCGGCCGCGTTGATGCGGGTGATCCACAGCTGGCGGAAGTCACCCTTGCGGGCACGGCGGTCCCGGTAGGCGTAGTTCAGGGAGTGAAGCGTCTGCTCCTTGGCCTTGCGGTAGAGCCGGGAGCGCTGGCCGCGGTAACCACTGGCCAGTTCGAGAGTTGTGCGACGCTTCTTCTTGGCGTTCACCGCCCGCTTGACGCG
Source organism: Amycolatopsis sp. NPDC045836 (assembly GCF_056431745.1). Lineage (NCBI taxonomy): Bacteria > Bacillati > Actinomycetota > Actinomycetes > Pseudonocardiales > Pseudonocardiaceae > Amycolatopsis > Amycolatopsis sp. NPDC045836. Next base: position 113,629 of record NZ_JBWKKF010000020.1, on the reverse strand, counting down.
TGCCACGGGTCCATCCTGTCGATCTCGGGGGGCGGGTCACGCCCCGGGGGTGTTCAGAGCAAGAGCGGTCAGCGGCCGAGGAGGCGCTTGACGCGGCTGACGTCGGACTTGGCCAGCTCGGTGGTGCCTTCCAGGCGCCGGGTCAGCTTGCTGGACTTCTTCTCCATCAAGTGACGGCGGCCGGCCTTCTGCCGGCGGATCTTGCCGGTGCCGGTGACGCGGACTCGCTTGGACGTCCCGCTGTGGGTCTTGTTCTTGGGCATTTTTCCCTCTTTCGTGCGGCAGCACACCGAAGGATCGGTGTGCTGCTGACTGTGCCGGCCCGTGGCCGTGCTCAGGAATCCGCGGCTTCGGCTTCGGTTTCCTTGGCCTTCGCCTTCGGCTTCACGTTCTTGTGCGGCGCCAGCACCATGATCATGTTGCGGCCGTCCTGCTTGGGCGAGGACTCCACGAAGCCGAGTTCCTGGACGTCGTCGGCCAGCTTCTGCAGCAGGCGGAAGCCGAGCTCCGGCCTGGACTGCTCCCGGCCACGGAACATGATCGTGACCTTGACCTTGTTACCAGCCGCGAGGAAGCGGGACACGTGGCCCTTCTTCGTCTCGTAGTCGTGCTGGTCGATCTTCGGGCGCAGCTTCTGCTCTTTGATGACGGTCAGCTGCTGGTTGCGGCGCGACTCGCGGGCCTTCTGGGCGCTCTCGTACTTGAACTTGCCGAAGTCCATGAGCTTGGCGACCGGCGGCCGTGCCTGCGGGGCGACCTCGACGAGGTCCAGGTCCGCTTCCTGGGCGAGCCGGAGTGCGTCCTCGATGCGGACGATGCCGACCTGCTCCCCGTTGGGTCCGACCAGCCGGACCTCGGGAACGCGGATGCGCTCGTTGATGCGCGTCTCGGAGCTGATGGGGCCTCCTTGGTCCGAGTAATGTTCTGCTCTGCTCGTTCGACCTGGTGCCCACATACCAAGGGCCCCGGTTGCCGCACACGCGGTCCTGGGGCCCTCATCCGATCGGCGGCCGACACGTGGTCGGCTGCCTTCGCGACGGCCACACCCACGAGGGGACGTGCCGTTTCGCGAGACCGGACCCGGCCGCCTCGAGCGGCGACGCGGGTGGGAGCGGGGCTCCACTTGCCGCCCCCGATCGCTCGAGGGCTGGTCGCTCGTGGAAGGGTACCAGACGTGTCAGACAACGCTGGACACCAGCCGCAGAATTCCCCCGCAACGGACGCCGACGGCATCCGTGAGCTCGAGACCATCCCCAGTGTAGAGGTGATCAGCCGCGCCGCGGTGATGCTGATGTCGGCCGGTGCCGAGCGGCTCGGCCTGGCCGACCCGGACCCGGACGCCAGCCCCCGCCGCGACCTGGACGAAGCGCGGCGGCTGATCACCGCGCTGGCCGGGCTGGTCACGTCGTCGGCGGAGTACCTCGGCGCGCACGCGGGCCCGCTGCGCGACGGGCTCCAGTCGCTGCAGAAGGCGTTCCGCGAAGCTTCGGCGGTGCCGGACGCCCCCGGCCAGGGACCCGGCGAGAAGTACACCGGCCCCGTGCACTGACCTCCCCGCCGAACGGGACCCTGGTGGTCCCCGCTTCCGGTAGCTAACATGTTAGATATGAGCTCCTTGGGACCGGTCCGGCGCGTACTGCTGCGGGACGAGGCATATGAGCACCTGCGGCGCGCGATCGTCACCGGTGAACTGGCGCCCGGCCAGCAGTTGCGGGAAAGCGACCTGGCCCACGAGCTGGGCCTGTCCCGGGCGCCGGTGCGCCAGGCGCTGACCAGGCTGACCGCCGAGGGGCTGGTCGAGTCGAAACCGCAGAGCTTCACCCGGGTCGCGCCGCTGGAGAGCGACGACGTGCGCGACGCGCTCGGCCTGACCAGGGCGCTCCACGAGTTCGCCGTGCGCACGGCCCGGCTGGGGCCGGCGCACCTGGAGCGGATGCGCGTGGCCAACGCGAAGTTCGCCGCGGCGATCGAGGCGCGGGAAGTCGACGCGGCGATCGAGGCCGACGACGAGTTCCACGACGTGCCGGTCGAGGCGTGCGGCAACCGCGCGGTGGCCGAGACGCTCGACCGCTACACCCCGCTCCTCCGCCGCCTCGAACGCGCGCGGTTCGCCAGCCTGCCCGCGCACCGCTCGGTCCGGCGGCACGAACAGCTCATCGAAGCCTGCGCGGCGGGTGACACCGGCGAAGCCGTCCGGATCACCGGCCGCATCTGGACCGAACTCGGCGACCTGCTGGCCGCCGGAGAGGAAAGCTGATGTCCCTCGCCTCCTTCCCCCGCCACCCGCTGCTGTTCGGCCCGTCGCCGGTGCACCGGCTCGACCGGCTCACCGCGCACCTCGGCGGCGCCGAGATCTGGGCCAAGCGCGAGGACGTCAACTCCGGGCTGGCCTACGGCGGCAACAAGACCCGCAAGCTGGAGTACCTGGTCGCCGACGCGCTCGCCGGTGGCGCGGACACGCTGATCTCCATCGGCGGGGTGCAGTCCAACCACACCAGGCAGGTGGCCGCGGCCGCCGCCCGCGCCGGGTTGAAGGCGGTGCTGGTGCAGGAAAGCTGGGTCCAGTGGGCGGACCCGGGGTACGACCGGGTGGGCAACATCCAGCTCTCGCGGCTGATGGGCGCCGACGTCCGGCTGGTGGACGCCGGTTTCGGCATCGGGTTCAAGGAGAGCTGGGAGCGGGCGGTCGCCGAGATCGAGGCGGGTGGCGGCAAACCGTACGCGATCCCGGCCGGTGCCTCGGACCACCGGCTCGGCGGGCTCGGCTTCGCGAACTGGATGCTGGAGGTCGAGGCGCAGGAACGGGAACTGGGCGTCCACTTCGACACCATCGTGGTCTGCTCGGTGACCGGCAGCACGCAGGCGGGCATGATCGCGGGCGCGGCGCTGGGCGACCGGCCGCGCCGGGTCATCGGCATCGACGCTTCGGCGAAGCCCGCCGAGACCAGGGCGCAGGTCGGCCGGATCGCGAAGGCGACGGCCGAGCTGATCGCCGCGCCGCGCGAGCCGGACGAGGTGGTGCTGGACGAGCGGTACCACGGCGGCACCTACGGCGTGCCGGAAGAGTCCACTGTGGACGCCATGCGCACGGCGGCCAGGCTGGAGGGGATGATCACCGACCCGGTGTACGAGGGCAAGTCGATGGCGGGGCTGATCGACCTGGTGTCGAGCAAGGAGATCCCGAAGGAGTCGACGGTGCTCTACGCACACCTGGGCGGGCAACCGGCGCTGAACGCCTACAGCGAGGTGTGGTGAACTGACGGACCGTCCGGGTTCCGCGTGCTCTTCTGCTGCCCCGAGAAGATCAGGCGGTGCCCGCGAGCCGTGTCCAGGTACTCCCGGACCCGGTGGACGAGGCCGTCCCGGAGCTCGAAGACGAAGCAGTAGTCGTTGGTGTAGTGCTCGCCGCCGGCCAGGGTCGCCGTCATGGTCTCCTCCACGACCACCCGGTCGCCATCGGCGTGCAGCCCGCGGAAGGTGACCGTGACGTCGCGCTCGAACAACCGGGGGAAGTCCTCGGCGAGGAACCGGGTGATCGCCTGCTTGCCGACCAGGTGGCTGGGCACGTCCAGGGCGATCGCCGTCGCGTTCCCCGGCGGAGCGAGCCACTCGGCGTCCTCGGTGAAGACCGCGGCGATCCGCTCGGCTTCGCGGCTGGCGAACGCCCGCCAGGCGGCCTGGACGATGGTGCGACTGTCGAGTGCCATGCCGCGACACTAGGCGGGCGCCGAGGGGGAAAGCTGGCGGTTTCCCGCCATTACCGCACCGGGCGGCGGATCGGGGCGTGCTGCCTCGCTCCGCCGCCCGGCTCGGCCACCGCCGGGAAAACTCAGTCGAGGACGGCCAGCAAGTCGATTTCGACCAGCAGGCCGGCGGGCAGGCCGACGTAAACCGTGGTGCGCGCCGGGAACGGCTCGCCGATCAGTTCGTTGTAGACCTCGTTGAACTCGGCGAAGTGCCCGGTGTCGGTCAGGTACACCCGCGTCATCACCACGTCGTCCCAGCTGGCTCCCGCGGCCTCGAGCACGGTGGTCAGGTTCTTGAACGTCTGCCGGGTCTGCTCGCCGACGCTCTCCCCGACGATCTTGTTCGTGCCGGGTTCGAAGGCGACCTGGCCGGCCAGCTGCAGGATGTTCCCCTTGCGCACGGCCTGCGCGAAGTTCGCCACCGGGGTGGGGGCGTTCTCCGTGCTGATCGCGACCTTGCCCATGCTGCTCATCCTTCCGTGTTCCTCGCTCCCGTCCATCCACTGTGGATGGACGCCTCCTCCGCGGCCGACACCAGTTCCGGTACCAGCGCGAGCAGTCCTTCGTAGTCCAGCAGCACCTTCGGCACCGACAGGCTGGCCGCGGCCAGCACCTCACCGCCCGCCCCGCGCACCGGCGCGGCGATGCAGTGGATGAAGTCTTCGTGTTCGGCGTTGTCCACGGCGTACCCGCGGCGCGAAACCTGCTCCAGTTCGGCCAGGTACCCGGCCGCCGAGGCGATCGTATTGGCGGTCAGCCGCACGTAGTCGATCCGGTGAGCCACCTCATGCCGCCGGTCCGGCGGGAACGAGGCGACCAGCACCTTGCCGACCGCGGTGCAGTGCAGCGGCGCGCGCTTGCCCACGCGCGAGTACATCCGGACCGAGTGCCGTCCTTCGTACTTGTCGATGTAGACGACTTCGCCGTCGTCGTAGCTGGCCAGGTGCACGGTGTGCCCGGTGCGCGCGTTGAGCGCGGCGAGCGCGGGCTGGGCCGCGCGGCGCACGTCGTAGCCTTCGAGCGCCTGGTTCGCCAGGTCGAACAGCGCGCTGCCGAGGCGGTAGTACCGGGTGCCGTCGCGGCGGACGAAGTGGTGCTGCTCGAGCGTGCGCAGCAGCCGCAGCACGGTCGACTTGTGCACGCCGACCTCTTCGGCGAGCTGGTCGAGGGTCTTGTGCTCCTTCGCCAGCCCGGAAAGCAGGGTGAGCGCGCGGTCCAGGCTCTGGCTCATCCGCGCACCACTCCCTCGTCGGTCAGCCGGGTGGCCGCCCACACCCGCTCGTCGGCGGTCAGCAGCGCGGTGACCACGTCCGGCGGCAGCGGCGGGCCCACGTCGTCGTGCGTGCGCAGTGTGGAGGCGGCCTGCAGGTGACCGGAGCGCAGCCGGGTCAGCGGGTCCGCCCCGCGCAGGGTGGCGGCGAGGAAACCGGCGGCGAAGGCGTCCCCGGCGCCGACCGGTTCGACCACGTCCACCTTCAGCGCGGGCGCGAACACCGGTTCGCGGTCGCCTTCGAGCAGGGTCGCGCCGCGGGAGCCGTGCTTGATCACCAGCGTTCCCGGCTCGGGCAAGCGCTTGCGCAGCACGCCGGGGTCCCCGGTGCCCCAGACGACCTCGGCTTCGTCGTCGCCGGCGAGCACGATGTCGGCCTGCCGGGCGAGGGCGGTCAGTTCGGCGGCGGGGTCGCGCCCCGACCACAGCACCGGGCGGAAGTTCAGGTCGAACGAGACGCGCTTGCCCGCCCGCGGCAGCGCGAGCACTTCACGCACCAGGGCGGCGCAGGAGTCCGAAAGCGCCGGGGTGATCCCGCTCAGGTGGATCACGCCGACGGCACCGAGTTCGAGCCGCCGCACCAGGCCCGGGCCCATCGCCGAGGCGGCCGAGCCGGTCCGGTAGTAGCGCACCGGGCTGCCGCCCGACCCGCTCTCCTTGACGTACAGCCCGGTGGGCCGGGCCGGGTCGACGACGGCGTCGCTGACGTCCACCCCGGCGGCGCCGATCTCGTCGAGCAGCGCACGCCCGAACGGATCGTCGCCGACGGCGCTGGCCCAGCGGCTGCGCAGGCCCAGTGCGGCGAGGTGGCAGGCCACATTGGACTCCGCACCGCCGACCGTGCGCTGCCAGGTCCGCACCCGGTGCGGTGGCCCGGCCTCCCCGGGGACGAACAACGCCATCGACTCGCCGATGCAGAGCACTTCCGGCAGGTTTGACAACCCGACTCCCCGCGTTTCCTCGCCGTTGACCAGTCGCGAACCGGATGCTACACCTATGCCACGCAATATGCGCAACGCCCGTTGCAACATGTGCAACGCTTGGAGGCCCACTGGTGAGCATCAACGAAGCGGCACTCGAGCGCGCCCGCGAAGAGATCGTCGACTGGCGATTCAAGTCGATCCCGGCCGCGTTGTCCGGCCGCCGGATCGGTGACGCCGCCGCGGCGAAGCCGGACCTGTTCACCGGCGGCTTCCTCGGCCCGGTCGTGGTGCTCGAGGAGGAGGCGCTCGCGCACAACCTCCGCGCGATGGCGGACTGGTGCGCCGCCCACGGCGTCGAACTGGCGCCGCACGGCAAGACCACCATGGCGCCGGCGTTGTTCGCCCGCCAGCTCGAGCACGGCGCGTGGGGCATCACCACGGCCAACGCCAGCCAGCTGCGGGTCTACCGCGCCTTCGGCGTGTCCCGGATCCTGCTGGCCAACCAGCTGGTGGACCCGGCCGCGCTCGCCTGGCTGGCCGCGGAGCTGGACGGCGACCCGGGGTTCGAGTTCACCTGCTGGGCCGACTCGACCGCGGGTGTGGCGCAGATGACCGCGGCGCTGACCGGCGAGCGGCCGGTGGACGTGCTGGTGGAGCTGGGTGCCGACGGCGGCCGCACCGGGGCGCGCGACCGCGCCACCGCGATCGCCGTCGCCGAGGCCGTGCACGCCAGCCCGGCGCTGCGGCTCGCGGGCGTCGGCGGGTACGAAGGCGCGCTGGCGCACGACGCGAGCGAAGCCGCGCAGGCCCGCATCAAATCCTATGTGGACGACCTGCGTGGGCTGGCGGTCGAGCTGCACGAGCGCGGGCTGTTCGCCGACGTCGGCGAGGTCATCGTGACCGCCGGGGGCAGCGCGTACTTCGACCAGGTCGCCGAGGGCCTGACCACCGGCTGGCCGGACGGGCTCGCCGTCCGGCCGGTGCTGCGCAGCGGTGCCTACCTCACCCACGACGACGGCTTCTACCGCGGCATCTCCCCGCTCGGCGAGCACCCGCGCACCACCGGGGAGCCGTTCCGGTCGGCGCTGCGCGCCTGGGCCCAGGTGACCTCGAAACCGTCCGGTGAACTGGCCCTGCTCACGCTCGGCAAGCGCGACGCCTCCTTCGACGAGGGACTGCCCGAGCCGCAGCTGCGCCGGGGCCCGGACGACCGGATCGACCCGCTGTCCGGGCACACCGTCACCGCGATGAACGACCAGCACGCCTTCCTCGCCCTGCCACCCGGCTCGCCGGTGGCCGTCGGGGACTGGATCGGGCTGGGCCTGTCCCACCCCTGCACGGTGTTCGACAAGTGGCCGCTCATCCCGGTGGTGGGCGCCGACGGCCGCACGGTCGTCGACTTCGTCCGGACCTACTTCTAGGAGACCGGCCATGGACCTCGTGATCAGCGGCGCCCGGATCGCCGACGGCACCGGCGCCCCGCTCGAAACCGGTGACGTCGGTGTCGACGGCGGCCGCATCGCGGCGATCGGCGCCCCCGGTTCGCTCAGCGGCCGCCGGGAGATCGACGCCGACGGCCTGGTGCTGTCGCCCGGCTTCATCGACATGCACTCGCACTCCGACCTCCAGGTGCTGGCCCAGCCGGACCACCTGGCCAAGGTGTCGCAGGGGGTGACCACCGAGGTGCTGGGCCAGGACGGGCTGTCCTACGCCCCGGTCGACGACTCGACGCTGGCCGCGCTGCGGGCCCAGCTCGCCGGGTGGAACGACGACCCGCCCGGCTTCGACTGGAACTGGCGCTCGGTCGGCGAGTACCTCGACCGGCTGGACCGGGGCATCGCGGTCAACGCCGCGTACCTCGTCCCGCAGGGCTCGGTGCGCATGCTCGCCGTCGGCTTCGACGACCGGCCCGCCACCGAGGCCGAGCTGAACCGGATGCGCGAACTGCTGGTCACCGGCTTGTCCGAAGGCGCGGTCGGCATGTCGTCCGGGCTGACCTACACACCGGGCATGTACGCGAGCACCGAGGAACTCGTCGAGCTGTGCACCGTGGTCGGTGCGCACGGCGGTTTCTACAGCCCGCACCACCGCAGCTACGGCGCCGGTGCGCTGGAGGCGTTCGCGGAGATGGTCGACGTCTCGCGGCGCTCGGGCTGCCCGCTGCACCTCGCGCACGCGACGATGAACTTCTCGGTGAACAAGGGCCGCGCGCCCGAACTGCTGCGGCTGCTGGACGACGCGCTCGCCGACGGCTGCGACATCTCGCTCGACACCTACCCCTACCTGCCCGGTGCCACCTACCTGTCCGCGCTGCTGCCGAGCTGGTCGGCCGAAGGCGGGCTGGAGGCGACGCTGAACCGGCTGGCCGACCCGGACACCCGCGAGCGGATCCGCGTCGAGATCGAGGAGACCGGTTCGGACGGCGCGCACGGGGTGCCGATCGACTGGGAGGCCATCGAGATCAACGGCGTGCGCAACCCGGACAACGCGCACCTGGTCGGGCACAGCGTGGCCGAGTCCGCGCGGCGAGCCGGGCGGCCGGTCGCCGAGCTGTACTTCGACGTGCTGATCTCCGAACGCCTCGGCACCTCGTGCCTGATGCACGTGGGCCACGAGGAGAACGTGCAGGCGATCATGCGGCACGTCACGCACACCGGTGGCAGCGACGGCCTGCTCGTCGGCTCCCGGCCGCACCCCCGCGCCTGGGGCACCTTCCCCCGCTACCTCGCCAGGTACGTCCGCGAACTGGGCGTGCTGGACCTCGCCGACTGCGTCGCGCACCTCACCGGGCGCGCGGCGAAGCGCCTGCGCCTGGCCGACCGCGGGCTGGTGCGCGAGGGCTACGCGGCGGACCTGGTGCTGTTCGACCCGGACGCGGTCGCCGACACCGCCACCTTCGACGAACCCCGGCAACAGGCCGAGGGCATCCCGTACGTCTTCGTCAACGGGGTGGCCGCGATCGACCACGGGCGCGCCACCGGTGCGCTCGCCGGGCATTCACTCCGCAAGCGAGAAAGCACGACCACATGACCGGATTCACCGACTGGCTGCAGCACTCCACGGCCGGTCTGCTCACCCTCGCCGCGCTCTCCATCGCGGTGCTGCTCTTCTCCATCATCAAGCTCAAGATGGAGCCGTTCATCGCGTTGATCGTGGTGGGCCTGCTCACCGCGCTGGCCGCGGGCGTGCCGGTGGGCACCCTGGTCGGCTCGGCGCAGAAGGCGTCGGATTCGCTGCTGGAGAAGGGCTTCGGCGGCATCCTCGGGCACATCGCGGCGATCATCGGCCTGGGGACCCTGCTCGGCGCGATCCTGGAGCGCTCCGGTGGCGCCAGGGTGCTGACCACCACGCTGCTGCGGGCCTTCGGCGAGAAGCGCGCGCCGCTGGCGATGGGCGTGGCCGGGCTGATCTTCGGCATCCCGGTGTTCTTCGACATCGGCATCTTCGTGCTGGCGCCGCTGGTCTACGTGGCCGCCAAGCAGGGCGGCAAGTCGATCATCCTGTACTGCCTGCCGCTGCTCGCCGGGCTCTCGGTGACGCACGCCTTCCTGCCGCCGCACCCCGGCCCGGTGGCCGCGGCCGGGCTGCTCGGGGTGGACCTGGGCTGGGTCATCCTGATGGGCGCGATCTGCGGGCTGCCCGCCTGGTTCATCGGCGGTGTGCTGTATTCGTCGTGGATCGGCAAGAAGATCGTGCTGCCGGTGCCCGCAGACATGCTCGTCGCGCAGAGCGCGTCCGTTGAGGGTGGTGGCGGGATGGTGGAGAACGGGGACGAGGAGCACGAGATCCCGCCGTCGCTGGGGCTGGTCGCGTTCATCATCGCGGTACCGCTGGTGCTGATCCTGGTCGGCACGTTCGGCAGCATCTGGCTGCCCAAGGATTCGACCACGCTGTCCGGCATCGCCGCCTTCATCGGCACGCCGGCGGTGGCGCTGACCATCGCGGTGCTGCTGGCGTCCTGGCTGCTCGGCACCCGGCGCGGGATGACCGGCAAGCAGCTGAGCGAGCTGTCGGCCACCGCGCTGCGGCCGGTGGCGATGATCCTGCTGGTGGTCGGCGCCGGTGCGTTCTTCGGCGCGGTGCTCTCGGCCACCGGCATCGGCAAGGCCGTGGCCGGTTCGCTGGACGACGCCGGGCTGCCGGTGATCCTGGCCGCGTACGTGATCAGCTGCGGCATGCGGATCGCCCAGGGCTCGGCCACCGTCGCCATCGTGACCACCAGCGGCATCATCGCGCCGACGGTCACCGAGCTGGGTTATTCGCAGGTGCAGCTGGCGCTGCTGGTGGTGGCCATCGCCGCCGGGTCGATCATCGCCTCGCACGTCAACGACGGCGGGTTCTGGATCGTCTCCCGGTACTTCGGCATCTCGGTGGCCGACACCCTGAAAACGTGGACAGTGCTGGAAACCGTGCTCTCGGTCGCCGGTTTCGCCGTTGCCGCACTGATCATGGCGTTCGTCTGACGCAAGTTCCCGTGAAGCCGCCACACAACAGATGAAGGAGTGGATGGATGGCTGGGTTCGATCGCCGGAAGTTCCTGGGGGCCGTCGGTGCCGTGGGCGCCGTCGGCATGACCGGCGTGCTCGCCGGGCGCGCTTCGGCAAGCACGGAGGGGGCGGGTTGCGTGGTCTACCTGGGCAGTTACACCACCTGGGGGGAGCCGCCCGGCGCCGGCCTGCAGGTGGCGACGCGGGGCAGCGGGCCGGCGCTGACCCTGGGCGCGACCGTGCCCGGGGTGGCCGACGCGTCGTGGCTCGCGGTGTCGAAGGGCAAGCTGTACTCGACCAACGAGCTGGTGCCGGACGGGCGGGTGACCACGCTGACCGCGGGCAACCCGCCGAAGGTGCTCGGCACCCAGCCGGTCGGCGGGGCGGGCACCACGCACCTGTCGGTGCACGGCCGGTACGTGCTCACCGCGAACTACACCGACGGCACGGTGTCCGTGCTGCCGATCCAGGCCGACGGCAAGGCCGGGCCGCCGACCGACGTGGTCAAGCACGTCGGCGCGGAGCGGGAAGCCCACGCCCACCAGGTGGTGACCGATCCCAGCGGCCGCTGGGTGGTGGCCGTCGACCTGGGCGCGGATTCGGTGTACGTCTACCAGCTCGACCAGGCCACCGGCAAGCTCAAGCAGCACCAGCAGCTCAAGCTGCCGTCCGGGGCCGGGCCGCGGCACCTGGTGTTCCACCCGAACGGCCGGTACGCCTACATCCTCGGTGAGCTGCGCGCGGAGATCACCATCGCCGCGTGGGACGCGAACGCGGGCAGGCTGACCGCCGGGCCCGTGGTGCCGACCGTGCCGTCGAGCGCCCCGGTGCCGCAGTACCCGGCGGAGATCACCATCTCGCGTGACGGCCGGTTCGTCTACGCGTCGAACCGCGGTGAGGACACCATCGCCACCTTCGGTGTCGGCGGCGGCGGTGCGCAGCTCAAGCGGCTCGGCGAGAACGTCAAGACCGGGGGTGCGTGGCCGCGCCACTTCACCCTGGACCCGGCCGAGCGGTGGGTCTACGTGGCGAACCAGCGCTCGAACACGGTGACCTGGCTGCCGCGTGATCCGGCGACCGGTTTGCTGGGCAAGCCGGCGGGCTCGCTCACGGTCGACCACGTGGCTTTTGTGCTCTTCCGGTGACCGATCGCTAGCGGTGGGTGCCGGTGGTCTAGACCCTTGTGTGGGCTCCGGCACCCACCTACGATTCGTTGCTAATAGCGAAACGCCCATTGCGAATAGTGCAACGGAGTGCTTGATGAACAGAAGACTCAGCCGCATCGTCGCGGCGGTGGCGCTGACCGCGGGGCTCACCGCCTCGGCGTGCGCGCCCACCCAGTCCAGCGGCCCCAGCCAGGGCGGGGACGAGCAGACCGGCCCGCTGCGCGTGTGGTTGTTCGACGAAGCCAAGCGCCAGCCCAAGGAAGCCGTGGTGAACGAGGCGATCGCCGAGTTCGAGGCCGCGCACCCCGGCGTCAAGGTCGAGGTGCAGTGGGTGGCCGTCGAAGGCCGCGCCGACAAGTTCTCCGGTGCCTTCAACGACCCGAACAACGCACCGGACGTCGCCGAGTTCGGCAACACCGACGCCGCCAGCTACGCCGAGACCGGTGCCTTCGCCGACCTCACCGCGGACATCCAGAACTGGTCCGAGGGCGCCGACCTGCTGCCGACCGTGCTCGACACGGCCAAGGTGGACGGCAAGGTCTACGGCCTGCCGTGGTTCACCGGCATCCGCGCGCTGTACTACCGCACCGACGTGTTCACCGAACTCGGCCTCCAGCCGCCGAAGTCGATCACCGAGCTGACCGAGACCGCGCGGCGGATCCGGCAGGCGAAGCCCGACCTCTACGGCATCTCCGTCGGCGGCCAGTACACCTACGCGATGCTGCCGTTCCTGTGGGCCAACGGCGGGGAGATCGCCCGCCAGGACGGTGAGCGCTGGTCCTCCTCGCTCACCTCGGCCGAGGCGAAGGCGGGCATCTCGGCCTACGCCGACCTGATCAAGCCGGACATCTGCCCGCCGGAGCAGTGCGCCAACCTGACCGGCACCCAGAGCGTGCAGGCGTTCTCGGGCGGCAAGGCGGGCATGACCGTCGGCGGTGACTTCAACCGCAAGGCCGTCGAAGAGGGCGTGAAGGACAAGTACGCGGTGGTGCCGCTGCCGGGCAAGGACCCCGGCTCGATCGCCCCGGCCTTCGCCGGTGGCAACCTGCTCGGCGTGTTCGGCGCGACCAAGCGCAAGACCCTGGCCGTGCAGTTCACCCAGCTGCTCGGCAACGCCAAGTACCAGGGCAAGATGTACGCCGCGATGGGGAACCTGCCCACGCTCGGCAGCGTGCAGCAGCAGCTGGCCGCCACCGACCCGTTCCTCAAGCCCTTCGCCGACACGCTGACCGCGGGCACCAAGTTCGTGCCCGCCACCCCGGCGTGGTCGAAGATCGACGCGCAGAAGATCCTGCCCACCGCGGTGCAGCAGATCGTCACCGGGGAGCAGAACATCGACGGCGCGCTGGCCGGGGCGAGCGAGCGCATGAACAACGCGTTCGGTTCCTAGGCCCGATGGCGACCCAGATCCTCCCGGTTCCGGCACCACCGCGTGGTGGTGCCGCCCGCCCGTCGGCCAAGCGCGGCGACGGGCGGGCGGCCGCGGTCTACCTGCTGCCCGCGGCGATCCTGCTGCTCGCGATCCTGGCGTACCCGATCTACCAGCTGGTGCTGATCTCGTTCTACGACTACGGCCAGGCGCAGGCCTCCGGCCGCGCGCCGCTGGAGTTCGTCGGGTTCGACAACTACGCGAAACTGCTCGGCGAGGCGCAGTTCTGGACGGTGCTGGTCAAGACCGTCGGCTTCGCCGCGGTCTGCGTCATCGGCAGCCTGCTGGTCGGCACCGTGCTGGCGGTGCTGGCCAGCCGGATCCGCGCGCTGCCGCGCATGCTGCTGTTCATCGCCGCGCTCGGCGCGTGGGCGACGCCGGCGCTGGCCGGGTCCTACATCTGGCTGTTCCTCTTCGACACCGACTTCGGCCTGGTCAACGAGGTGCTGTCCGGGCTGGGCTTCGAGTCGATGGCGAAGCACTCGTGGACCTTCGACACCTACAGCGCGTTCGGGCTGGTCGCCGCCGAGGTGATCTGGTGCTCGTTCCCGTTCGTGATGATCACCATGTACGCCGGGATCAAGGCGATCCCGGAGGAGGTGCTCGAAGCGGCCACGCTCGACGGTGCGTCCTGGGCGCGCATCGCCACCTCGGTGATGCTGCCGATCCTGCGCCCGGTGCTGATGATCGCCACCATCCAGTCGATCATCTGGGACTTCAAGGTGTTCACCCAGATCTACGTGATGACCAACGGCGGCGGGCTGGCCGGGCGGAACCTGGTGCTCAACGTCTACGCCTACCAGGAAGCCTTCGCCGGGGCGGACTACGGCCTCGGCGCCGCGATCGGCGTGGTGATGACCTTGCTGCTGCTGTCCATCACCACGCTCTACGTCCGGTCGCAGAAACGGGAAGCGGGGTTGCTATGACGGTGACGGCGACCGCGCCGCCGGTGGCGCGGACCCGGCCGCGGGCGCCGCGGCGGGGCAGGCCGCGGCGGCCGGGCAGGCTGCTCGCCGAGGTGGTCACCGTGGTGGTGGCCGGGCTCGTGGCCTTCCCGCTGTACTGGATGGTGCTCTCGGCGCTCAAGCCGGCCGGGGAGATCCAGTCGGCGGATCCGCGGCCGTGGACCTTTTCCCCCAGCTTCGACAGCTTCGAGCGGGTGCTGAACTCGGCCGGGCTGGGCCGGTACTTCGTCAACAGCGTGATCGTCGCGGTGGTGGTGGTCGCGCTGTCGATGCTGCTGTCGTTCCTGGCCGCGGTGGCGCTGACCCGGTTCCGGTTCAAGGGCCGCACGGTGCTGCTGGTGATGCTGCTGGTGGCGCAGATGGTGCCGATCGAGGCGCTGACCATCCCGCTGTTCTTCCTGATGCGCTCGGTCGGTGACGTGGCACCCGCGTTCGGCTTGAACGAGCTGGGCTCGCTGGTGCTGGTGCACCTGGCCTTCACCCTGCCGTTCGCGATCTGGATGCTGCGGGGCTTCGTCGCCGCGGTGCCCGCCGAACTGGAGGAGGCGGCCACCGTGGACGGGGCCAGCCGGTTCCGGTTCACCTGGCAGATCCTGTTCCCCCTGGTGGCGCCGGGGCTGGTGGCGACCAGCGTGCTGTCGTTCATCCACGCCTGGAACGACTTCCTGTTCGCCAAGACGTTCATCATCTCCGACACCAGCAACCAGACGCTGCCGCTGGGCATCCTGGTGTTCTTCAAGCCCGAGGAGAACGATTGGGGCGCGATCATGGCCGGTTCCACCCTGATGACCATTCCGGTGCTGGTGTTCTTCCTGCTGGTGCAGCGGAAACTGGTCTCCGGCATGGCGGGGGCGGTGAAGGGGTGACCGGCTTCGACGGCCTGCTGCCCCGGCCGGTTTCGGTGGAGCCGGGCACCGGTGTGTCCACTGTGGAAACGGTGACGCACCGGGAGGACACCGGCCTCCCCGCCGAGGGTTACCGGCTGGAGATCACCCCCGAGTCGATCACGCTCGGCGCTGCCGACGCCGCGGGCCGGTTCTACGGCCTGCAGACGCTGCGGCAGCTGCGCGGGCCGTCGGCGTTCCGGGCCGCCGGGTCCACCCCGGGCCCGGTGCCCTGCGGGGTGGTCACCGACCACCCGCGGTTCGCCTGGCGCGGCTGCCTGCTCGACGTGGCGCGCAACTTCCGCACCAAGGCCGAGGTGCTGCGGTTCCTCGACCTGCTCGCCGCGCACAAGCTGAACGTGCTGCACCTCCACCTCACCGACGACCAGGGCTGGCGGGTGGAGATCCCGCGGTTCCCCCGGCTGACCTCCGTCGGCGGCTGGCGGCACGGGTCGATGGTCGGCAGGCACGACGGGCCGGAACGCGACGGCCGCCCGCACGGCGGCTTCTACACCGTCGACGACCTGCGTGAGATCGTCGCCTACGCGGCCGAACGGCAGATCACCGTGGTGCCGGAGATCGACGTGCCGGGGCACTCGCAGGCCGCCATCGCCGCCTATCCGGAACTGGGTGGCGGGGAACAGGTCGAGGTGTGGACCGCGTGGGGCATCAACCCCCGGCTGCTCGACCCCACGGAGTCCACAGTGGACTTCTACCGCGAGGTGTTCGACGTGGTGCTGGACATCTTCCCCAGCGAGGTGATCGCCCTCGGCGGGGACGAGGTGCCGGGGGCGACCGAGCGGCACGCGTGGTTCGTCGACCGGATCATCGAGCACCTCGAAGCCCGCGGGCGGCGGGCGCTCGGCTGGGACGAGATCCTCGACGGCAAGCCCGCCACCTCCGCGATCATCGGCTCGTGGCGCGGCGAGGCGGCCGGGGTGGCCGCGGCGTGCTCGGGGCACGACGTGGTGATGTGCCCGGAACAGCACGTCTACCTGGACCACCGGCAGTCGGACCACCCGGACGAGCCGATCCCGGTCGGTTTCGTGCACACGCTGGCGGACGTCTACGCCTACGAGCCGTACCCGGCGGACCTGCCGGAGAGCGCCCGGCCGCGGGTGCTCGGGGCGCAGGCCCAGGTGTGGACCGAGCACCTCGATTCGGTGCGGCGGGTGGACTACGCGACGTTCCCGCGGCTGTGCGCGTTCGCGGAGGTGGTGTGGTCGGCGGGCCCGCGTGATTTCGACGAGTTCTCCGCGCGGCTGGCCGAAGCCCACCTGCCGCGGCTGGACGCGCTCGGGGTGGAGTACCGCCCGCTGGCCGGGCCGCACCCGTGGCAGACCCGTCCGGGCGTGCCCGGCCGCCCGCGTTAGCGAAGGCGGCTTTCGAGGCCGTCGAGCATGCGCTCGAGGCCGTAGTCGAAGCTGTCCTCCCGTGACTCACCGGGATCTTCGTGCGTGGTGGTCTCGGTGAACAACTTCCGCAGGCGCGGATAGGGCGCCGAGGCCGCTTCCATGGTCGGGCGCAGGTGCTCGCCCCACTCCTGCTCGGTCTGCCCGCTGCGCGCGAGCATGCTCAGCCAGGCCGCCTCGGTGATGCCCATGCCGATGACGAAGGAGAACACCGCGCCGAGCGCGCGGTCCGCCTCGGCCAGGGAGAAGCCGGCCGCTTCGAAGATGCCGAGCATGCCGTCGTTCATCCGCATCACGTTCGGCCCGAGGTAGGACAGGCCGACCTGGCCGAGCGCGGTGGCGATCCACGGGTGGCGGATGATCATCGCGCGCACGCTCCGCGCGCAGGTCGCCGCCGCCGCGCGCCAGCCGCCCGCCCCGATCGCGGGCACCTCGATCTCGCCGTAGACCTCGTCGACGACCAGCTCGATCAGCTCGTCCTTGTTCGCCACGTGCCGGTAGAGCGAGGTGGCCCCCGCACCGAGCCTGCTGCCGAGGCTGCGCATGCTCAGCGCCTCCAGGCCGTCCGCGTCGAGCAGCCGCACCGCCTCGGCGACGATCTGCTCCCGGCTCAGCGCCGGCTGCTCCCGGCCGCGTCGTGGCCGCGTCCACACCGAGGGGATCGCCTGCTCTTCGTCCGCCATGCCGCCAGTTTAGCGCACAGTGTGCGCATTGACGTACGCTGATCTCTATGCGTACGGTGTGCGCATCAAGGGACAGCGTACTCAAGGAGCTGGGAATGACCTTCGACCACACCCGCTGGCAAGCCCGGTTCGACGAGCTGCGGGCCAAGCACCGGGTGCCCGGCGCCGCGCTCGCCGTGCTGTCCGGCGGGGAGCTCCACGAACTGGCCAGCGGGGTGCTGCACACCGGCACCGGCGTGACGGCCACCCCCGACTCGGTGTTCCAGCTGGGTTCGGTGTCCAAGGTGCACACCGCGACCCTGGTCGTGCAGCTGGCCGAAGCCGGTGAGCTGGACCTGGACGCCCCGGTGCGGGACGTGCTGCCGGACTTCGCGGTGGCCGACGCCGAAGCGACCAAGACCGTCACCCCGCGCCAGTTGCTCACCCACACCAGCGGCATCAGCGGCGACTTCACCCTGGACACCGGCCGCGGCGACGACTGCCTGGCCAAGTACGTCGACGCCTGCGGCGGCGTCGGCCAGGACGTCGCCCCCGGCACGGCGATCTCCTACAGCAGCACGGGGTACAACGTGCTCGGCCGCATCATCGAGGTGCTGACCGGCCTGACCTGGGACGAAGCGCTTCGTGAGCGGTTGTTCGCCCCGCTCGGCCTGACCCACTCGGTCACCCTGCCCGAGGACGTGCTGCGGTTCCAGGCGGCGATGGGGCACGAAGGCCAGGAGCCGATGCCCGCGTGGACGCTGATCCCCCGGTCGGGCGGCCCCTACGGCGGCACGCTGTGCGCCACCGCCGCCGACGTGGTCCGGGTCGCCCGCCTGCACCTCGACGGCGGCACCGCCCCGGACGGCACGCGGTTGCTCCGGGCGGACACCGTGGCCCAGATGCAGCGGCACGCGGTCGACGTGCCGGACCGGTGGACGGTCAGCTCCGACGGCTGGGGCCTCGGCTGGACGCTGTACGACTGGGACGGCGTCCCCGGCTACGGTCACGACGGCGCCGCCACCGGGCAGTACTCGTATCTCCGGGTGTTCCCGGAGGCCGGGGTGATCGCCGTGCTGCTGGCGAACGGCGGTCACTCCCGGCACCTCTACGCCGACCTGCTGGGTGAACTGCTCGGTGAACTGGCCGGTGTGCACATGCCCGCTTCGTTCACCGTGCCGTCGCAGCCGCCCGTGGTGGATTTCGCCCGGTACCACGGCACCTACCGGCGGGAGGGCGTCGAACTGACCGTCTCGTCGCGCGAGGGGACGCCGCACCTGCGGTACGCCTTCGTCGGCGGCATGGCGCACTTCGCGCCGCCGATGGAGTTGGACCTGGTGCCGGTCACGGACACCGTGTTCGCCGCCCCGGGCCTCGGCGCCTTCGCCGGCGACTGGATGCCGATCGTGTTCACCACCCTGCCGGACGGCACCCTCTGCCTCTACTCCGGCCTGCGCGCAGCACCCCGCGTGTAGCGGCGGGAGGATGCCACGGCCGTTGCCGGGTGCAGCTATCGCCTGGGGCATGCTCAGCCACGGCAGCCTGGGTGCCCAACTCTCCGCGGGCCCCCGGCGGTGAACCAGCCGGGAGCGAGCCGACTGCTCAGTTCACGCGGGAAGCGAGGCACTCCTGGTGAGGCGTCCGCTGAGCGGCTTCGGCTGAGTCAGTTCACGCAGGGAGCGGTTGCCCCCGGCAGGTCCGGGCCACCTCCCCCCGCCGTACCGCTCAGCACCCCGTCCGCAAAGGACCGGACCGCGGCCGGGTCCACCGCCAGTTCCGCGCCGCCGCTGCGCGGCTCCGTGCCGAGCACCGGGATCAGGGCCAGCTCCCCCGCACCCCGCAGGCCGGCGGCGAAACCGGCCAGGTCCCAGCCCGGGTCGGTGCGGATGTTGTCCCGGGCCAGCTGCACCAGGTCCATGCCGGAGCCGGCCAGTTTGGTGGTCAGCCCCCGCAGGAACAGCCGCTGGCGGGCGGTGCGGTCGAGGTCGCCGTTGGGCAGGTTCATCCGCTGCCGCAGGAAGGCCAGGGCGCGGTCACCGGAGAGCGTCTGCGTACCGGCCGGGAACTCCGCCCCGGTGCGTGGATCGCTCGTCGCCGAGCGCAGGCAGACTTCGACCCCGCCGACGGCCTGGCTCAGCCGGACGAAAGCGGCCTGGTCGACAATCGCGTGGTGCTGGGGCCGCACCCCGGTCAGCGACTCCACCGCCGCGGTGAGCCCGTCGATGCCGCGGGCGGCATATGCCTGGTTCAGCCGTTCGCTGCCCACCCGGGTGTCACGCGGCAGGGAGACCCCGCGCAGCACCCCGTCCGTGCCCAGCCGGGCCAGCACGATCGCGTCCGCCCGTCCCGTTTCGTCCGCGCCGACCAGCAGCACGTCCGTCCGCACCGGCGCCGCCGCGACCGGTGTTCCCGGCGCGGAGAACGGCTGGGCGGCCAGCACCGCCGCGAGCAGCCCGGCCGCCACCACGACGGCGGCCACCACCACCACCGGCAGCACCGGGCGGCGCGGGCGCCGGTCCCGCAGGCCGGCGAGCACCTCGTCGGCGGAGGCCGCCTGCCCGGCCTCGTCGGCGATCGCCTGGCGGATCAGCTCTTCGTCGGTCATCGCGGCACCTCCGCTGGGATCCGGCTCGCCGCGCGCAACGTGCCGAGCGCGCGGGAGATGTGGCTGCGCACGGTGCTTTCCGAGCACCCGAGCACCTCGGCGATCTCCCGATCGGTGCAGTCCTCGTAGAACCGCAGCACGATCGCCGCGCGCTGGCGGCGCGGCAGCACCGCGATCCGGGCGCGCATCGCGTCGCGCTCGGCGTGCCGGACCGCCGGATCGCCGACCGGTGGCGTCAGCGCGTCCAGCGTGCGGGTCGACGACGCGATGTCCCGTGCGGCACGGCGGCGCCGCCAGGACAGGTACTCGTTGGTGACCATGCGCTTGACGTAGAGGTACGGCGCGTCCATGCGCTCGATCCGGGACCAGCGGCGCTGCACGCGCAGCAGCACGTCCTGCACGATGTCCTGGGCGAGGTGGCGGTCGCAGGTCACCGCGGTGGCGTACCGCAGCAGCCGATCGAGCCGATCGGCGGCGAACTGGTCGAACCCGTCCGGCACCACAGCTCCCTTCTGCCTGGCTCAACTTGGGCGCCAGGGAAACCCCGGCCGGGACCCGGTTTGTTGAACGGTGTGACCGGCATCACGCGGAGCGGTACCAGACCTCCGGCCTGCCGACCTGCCCGTAGTGCGGTTCGCGCCGCGCCAAGCCGTTGTCCGCCAGGTACTCCAGGTACCGCCGCGCGGTCACCCGCGACACCCCGACCACGGTGGCCGCCGCCCCCGCGGACAGCCCCTCCCCCGCCGTGGCCAGCGCCTCGGTGATCGCCGCCAGCGTCTGCGCGCTCATCCCCTTGGGCAGCGCGTGGTGGTCCGGCGAGCGCAGGGTGGCCAGCACACCGTCCACATCCGCCTGCCCGCTGACCTCGCCGGACTCGGTGAACCGGTCGCGGAAGCGCGCGTACCGCTCCAGTTTCTCCCGCAGCGAGGCGAAGGTGAACGGCTTGAGCAGGTACTGCACCACCCCGACCGACACCGCGGCCTTGACCACCGCCAGGTCCCGCGCGGAGGTCACCGCGATCACGTCGACCGCCACCCCCGCCGCCCGCAGCGCCCGGCACACCGCCAGCCCGTGGCTGTCCGGCAGGAAGAAGTCCAGCAGCACCAGGTCGACCGGCAGCCGCTCGCAGGTCCGCAGCGCGTCCCCGCCCGAGTGCACCACGGCGACCACGGTGAAGCCCGCGACGCGCTCGACGTACCGCCGGTGCGCCTCGGCCACCACCGGGTCGTCCTCGACCACCAGCACCCGGATCACGGCTCACCCCGCACCGGCAGCCGGACGGTGAACACCGCGCCGACCTTCCGGGAGACCTCGATCGTGCCGCCGTGCCGGCGCACCGCCTGCCCGACCAGCGCCAGGCCCAGCCCCCGCCCGGCCGGGCCGTCGGCGGGCTTGCTCGACCAGCCGCGCCGGAACACCTCGTCCGCGCTTCCCGGGTCGATGCCCGGCCCGGTGTCGGCGACCCGCAGCAGCAGTTCCCCGTGCTCGCGCCGCACGGTGACCGAAACGGTGGGCTTGCCGTGCCCGGCCCCGGCGATCGCCGCGTCGATCGCGTTGTCCACGAGGTTGCCGAGAATGGTCACCAGGTCCCGCGTGTCCAGCCCGCCGGTGCCGGAGTCCGTCGCGGTGTCCGGGGTCAGCGTCAGCTCGGCCCCGCGCTCGCTGGCCTCGGCCGCCTTGCCCAGCAGCAACGCCGCCAGCACCGGCTCCGACACCGCGCCGACCACCCGGTCGGTGAGCTGCTGCGCGATCTCCAGTTCGGCCGTGGCGAACCGCACCGCCTCTTCCGGCTCCCCCATCTCCACCAGGGAAACCACGGTGTGCAGCCGGTTCGCCGACTCGTGCGCCTGCGACCGCAGCGATTCGGCGAACCCGCGCACGGTGTCCAGTTCACCGGTCAGCGTCTGCAGTTCGGTGTGGTCGCGGATGGTCACCACGCTGCCGAGCGAGCGTTCGCGCGACCGCACCGGCTGCGCGCTGAGCAGCAGCACGCCGGTGTCGGTCACGTGGATCTCGTCGGACCGCGGTTCGCCGGAGAGCAGGGCGGCGGTCAGTTCCGCGGGCAGCCCGGTCTCGGCGACCGGCGTGCCCTGCACGTCCGGCGGCAGGCCGAGCAGGGTGCGGGCGCCGTCGTTGATCAGCGCGATCCGGCCGCGGGAGTCGATCAGCACCAGGCCCTCGCGCACGGCGTGCAGCACGGCTTCGTGGTAGTCGAACATCGCGCTCAGCTCGGCCGGTGCCACGCCCCGCGTCTGCCGCTTGAGCCGCGCGCTCACCAGCAGGCTGCCCGCGAGGCCGACGGCGAGCACCAGCCCGGCCACGGCGAGCACGGTGACCACCCGCTCACGCAGCTCCGCGCTGATGGTGGACACCGTGATCCCGACGCTGACCAGTGCGATCACCCGGCCCGGCTCGGCCTCCACCGGCACCACCACGCGCTTGGACGGCCCGAGCGTGCCGGTGTAGGTCTCGGTGAGCACCTGACCACGCAACGCCGCCGCGGTGTTCCCGACGAACGGCTGCCCGATCAGCGCCGGGTTCGGGTGGGTGTACCGGATGCCGCCGGTGTCCATGATGGTGATGAAGTCGACCCCGGTGTCCGCGCGGACCTGCTCGGCGAACGGCTGCAGCACCGCGCTCGGCTCGGGCCCCAGCACCGCGGTCCGCACGCTCGGCGAGTCCGCGACGGTGACCGCCACCGTGGTGACCTCCTCGGTGGCCCGGTCCTCGGTGGCCCGCTCGGCGTCCACATAGGCCAGCGTCACCCCGCCGCCGACCAGCACCGCGACCAGCACCACCTGCACGAGCAGGAGCTGGCGCGCGAGGCTCCACCGGTTCGACACGCCCACATACCAGCACACCGGCCGCCTGAGCCGTCGATGTGGCGTCGTTCGTGAACGAAATGAACACAACCGTGACCCCGCTCACCCGGATCCGCATAGTCACCGGAAACCTTGACGCAACTTGGAGGCAACGGTGCCATCACCGACGACCACAGCCGGTTCGGCTCCGCCCGGCAAGCGCCGGGATCGGATGCACTACCTCTACCTCGCGGTGATCGCGGCCGTCCTGCTCGGTGTGGCCGTCGGCTTCGCCGCCCCGGACCTGGCCAAGGAGCTCAAGCCGCTCGGCACCGGGTTCGTCAACCTGATCAAGATGATGATCTCGCCGATCATCTTCTGCACCATCGTGCTCGGCATCGGTTCGGTGGCCAAGGCCGCCAGCGTCGGCAAGGTCGGCCTGATGGCCATCGTCTACTTCCTCGCGATGTCCACCTTCGCGCTGGGCATCGGCCTGGTGGTCGGCAACATCCTGCACCCGGGCGAGGGCCTGAGCCTGTCCCCGGAGGCCGCGGCGAAGGCGCAGGAACAGGCGGAGGGCTCCGAGGGCACCGTCGACTTCCTGCTCGGCATCATCCCGGAGACCCTGGTCTCGGCGTTCACCGAAGGCTCGGTGCTGCAGACGCTGCTGGTCGCGCTGCTCGCCGGGTTCGCGCTGCAGAAGATGGGCCGGGTGGGCGAACCGGTGCTGCGCGGCATCGAGCACATCCAGCGGCTGGTGTTCCGCATCCTGGCGATGATCATGTGGGCCGCGCCGATCGGCGCGTTCGGCGCGATCGCCGCGGTGGTCGGCGAGACCGGCTGGGACGCGCTGAAGAGCCTCGCCGTGATCATGCTCGGCTTCTACGCCACCTGCCTGCTTTTTGTCTTCGTGGTGCTCGGCTCGGTGCTGTGGTTCGGCGCGCGGGTCAACCTGTTCTCGCTGCTGCGTTACCTCGCCCGCGAGTTCCTGCTGATCGTGTCGACCTCGTCCTCGGAATCGGCGCTGCCGCGGCTGATCGCGAAGATGGAGCACCTCGGGGTGAGCAAGCCGGTCGTCGGCATCACCGTGCCCACCGGGTACTCGTTCAACCTCGACGGCACCGCGATCTACCTGACCATGGCGACGCTGTTCATCGCCACCGCGCAGGGCAGCCCGCTGCCGGTCACCGAGCAGATCTCCCTGCTGGTGTTCATGATCATCGCGTCCAAGGGCGCCGCCGGGGTCAGCGGCGCCGGTATCGCCACGCTGGCCGGTGGCCTCCAGTCGCACCGGCCCGAGCTGGTCGACGGCGTCGGCTTCATCCTCGGCATCGACCGGTTCATGTCCGAGGCCCGCGCGGTGACCAACTTCGCCGGCAACGCGGTGGCCACCGTGCTGATCGGCTCGTGGACCAAGGAGTTCGACCGCGACCAGGCACGCCGGGTGTTCGGCGGCCAGGACCCGTTCAACGAAGCCACGCTGGTCGATGACCACGAACCCGCCGACGGTGAAGAAGCCACGCCGCAGCGGGAACCCGCAGCAGTCAAGTAGCCCGCCCGTCTCCCACCACCACCCTCAACGGAGCGCTTCGCGCCCGATTGATCCTGCCTGACGCGGTCGCGGGTCTCCCCCGGGCTCGCGACCGCGTCAGTCGTTCGCGGCGGCGAACTCCAGCAGGCGCTTGGCCAGGCGCTCGGGCTGCTCACCGGCCATGGCGTGCGTCGCCTCCGGCCACACTTCGACCTCGGCCCGCGGGAACAGTTCCCGAGCCCGTGCCGCGGCGGCCCCGGGGTCGTGCACCACGCTCCGCCCGCCGATCAGCGCCAGCACCGGCACCCGGACCGAGCGCAGCACGCCGTCGTCCGGGAAGGCCAGGAACGGCAGCCCCGGCGCGAACTCGCTCATGCCGGCGAGCAGCACCTTCGCCGAGGGCACGTCCATCGACGGCGGATTGCCCGAGCACCAGCGCAGGAACCGCTTCATCGCCGCGTCGCCGGGCAGCAGGTGCGCGACCGTCGCCCCGGCGAAGAACCGCTTGGTCAGCTTGGCCAGCGTGTTCACCGGATCGATCAGGGTGAGCGAGGCGAGCCTGCCGGGGAAGTGCCGCGCCTGGTTCAGCGCCTGCCAGCCCCCGGCGGACAACCCCGCCAGGTGGAGGCCGCCCAGCCCGAGTTCGGCGAACACGTCCTCCAGCGCACGGGCGCGGTCGGCGCCGTTCCGCATCGGCACCCACTGCACGCTGCGGCCGGGCTCGCCGAGCGTGTCCACGGTGTAGACGGTGCGTTCGGCGATCAGGCCGGGCAGGTTGGGCGCCCACATCGCCGAACTGGCGGTCGAGCCGTGCAGCAGCACGACCGGCGCGCCACCCGCCGAGCCGTAGCGGTAGACGCGGACCGTGCCGAACCGGCACGGCACGTCCAGTTCCTCGCGGGCCGGCGGGCACTCCCGCATCGCTTCGTCATACGCCGCGAAGTACCTGGCGCGGCCCCCGGCAGTGGTGAAATGACCGATCCTCCCCATGGAACCAGTCAATCACCTTTCGGTGACCGCGCCCACCCGCTCGGCCAGGCCCCGCCGCCCGCGCCGCATCATCAGCGCGTGGTTGGCCCGGAAGATCGGGGCGGCCACCGGCGAGAGCAGCCGCAGCAGCGGCTTGTTCGCCACCACGTGCTGGGTGATGTCCAGCCGGGTGCCGCCGTCCTGCGCCGAGAGCAGGCAGCCGAGCGAGCCCTCGAGATCACCGGCGAGGTGCACCAGCAGCCTGCCGTCGCGCTCGTTCTCCTCGGCCCTGGTCATGGTGATCCTCAGGGCGTACGGCAACCGCGCGCGGCAGAGGAGCTCCGCGGTGTCGTCGTCCACCCGCCGCACCGATCGCACGTCGGGCCACCACTCGGGGTAGGCGCCGAGGTCGACCAGTGCGGCGAAGACCGGGCGCACCGGTGCCTCGACCAGCCAGACGTCGCGAAACCGGTAGTTGTTCGTCCGCACCCGGGCCATTATGGACAGTTCGATCGGAACAGTCAGGCGTTCGGCAGGATTTCCCGCAGGAACTCGCCGGTGTAGCTGCCCTCGGTTGCGGCCACCTGCTCCGGGGTGCCCTGCGCGACCACCGTGCCACCACCGGAACCGCCCTCGGGCCCCATGTCGATCAGCCAGTCGGAGGTCTTGATCACGTCCAGGTTGTGCTCGATCACGATCACCGAGTTGCCCTTGTCCACCAGGCCGTTGATCACGCCGAGCAGCTTGCGGATGTCCTCGAAGTGCAGGCCGGTGGTCGGCTCGTCGAGGATGTAGACCGTCTTGCCGGTGGATCGCTTCTGCAGCTCGCTGGCCAGTTTGACGCGCTGCGCCTCACCACCGGACAGCGTCGGCGCCGGCTGCCCGAGCCGGACGTAGCCCAGCCCGACGTCGACCAGCGTCTGCAGGTGCCGGTGGATCGCCTTGATCGGCTCGAAGAACTCGGCGGCCTCCTCGATCGGCATGTCCAGCACGTCCGAGACGGTCTTGCCCTTGTAGTGCACCTCGAGCGTCTCGCGGTTGTACCGCGCGCCCTTGCAGACCTCGCACGGCACGTAGACGTCCGGCAGGAAGTTCATCTCGATCTTGATGGTGCCGTCGCCCGCGCACGCCTCGCAGCGCCCGCCCTTGACGTTGAACGAGAACCGGCCCGGCTGGTACCCGCGGACCTTGGCCTCGGTGGTGGCCGCGAACAGCTTGCGCACGTGGTCCCAGACACCGGTGTAGGTGGCCGGGTTCGACCGCGGGGTGCGGCCGATCGGCGACTGGTCCACCCGGACCAGCTTGTCCACGTTGTCCAGGCCCTTGATCCGGGTGTGCCTGCCCGGCACCTGGCGGGCGCCGTTGAGCTTGTTCGCCAGCACCGTGGCCAGGATGTCGTTGACCAGGGTGGACTTGCCGGAACCGGACACGCCGGTGACCGAGACCAGGCAGCCCAGCGGGAAGGACACCTCCAGCCCGCGCAGGTTGTGCTCGCGCGCGCCGACCACGGTCAGCTGGCGCTTGCGGTCGATCGGGCGCCGGATCTCCGGCACCGCGATCTCCCGGCGCTGGGACAGGTAGTCACCGGTGAGCGACTGCCGGTTCTTCAGCAGTTTCTTGTACGGTCCACTGTGGACGATGTGGCCACCGTGCTCGCCGGCGCCGGGGCCGATGTCGACCACCCAGTCGCTGGCGCGGATGGTGTCCTCGTCGTGCTCGACCACGATCAGCGTGTTGCCCAGGTCACGCAGCCGGGTCAGCGTCTCGATCAGCCGGTGGTTGTCGCGCTGGTGCAGGCCGATGGACGGCTCGTCCAGCACGTAGAGCACGCCGACCAGGCCGGAGCCGATCTGGGTGGCCAGCCGGATGCGCTGCGCCTCACCGCCCGAGAGCGTGCCGGAGGCGCGGTCCAGCGAGAGGTAGTCGAGGCCGACGTCGAGCAGGAACTGCAGCCGGGCCTGGATCTCCTTGAGCACCGCGCCGGCGATCATCGCCTCGCGCTGCCCCAGCGCCAGTCCGTTGAGGAACTCCGACGCCTCGTCCACCGAGAGCGCGCAGACCTCGGCGATCGAGCGCGGCCCCTGCGTGCTGTGCTCCAGGGTGACCGCGAGGATCTCCGGCTTGAGCCGGGTGCCCTGGCAGGTCGGGCACGGCACCTCGCGCATGTAGCCCTCGTACCGCTCGCGCATGTACTCGGACTCGGTCTGCTCCTGGCGGCGTTCGAGGAACGGGATGACGCCCTCGAAGTTGGCGTAGTAGGAGCGCTGGCGGCCGTAGCGGTTGCGGTAGCGGACGTGCACCTGCTCGTCGACGCCGTGCAGCACGGCCTTCTGCGCCCTGGCGGGCAGCCGCCGCCACGGGGTGTCCATCCGGAAGCCGATGGTCTCGGCCAGCGATTCGAGCAGCCGCTGGAAGTACTCGGCGCTCTGGCCGCCGGCCCACGGCGCCACCGCGCCCTCGCCGAGGGAGAGTTCGTCGTCCGGGACGACCAGCTCCGGGTCGACCTCCTTGCGGATGCCGATGCCGGTGCACTCCGGGCAGGCGCCGTAGGGCGAGTTGAAGGAGAACGAGCGCGGCTCGAAGTCCTCCACGGCCAGCGGGTGGCCGTTGGGGCAGGCGAGGTGCTCGGAGAAGCCGCGGATGCGGTGCGGGTCGTGCTCGGGCAGGTCGACGAACTCCAGCTCGACCAGGCCGTCGGCCAGGCGCAGCGCGGTCTCGATCGAGTCGGTGAGCCGCTGCTTGGCGCCGGTCTTCACGGTGAGCCGGTCGATCACCACGCCGATCTCGTGCTTTTCCTGCTTCTTCAGCTTCGGCGGATCGGTCAGCGAGTGCACCGCGCCGTCCACCCGCACCCGCGAGTAGCCCTGCTGCTGCAGGTTGGCGAACAGGTCGACGTACTCGCCCTTGCGGCCGCGGACCACCGGGGCGAGCACCTGGAAGCGGGTGCCCTGCTCCATGTCGAGCACCTGGTCGACGATCTGCTGCGGGGTCTGCTTGCTGATCGCTTCCCCGCACTTCGGGCAGTGCGGCTTGCCGGCGCGGGCGTAGAGCAGGCGGAGGTAGTCGTAGACCTCGGTGATGGTGCCCACCGTCGAGCGGGGGTTGCGCGAGGTGGACTTCTGGTCGATCGACACCGCGGGCGAGAGGCCCTCGATGAAGTCGACGTCGGGCTTGTCCATCTGGCCGAGGAACTGCCGGGCGTAGGCCGAGAGTGACTCCACGTAACGCCGCTGGCCCTCGGCGAAGATCGTGTCGAAGGCAAGGCTCGACTTGCCGGAGCCGGACAGGCCGGTGAACACGATCAAGCTGTCCCGCGGCAGGTCGAGGTCGACACCGCGGAGGTTGTGCTCACGGGCACCGCGAACAACGAGGCGATCAGCCACGCGAGGTCCCTTCACTGGATTCGGAACGGCCGGGTGTGAGGCGGCCGCCTCCATGCTAGGTCGCACCACCGACAATTTCGGACGCTCCGGTCGCGCTCGAGGTCCGGCCTGGTGGGGCTGCGAATTCGCGCCGGGTTCGAGGGTACGGGGCGCCGAACGGCCGGTTCGATCGGGTGAGCGATCGGGGCTAGAGTTCCGCGTGTGAACGTCGTGGATTCCTACACCGGCCATGTCGAGCCGGGCGGTGACGCCGCCCGCCGCACCCTGGCGAAGCTGAGCATCACGAAGCTCTCGGTCGGGCCGATGGACAACAACGCGTACCTGCTGATCTGCCGGTCCAGCGGCGAGGCCCTGCTGATCGACGCGGCGGCCGATCCGGAGCGGATCTCGGACCTGATCGGCCACGGCCCGGACCGCCCGGCGCTACGCACCGTGGTCACCACGCACCAGCACGCCGACCACTGGCAGGCCCTCGGCGCGGTGGCGGGCGCGAACGGTTCGAACACCGCCGCCCACCCCGCCGACGCCGGGCCGCTGCCCGTCCCGCCGGACTTCCTCGTCGACCACGGCGACACCCTCTCCGTCGGCGAGTGCGAACTGGAGGTCATCCACCTGCGGGGGCACACGCCGGGTTCGATCGCGCTGCTCTACCGGGACCCGTCGGGGCCCCCGCACCTGTTCACCGGGGATTCCCTGTTCCCGGGCGGGGTGGGGAAAACGGGTTCGCCGGAGGACTTCAAGTCCCTCATCGACGACGTGACGACGCGGGTGTTCGACGTCCTGCCGGACGACACGTGGTTCTACCCGGGCCACGGCGACGACTCGACTCTGGGGGCGCAGCGCCCCCACCTGGAAGAGTGGCGTTCTCGCGGCTGGTGAGCTGAGGCGGGTGCCCGCACTCGGTTCCGGGCGCGGGCCGGCGCGGGTGTCCGAGACGTGCACCACGCTCGGGAACCTCGCGATCGAGTGCTACCGACAAAACGCGACAGTTCTGACCGACGAAAATGCGAACAGCCCAGGTGGCAGAACGCGACCTTCCCAGCCGACAGCCAGCGGTGGCCGGCCCTCGTCGTCCTCCGAGTCGGAGACGCCTCGGACGGCGACGACTTCCAGCAGGCTGTCCAGCCCCTTGAAGTCGTCCGCGTTCCGCGTGTACCGGGGTAAGCCCCCGCGCCGACGCCTCACCGTCGAGCGGTAGCGGGACGAAATCCACGATGGCCGCACCGAGCTTTTCCGTGCGTGCGGCGCGCACGGCGGAATCCGCGGCCATCGCGGCGCCCCGGTGCAGCTCCGCCAGCGAACCGTTGGCGGGCCTGGACGAGCTCCGCTCGCCGGCGGTGGTCGGCTGCGAGTGGATCGAGGACCTCAGCCCGCTGGCCGGGCTGCCGCCGCTGCGGCACCTCAGCCTCCAGCGCACCGGTCACCGGCTCGGCCTCGGCCGGTTGGGGCCCAAGGAGGACCCGGTCGTCGAACACAGCGGGAACGCCTGCAACAGCGCCTCGCTCGGTGCGTCGAGCACCGTCTCGATCAGCAGCACCGAACGGATCCCCCGGCTGACGACCACGAAGTCCGATTCCCGCCAGCGCGGCGGGCGCGGACCCGTGAACCTGAGCTCGTGATCGACTTCCGCGTTCATTCCGTCTCCGCCGAGGCGTTGACCAGCGTGCGCACCACCGGGATCGACGCGGTGGGCAACCGGCCCGAGCGCCTGACCGCGGCGGGCGGGGAGCCGCTGCGCTGCTGCCTGCGTGACGCCGAACCGGGCGACGAACTGCTGCTCTTCGCCTACCAGCCGCCGCTGCCCGCCAGCCCCTACCGCGAAACCGGCGCGGTGCTGGCCCACGCCCGCCCCTGCGCGGGCCCCGGCGACCCGGCCGCCTACCCGGCGGATTGGCGCGGGCGGCCCCAGGTGCTGCGTGCCTACGACGCGCGCGGCTGGATCCACGACGCGACCAGGGTGCACGACGGCCGGCACCCGGAGGAGGTGCTGGCCGAGGTGCTCGCCGAACCCGGGGTCGCGCAGGTCCACAGCCGCAACGTCGCCTGGGGCTGCTACATGTTCACCATCACCCGCGCGGATCAGGAGTGGCGTGCGGTGACCCGAGCCGCCCGGCCCGGGAACTGAGCGTCCGCCGACGGCACGCCCGGCGCCGGATACGATCTCGCGGTGACGGTCCGCGCGGTGTTCGACCGGGTGGTGGCCGATGGCCTCCGCCCGGCGTCGGTGGCAGGTGCGTCCGAGGAGCAGATCGATCGGATGGCTGCCGGGCAGGGCGTGCGCCGCGTGCCCGAGGCGGTGCGCGAGGTGCTGCGCCTGATCGGCGTCCGGCCGGGGCTGTGGCTCGCGGGCACCGCGTTCGGCGTGCGGGCGATGACCGCCGAACGCAAGCAGCACGCCGTCACCACGCTGTCCGGGCTGGAGCACGCGATGACCGATCCGGCCGGTCTGCTGGTGCTGAGCGCCCACCAGGGTTACGCCTACCACGTCATCGACGGCGCGGACCTCGGTCTCGACGACCCTCCCGTGTGGAACGTCGTCGAGGGCGAGGCCGCTTCGAAGGCGTGGGCGAGCGTCACGCGGTGGTTCGCCGCCACCGCTCCGGACGTGGCCGAGCTGCGGGACATGCTCGAGGTGATGGCAGAACTGCACGACCGGCGGCCGGCGTGGGCGGAACACCTCGAACCGCCAGCACCCTGAGCTCATTCGCGGCGGGCTCGCGCGCGGCGCTTCCCTTCGTGCATGGCCTGCACCCGGGCGATCGGAATGGTGTGGCCCTCTTCGACGAGGTCCGCGGGCAGGCGTTGCGGCTCCGGCTGGTGCCCGGCCCACGGATCGGCGCCGTCGAGCAGGCCCGGGGCGGTGTGCACGGTGAAGTCCGCCGGTTTCACCCGATCGAGATCGGCCCAGGACACCGGGAAGGAGACCGGGGTGCCGGGGCGCAGGCGCGGGCTGTACGCGGCGACGACCGTCGCGCCGCCGGACCGGGTGGAGTCCAGGAAGACCTTGCC
The DNA here is from genome assembly GCF_056431745.1 of Amycolatopsis sp. NPDC045836. NCBI lineage: Bacteria > Bacillati > Actinomycetota > Actinomycetes > Pseudonocardiales > Pseudonocardiaceae > Amycolatopsis > Amycolatopsis sp. NPDC045836. The sequence continues at coordinate 82,387 of NZ_JBWKKF010000020.1, read as the reverse complement.
CTCGCGGTCCTCGCGGATGAACGCGGTGGTGGCGAGCACCGGGTCGATGCGCTCGGCCCTGGCCGCCACCGCACGCGTGGCCGCGGCGACGTCGTCGACGGCCTGGTCCGGGGTCAGCGGCACGAAGATGTGCACGCCCTTCGAACCGCTGGTCTTGACCACCCCGTGCAGGCCGTCGTTCGCCAGCGCCTCGCGGACCAGGAACGCCGCCCGCACCACCACGTCGAAACCGGCGCCCTCCGGCGGGTCGAGGTCGAGCACCAGGTGCGTCGGGTGCACGACCTCCTCGGCACGGCTGAGCGTCACGTGGTACTCGACCGCCCGCTGGTTGGCGAACCACAGCAGCGTGGGCCGGTCGTCGCACAGCGCGTAGGCGACCTCCCGCTTGGAGCTGTCCGCCCACAACGCCACGGTCTTCACCCACTCCGGCGTGTTCTTCGGCACGTTCTTCTGCATGAACGGCGCCCGGCCGCGCAGCACCCGCACCACCGACAGCGGCCTGCCGCGCAGCACCGGGATGATCCGGCCGGAGACGGCGTCGAGGTAGTCGACGAGGTCCCGCTTGGTCGCCTCCGCCCCGTCGAACAGCGGCTGGTCCAGATTGGTCAGCGGCACCCCGTCGCGCTCTTCCCCAGCAGCCATCGGCCCACCTCGTCCGGTCAGGAAGTCCTGCGCACACGATAGGTCAGGTGCTCGGCCGCCGGGGTCGACACCGAGGCGACGCGGTCGAGCCGCAGCGGCGCGCCCGGCTCGAACAGGCGGGTGCCGCCGCCGAGCACCACCGGCGCGAGGTGCAGGACGACCTCGTCCACCAGCCCGGCCCGGAGGAAGGCCCCGCAGGTCTCCCCGCCGCCCATGATCACCACGTCCTTGCCGTTCGCGGCGGCGTGCGCCTGCTCCAGCGCGCTTTCCAGGCCGTCGGTGACGAAGGTGAACCGGCGCGACAACCGCACCCGCTCCGGCACCGAGTGGGTCAGCACGATCACCGGCGGCGCGTCGCCCTGGTCGCGTTCCGCGCCGTAACCGACTTCGTCGTTCCAGCCGTTCGGCCCGTCGATGATGTCGAACAGGCGCCGTCCCATGATCACCGCGCCGGAGCGGGTGTAGGACGCGTCGAGCACCTCCTTGTCCCGCTCGTTCGCGCGCTCCCCCATCGCCCACAGGTGCAGGTCGTCACCGCCCACGCCGAGCCCCTGCTGCTCGTTGGCGTCCGGTCCGGTGACGTAACCGTCCAGCGACATGGAGATGTCCACGACCACCTGCCCCCTGGCCGGGCCGACCAGCGCCGCGAGGCGGTCCATCGAGTCGCGGATGCCGTACTCCATCCCGTTCTCCACCATGCTGTCGCGGGCTTCGACGGTCGGGAAGACGCTGCGGTTGCGCAGCCGGGTGCGGCCACCGAGGTCCTCGAAGGTGGACGATTCCAGGCTGACGCTGCCGGGCACGCCCTCGTATTCGAAGGTCTGCACGATCTGCCGATCCGGCACGACCGTGTGGAAGACCCCGTTGAAGTAGTGCTCGCCTTCGCGGTCGGCGTGCACGTACCGGTAGCGGCCGCCCGGGCGCGCGTCGTATTCGAGCACCCGGATCTCGACGCCGCGCGGCCCCAGCCACCTGGCGACCAGCTCCGGGTCGGTCGTGGCGCGGAACAGCAGGGAAGGCGGCGCGTCGAACTCGCGGACCACCTCGATGAACGGGGTGCCGGGCTGCGCGGTGATCGTGGTACCGGTCATCGTTCGGCTCCTTAATCAACCAACTTGTTTATCAACGTGTGCGTTGACCATAGGGCGCCACGTGCGGCTCGTCAAGAAGCGGCCGGGGCGTGATGATCTCGTGACGCCATTCGGGTCACCTCTGCGGCGGCGCCCGATTACCGTGTCCGGAACCGCGACACCGGGGAGGTATCGGATGCCCGTGTTCCTGGTCCGGCTCGTCCGCCGCGTCCTCGGCTCGCGGACCGGCCTGCCGCCGCTGGCCGTGGTGCTGTTCGTGTTCGCCACCAGCTGGCCGCTGATGCTGCTGGCCGAGCCGGCCGGGAGCGAGCTGGTGCGGCCGGCGAACTTCTGGTGGTGGTTCGTGGTCACCGCCTCGACCGTCGGCTACGGCGACTTCTACCCGGAGACCACCTGGGGGCACGTGGTCGGCGGTTACGTGATCATCGGCGGGATCGCCACGCTGACCACGTTGTTCGCCCAGCTGGCCACCACGATCGAGAAACGGAGGGGACGGCGCATGCACGGCACCGGCACGCTGGACGTGGCCGACCACATCGTGGTGCTCGGGTACACCCCCGGCCGCACCGAGCGCATCCTCGACGAACTGCACGCCGACGAAGCGCTGCGCCTGGTGCTCGGCGCCTGGCCGGAGGTGGAGTCGAACCCGTTGCCGGAACGGGCGGTGGAGTTCGTCCGCGGCGACCTGACCAGCGAAGGCGTGCTGCGGCGGGCCTGCGTGCAACGCGCCCGCGCCGTGCTCGTCGACGCCCGTGACGACAACGAGGCGCTGGCCATGGCGGTCACCGTCGACCACCTGCGGGGCGGGGCGCACGTGGTGGTCGCCCTGCGCGACCTCGACCGGGCGCGGCACCTGCGGTACGTCAGCGAGGCCATGCGCTGCGTGCAGTGGCACAACCCGCACCTGCTGACCGAGGAACTGCAGGATCCGGGCATCACGCAGGTCTACGAGGAACTGATGACCCACGGCGGCACCGGGAACACCTACTCCCTGCGCCTGCCGCACCCCACGGTGTTCGGGGACTGCCAGACCGCACTGGGCCGCCGCCACAACGCGACGGTGCTCGCCGCCCGCACCCCGGACGACCTGCTGGTCAGCCCGTCGTGGGACACGCCGCTACCGGCGGGCTCGGTGCTCTACTTCGTCGGCAGGCAACGCATCAGCGAAGCCCAGCTGACCGCCGCCCTCGGACAGCGCGACGGCTGGTCGCCCGCGCCCACCCGGCCGGGACGGACACCGGACGGCCCGGGCGCTCCCGGCCGCGGACCCTAGTCGTTCTCCAGGTCGGCTTTCAGGTCGGCCAGGGCGGAGACCTGCTGTTCGGTGTACTTGTCGATCCAGCGGTCGTGGATGAGGCGGATCGGGACCGCGTTCAGGAAGTGCAGTTTCTCCCGGCCCGACCGCCGGGTCAGCACCAGGTTCGCCTCTTCGAGCACCTTCAGGTGCTTCATCACGCCGAACCGCGACATCTCCAGCTCCGACTCCAGCTCGGTGAGCGTGCGCCCGTCGCGGGTGAAGAGCAGGTCGAGCAGGAACCGGCGCGTCGGGTCGGCGAGGGCCTTGAACACCCGGTCGTCGTCGGTCACCGGGCCAGGATACGTGACCGGAAGGTCACACGCCAGCGTGGCTCACTTCCGGGTTTCGTTGAGGTAGTTGTAGATCGTGTACCTGGTCACCTCCAGTTCCGCGGCCAGGAAGTCCACCGCGTCCTTGATCAGGAAGAAGCCGGCCTCGTCCAGTTCCCGCACCACGGCGGCCTTGTGCCGCTTCTTCATCAGCTCGACCGGGATGGCCACCTTCTCCACCGCGCGCTCGACCAGGAACCGCTGCAGGCTGTCCACGTCCGGCGGGAAGCTCTCCCGCCGCACGGCCGCCGCGTCGTCGGCGCCGGTGGTTTCGCTGTTCACGCACAGGCAGCCGACCGCGGTGCCATCGGCGTCCCGCAGGAACACCGTCGACGACCGGATCGGCCGCCCGTCCGGGCCGTGCGTCTCGTAGTTGATCATGTCCTGCGTGGTGCCCCGGCGCACCAGGCCCAGCAGCAGGTCGGTCATCGGCCCGCCCGCGTCCCGCCCGGTCAGCCCGCCCGCGATCGCCACGATCGAATCCGGCAGCCGCGACAGGTCGTGCAGCACCACCTCGTTGCCCGGCCCGAGCATCGCGGCCAGCCCGTCCACGGCCGGGACCAGCGCCGAGAGCACGCCGTTCGCCCCGCCGGCGACCCGCGCCGGTGTGCCGTGCACCGAAACCGCCGGGCGGGTGAGCCGGGAAAGCGCCAGCCGCAACGCTTCGGCGGCACCGGCGTGCGTGGACGCGTGCGGGGACAGGCGGACGTGTTCCGGGCGCACGGTCGCGGTGATCCCGTCGGCCTTCAGCGCCGCGCCGACCCGTTCGCTCGGCACCTCGCCGAGGGTGAAGGCCAGGATGCCGCCCCGGCGTCCGGTCGCGGAGACGACCTCCCCGCCGCACGAGCGGATCACCTCCTCCAGTTCACCGAGCCGTTCGGCGATGCGGGCCTCGATCGCGGCCACCCCCGCCTCTTCGACCAGTTCCAGCGCGGCGGCGAAGGCACCCGAGGTGACCGGGCTCAGGTTGCTGATCGACCACGACGCCGCGGTGTCCGCCGCCGGGTGGATCTCGTCGTCGAACAAACCGGGGTCACGGGCCCCGGTCCAGCCGGACAGCAGCGGCTCCATGCGTTCCTGCGCGCGGTCGGACAACACGGCGAACCCGGTGCCCCAGCCCGCGCGCAACCACTTCTGCCCGCCGGAGACCAGCACGTCGGCGACCTCCCACGGCGCTTCGACCACACCGAAGCCCTGGATGCCGTCCACGATCAGCAGCCGGTCCCCGACGACCTCCCGCAACGCGCCGAGGTCCGCGCGGTACCCGGTGCGGAAGTCGACGGCGCTGACCGACACCGCGGTGATCTCCGGCGTCAGCGCGGCGGCCACCGCTTCCGGGGTGACCGAACCGGCGGGCAGCCAGCGCACCTTCGCCCGGCCGCCCTGTTCCGCCCGCGCCCAGGGATAGGTGTTCGCCGGGAACTCGCTCGCCGCCACCAGCACCTCGCCGGTGGTGCCGAACGCCGCCTGGAACAACCCGGTGCTGGTGTTCGGCACCAGCACCACGTGGTCGGTGTCGGTGCCGCACAACCGCGCCACCGCCGCCTTCGCCCGGACCTCCTGCAGCATCAGTTCGTCCACAGTGGACTGCCCGGCCTTGACCGAGCGGTCCAGCAGCGTGGCGGTGGTGTCCAGCACCGCGTGCGAAGGCGGCCCGAACCGGGCGAAGTCCAGGTAGCCCGGCGTTTCGTCGAACTGGACCAGGTACCGCGCGGAGATCCGGTTCACGGCAGCACCCGCGCCAGGAACTGCCGGGTGCGCTGCTCTCGGGGAGCCCCGAGCACCTGCTCCGGCGGTCCGGTCTCCACCACCGCGCCGTCGGCCATGAACACCACCTCGTCGGCGGCCTCCCTGGCGAACGCCATCTCGTGCGTCACCACCAGCATGGTCATCCCGTCCTCGGCCAGCCCGCGCATCACCTCGAGCACCTCCCCCACCAGCTCCGGGTCCAACGCGGACGTCGGCTCGTCGAACAGCATCAGCTTCGGCCGCATGGCCAGCGCCCTGGCGATCGCCACCCGCTGCTGCTGCCCGCCGGACAGCTGCGCGGGGTAGGCGTCCGCCCGCTCGGCCAGGCCGACGCGCTCCAGCAGGCTCAACGCCGTCTCCCGCGCCTCGGCCGGGTCGGTCCCGCGCACCCGGACCGGGCCCTCGACCACGTTCTGCAGCACGCTGCGGTGCGCGAACAGGTTGAAGCGCTGGAACACCATGCCGATGTCGCGGCGCTGCTTGGCCACTTCCCGTTCGCGCAGTTCGTAGAGCTTGCCGCCACGCCGGCGGAACCCGATCGGCTCGCCGTCGACCCACACCTGGCCGCCGTCGATCGGCTCCAGGTGGTTGACGCAGCGCAGGAAGGTGCTCTTGCCGGCCCCGGACGGGCCGAGCAGGCAGACCACCTGCCCCTTCCGGACGGACAGGTCGATCCCGCGCAGCACCTCGGCCGAGCCGAACCGCTTGCGCACGCCCACCGCACGCAGCAACGGGTCCTCAGATGGCATCTTTCCCCCTCCGCAGCGGCACCGTGCGCAACGCCCGCGCCGCCCGTGACCACGGCCCCGCCGCGACACCGGCGCGGTCGGCGGCGCCGAACGCCCGTTCCAGGTAGTGCTGCCCGACACCGGCGACGGTGACCACCACCATGTACCAGATCGCCGCGGCCAGCAGGGTTTCCATCACCAGCAGGTTGTTCGACGAGATGTTGTTCGAGGCGTGGATCAGCTCGGTCACGCCGATCACCGAGGCCATCGACGTCGCCTTCAGCATGTTGATGAAGTCGTTGCCGGTGGGCGGGATGATCACCCGCATGGCCTGCGGCAGCACCACCCGGCGCAGCGTGGTGGCCGGGGTCATGCCGATCGCCTTGGCCGCCTCGGTCTGCCCGCCGTCGACGCTGTTCAACCCGGCGCGCACGATCTCCGCCATGTACGCGCTTTCGTTGAGCGTCAGCCCGAGCAGGGCCGCGACGAACGCGCTGACCAGCACGTTGGTCGGCTCGTGCAGCAGGTGGCCGCCGGTGAACGGCAGCGGGATCGAGATGAACTCGAAGACCAGCGCCAGGTTGTACCAGATGAGGATCTGCAGCAGCACCGGCAAGCCGCGGAACAGCCAGATGTAGACCACCGCGAACCAGCGCGCGACCGGGTTCGCCGAGCGCCGCAGCAACGCCACCACGATGCCGAGCACGATCGCCAGGCCCTGCGAGATCACCGCCAGCAGCACGGTGTTCAGCAGGCCGACGGCCATCACCCGGTACCAGAGGAACTCCGGCACCGATTCGTAGTCGATCTTCGCCTCGGCCAGCGCCACGCCGAGCACGGCCAGCAGCGCGAGGATGAGCGCGCCGCTGACCCACCGGCCCCAGTGGCGGAGCCGGACGATCGGCAGCTCAGGAGCCGCCATTGAGCTTCACCTCGCCGACCGCACCCTGCTCCACGCCCCAGGCCCGCAGGATTTCGTGGTAGGTCCCCTCGGTGACCAGCGCCTGCAGCGCCTTCTGCACGCTCTGCGCGAGTTCGGCGTTGCCCTTGTTCACGCCGATGCCGTACGGCCCGCCGTTGATCGGCTCACCGGGCAGCACCTCGAAGAACTGGCCCTCACCGGCGGTCTTCGAGATGTAGACCGCGCTCGGCAGGTCGTTGAGCACCGCGGCCACCCGGCCGGTGCGCAGCTGGTTCTGGTTCTGGGTGTCGCTGTCGGTGGCGGTGACCGTCACCTCCGGCTTGCCCGCCTGCTTGCACCGCTCGCTCTGCTCGGTGGCGAACTTCTGGTGGCTGGTGCCCTGCACCACGGCCACCGCCTTGCCGCACAACGCCTCCGGCCCGTTCAGCCCGTCCGGGTTCCCCTTGCGGACCATGATCGTGATGCCCGAGGTGAAGTAGTCGACGAAGTCGATCTGCTGCTGCCGCTCGGGCGTGTCGTTCATCGCCGCCATGGTCAGGTCGATCCGGCCGGACTGCAGGCTGGTGATCAGCGAGCTGAACGCCATGTCCTCGTGGGTGACGGTGAGGCCGAGCTTGGCGCCGATCGCCTTGGCCAGGTCGACCTCGTAGCCGACCGGGGTCTTGCCGTCGGCGGCGTAGAAGTTGTTCGGCGCGGACTGCAGGTAGGAGCCCACCCGCAGGGTGCCCGCCTGCTTGGTGGCGGCGGGCAGCCCCGCGTGGAGCTGTTCGTCCCTGGTGATCCCGGCCAGCACCGGCGCGGTGTCCGGCACGCCTGCCGACACCCCCGCACCGGGCTGCTGGGCCGGTCCGCCGCCCGCTCCGTCCGGTCCGCCGCCACAGGCGGTCAGGACCAGCGCGAGCAGCGCGGCAACGGGCACGAGTTTTCGAGCGGGCATGGGCCACCTCCGCGACCAGGAGAAATGCTGGAGCAGGACGCTACAACTCCTTGTTGAAGACGTCAACTGCGAGTTGAAATTCGGCTTGCGCAGGCGGCCGGGGAGCTCAGAGCCCGAACGCACCGCCCTCGGCGAGGATCAGCAACCCGATGCCGATGAGCACGATCGGCAGCACGAGGTGACCCCAACGCGCCAGCGCGCGGGCGACCACCGATCGCGTGGCGAAGAACCGGCCGGCCCCGCACCAGACCGCCACCAGGACAAGGAAGACCACCACGAACACGACCAGGCCGCCGGGGCCGGCGGTGGTGAAGACCGGCACGTAGACGCCGATGTTGTCACCGCCGTTGGCGAGGGTGACTGCCGCAACGGCCAGCGTCGTCGGCCCGCCGCCCGTGCCGGCGGGTTCGTCGTCGTCGGCATCACGGCGTTCGCGCCAGGCCCGCCACGCCGCACGAAGCCCCAGCAGCAACGGCAGCAGCCCCAGCCAAGGGAGCACAGCCCCCGGGAGAAGGCCCGCTCCGAGCGCACCGGCGACCGAGGCCGCCAGGATCGCGGCGAACCCCAGGTACTGCCCGGCCACCACCCGAGCCGCGCTTCCGCGCCGCCCGGCGGCCCGGCCGAAGAAGACGGCCAAGATCACGACGTCGTCGACGTTGGTCACCGCGAACATGCCCACGGCCTGACCAACCAGCCCCAACTCCACCCCGAGTCCTCCCGGCACCGCGCTGGCTCGTCGCACACGGTACGGAGCGAACCGGGAAAGGCCGAGAGGGCACCCGAAGCCGGTGCCCAGCTCTTGGCGTCGAGCCTCGGCACCGGGGCGGCTACCGGTGGCTCAGCCGATCGTCTCCCGGCGCTGCGGGCAGGTGACCGGAGCCGGGCGGACCGAGGAGGCCGCTCGCCTGCGCCAGTCGTCGAGCACCAGGTGCACCACCCGGCGCGCCTGCACCGGGATCTCCACCGGCGTCTCGGGCACCTCGGTCTCGAGCACGGCGAACTCCCAGTTGGCCGCCCCGCCGCCGATGATCTCGGCGTAGCGCTCGGCGGCCAGCCTGTTGCGGAACCGGACCCGCTCGCGGGTGATCCGGCTGGTGATCTCGACCGCCACGGCGCCCTCCTGAAGCTGGAGCCGGCTTCGATCTTCCCCATCGAAGCCGGCCCGACCAGTAGAACACACGTTCGATCGCGGCGCGAGCCCGGACCACGATGAGGTGACCCGGACCTCATCGGAGCCGGGTTTGGCGGTGGTTCAGTACCGGCCGGGCGCGGGCACCACGAGCGGGTCCACGTTGTGCCCGCGCAGTTCCACCACCGGGGCGGTCCCGCCGAGGTCCGCCGTCCGGTAGGTGGCCGACAGCCGCAGCGTCTCCCCCGGCCACAGCGTCACGTAGTTGTCCGACCAGTCCGTCGGCAGCACCTCCGCCCCGCCCGCACCCTTGCGCACGGTCGCCCCGACGAAGAAGGCCACCTGCCCGCCGCTGGCGTTGTTCGACAGCACCACCTCGGTGCGCGTCCGCTCACCCTCCGCAGTGGACTTCGCGTGCGCGGTGACCGAGCCCTTCGGCAACCGGTCGAGGCCGGTCAGGTCGGCGTACCCCGACTGCGGGGTGTGGTACCAGGTCGAAGCGCCGTAGTCGAGCGTGTCCGCCTTGGTGGACAGCCAGTAGACGTTGCGGTCGAGCACCTTGCCCGCGGCGTCGGTGAGCACCAGCCGGGTGAAGTAGGTGGTGGACAGCCCGGCGGGCTGCGGCAGCGTGCCCACCCGCACCGAACCGTTCGCCCTGGCCTCGACCGGGCGGACCTCCTTCGCCCGCTGCGTGCCGTCCGCGTCGAACACGGTCACCTCCACCCGCAGGTCCGGCACGGTGCCCAGGCCGGTGTTCACCACGGCGAGCGATTTGTCGTCATAGGAATACTGGACGTGCAGCGGCCGCAGCGCGGTTTTCGCGCCGAAGTAGGAACCCGCGGTGTCGAGGTAGTAGTCGTAGAGGTGCCAGTACAGGGTCGGCCAGGCGTCGTTCAGCATCCAGTAGATGACGCCGGTGGCCGGTTTGCCCGGGTCGGACCAGTCCCGCCCGAACGCCTCGAACTGCGCCCGGTTCGTCTCGTAGTTGGCCAGTTGTGCCTTGCGCACCAAGGCTTCCGGGTTCGCGGGACGGCCGTAGCGGCGGTCCAGCGCGGTGCCCCAGGAGCCGAGCTCGTCGAACGTGGTGCTCGGCGACAGGTGGTACTGCACCGCGTTGTAGTCGGTCAGCCCGCCGATGTCCTCGGGGGTGAGGAACTTCGTCAGTTCCGGCAGTTCCGGAATCGTCGGCCCGGGGCCGATTTCCGAGGCGAAGCCGAAAGCACCGCCCTTCTGCTCGTTGTACCAGTAGTTCGGCGGTTCCCACCAGTACGGCCCGTCCATCTTCATCCCGGGGCTGCCCAGCCGCGGTGAGCTGATCGCTTTCGCGGACGAGATGACCGGCAGGTTCCAGTCCGCCCTGGCCAGCGCGTCGAGGTAGATCTTCTCCAGTCCGGCACCGGGAGCGGCGTCGCTGCCGATCAGGAAGCCCAGCATGCTCGGGTGGTTGCGGATGCGTTTGGCCTCGCTTTCCGCGGACCGCCCGGCGACCAGGTTGTCCTCGGCGTCGAAGGAACCGTAGTCCTCCCATTTCGAGCAGCACTCCCAGCCGGTGAGCAGCATGATGCCCAGCTGGTCGGCCAGCTCGTAGAACTCGTCGTTCTCCGGTTTGCCTTCGAGCCGGATGGTGTTCATCCCCATCGAACGAACCAGGTGCAGCTGGTCGCTGATCCGCCGCAGATCCGTGCGCAGGAACAGGTCCGACGCCCAGCCGCCACCACGCACCAGGAACGGCTTGCCGTTGACCGAGAATTCGCGTGCGCCCTGGTTCAGCCGCGACGTCACCTCACGAATGCCGAACTTCGTCGTGGCCGAGTCGGAGAGCACGCCGTTGACGGCGGCGTCCAGTGAGACTTCGTACCTCGGCTGGCCGCCCATGGTGAACGGCCACCAGACCTGCGGTTGCGCGATCTTCAGGGCGGGGGTGTCGGCGGGGGTGAAGACGACCGTCCTGGTTTCCCCTGGTGCCAGGGAAACCGTGCGGTTGAGCTGGATCCGGCCCACCTTGCCGGTGATCTCGGTGGTCACCGGGTGCGGGGTGTGGTTGCGGGCCTCGGCCTTGACCGTGACGTCGGCGGTGCCGAGGTCGGGCAGCGGCAGGTCGCCGTCGGCACGGAGGCCGCGCAGGGAGACCGCGCCGCTGCGGGTCAGCTGCACGTCGCGGAACAGGCCCTGGTTGCGGTCCGGCGGCAGCTGCGCCCAGTCGATGAAGTGGATGGCCAGGTCCCGCTGCGGATCGGCGGGCATCGCCTTGATCGCCAGCGCGTTGGCGCCCTGGCGCAGCAGGTGGGTCACGTCGAACTCGTGCGTCGGATAGGCACCGGCGACCTGCTCGGTGCCCGCCACCTTCACCCCGTTCAGCCACACCTCCCCGCGGGCGATGATGCCGCCGTTGAGCTTGAGGAAGGTGTGCGCGCCCGGTTGCGGGTCGGCGGTGAACGCCTTGCGGTACCACCACGGCACGGTGAACTCCGAGCGCGCGGCCCGCTGCAGGTTCGTGCCGTGGTTGACGTCGCCGTACTTGCCGTTCGCCACCAGCCCGGCCAGCACGGTGGACCGCGCGGGCACCCGGTACCAGCCGCTGTCGTCGTAGGCGGGCTGGGACAGGGCGTCCCCACCGGCGGTGACCACCTCGCTGGTCTGCAACCGCCAGTCCGGGATGGTGCTGGTCTGCCCCGCCGCGGCGGGGGCGGACACCGGTGTGCCCGCCGGCGCGGCCGGTTCGGCCGCCTGCGCGGGCAGCAGTGGCACGAGCACCGCGATGGCGGCGAGCAACTTCGGCGTACGGCGCATGGCTGCTCCTGGAGTCAGTGGTCCGAACCACACTGGAGCACTTTCCGATTTCCGGGCAAGGGCCGCCGGGCTGGTTCCGGCGGGTAGGGTCGGCAGACGTGACGATGCCCGAGCAGCCCGCCGAGCCCGAGTACCGCCAGCGCCGCTTCACCGCCCCGCCGGAGGCGGCCGACCTGCTGCTGGTCCGCCACGGCGAGTCCGCCCCCGCCCGCGCCAGCAAGCCGTTCCCGCTGGTCGGCGGCCAGGGCGACCCCGAACTCGCGCCGGAGGGGCTGGTCCAGGCGGAGCAGATCGCGCGGCGCCTGGGTGAGGAGCACTTCGACGCCCTCTACGTCACCCCGCTGCGGCGGACCGCGCAGACCGCGGCGCCGCTGGCCGCGCGGCTGGGGCTGACCCCGCGGGTGTGCCCCGAGTTGCGGGAGGTCTTCCTCGGCGAGTGGGAGGGCGGGGTGTTCCGGCAGAAGGTGGCCGAGCGCGATCCGCTGGCCGAACGGCTCTGGGCCGAGGAGCGGTGGAGCGTCGCCCCCGGCGCCGAGGACGACGAGGCGTTCGCCGCGCGCGTGCGCAAGGGGATCGAGACCATCGCCGCGGCGCACCGCGGGCAGCGGGTCGCGGTGTTCACGCACGGCGGGGTGATCGGGCAGGTGCTCGCGCTGGCGAGCCGGTCACGGCCGTTCGCCTTCGTCGGCACGGACAACGGCTCGTTCTCCCAGGTGGTCGTGCACGGTCCACAGTGGATCGTCCGCCGGTACAACGACACCGCGCACCTCACCAGCTGATCCGCTTCGCCGCGACGAACTCCACGGTGGCCAGCACCGCCACCGACTGCGCGGCCAGCAGGCCGATCAGCACCAGCAGCTGCGCGACACCGGCCTGCACCGGGCTCGCGCCGCCGAGCAGCATGCCGACGTAGGCGCCGGGCAGGGTGACCAGGCCGACGGTGCGGGTCTGGTCGAGGCCGGGGATGAGCGCGTGCCCGGCGGACGGGCGGCACACCTCCAGCGCGGCGGCGCGGGGCAGGAAGCCGAGCGCGAGGGCGGCCTCGTACTCGCCGTGGCGGGTCTCGAGCTCGTCGAGCGCGCGGCGGGCGGCCTGCGAGGTGGCGGTCATCGCGCCGCCGATGACGATGCCGGCGATCGGCACCACCACGATCGGCTGCCCCGGCACGGCCCCGGAAAGCAGCACGAGGGCGAGCACCGGCACCACCCCGGCCGCGATCGCCGCGGCGAACCACGGCCAGCCGGGTGCCTTGACGCGCCGGTACGCGGTGAACGAGGCGATCGCGAACATGAACCCCACGAACGCCGCGGTCCACCAGCCGGAGCGCAGGATCGCGGTGATCACCAGGGAAACGGCGGCCAGCTGGACGACCGCCCGCGCCGCGGCGACCAGCACCGACCGCCCGGACCCGAGCCCGCCCCGCCCGACGACCGCAGCCGCGACCAGCACGAAAACACCCAGCACGACCGCCAGCACCGGACCGGCTTGAATGGCACCCACGCCCTGATCCTGCCCGCCTCACCGGTCAGCTGCCGCGTGGGAGGTGGGGCGCCGCATGCCGGTGGCGGCGGGCACGGCATGCGGCGCTCAGGAAGTGGTCACCGGCTGTGAGAGCAGGTCACCACGTTCTTGGCCACCGTGGTCGACTTCTGCGCCACCACCTGGCCGTCCACCACGATGCGGCAGGTCAGGCTGCCCGCGGCCGGGTTCTGCGCCGAGATGCTGAAGTACCCGGAGCTGGGGGTGAGCTGCTCCAGCGTGCGCGACCACGGCAGGGCCGCGGAGGTCTCCTGCGCCACGGTCAGCTCGTTGCCCACGTAGGTGATGTTCCGCGCGCCGTTGTCCCCGGACAGTTCGTAGGTGACGTACTTCGACGGCGTCGGCGGCACCACAGGGGCGACGTGGTCGGCGGGCTGGCGGGCCTGGTGCTGCGGGTTCGACCGCGCCGGCCGCTCCCCGGCGGTCACCTGCAGCACGACGCTCGCGGCCCCCACCACGGCCGCGCCGAGCACCAGCGACACCCCGCCGAGCAGGCGGCGCGCGCGTCGTTCGGCCAGCATCCGGGCGTCCTCTGCGGTTCTCACTGGTGCCGCTCCCCACGTCACGGCGCCCCAGGTCGGGCACGCTGTCTAATACTCGCTTAATCGCGTTTGCCCGTTACCCCCCAAAGCCGGAATATTCGCACATTCACCCTTTCGGGCGTTCCGCGGTTCGCACGATGTTCCGGACCATGCCACCGAAGACCAGGCCGTGGAACGGCGCCACCGCCCACCAGTAGAGGTGCCCGGCCAGCCCCTTCGGCACGAAAACCGCACGCTGGCGGTACACCGAGCCGCGCTCGCCCGGCGCCACCCCCAGCTCCAGCCACGCCTGCCCGGGCACCTTCATCTCGGCCCGCAGGCGCAGCAGTGCGCCGCGTTCGATGGCCTCCACCCGCCACCAGTCCAGCGCTTCACCCAGGTGCAGGCGCTGCTGGTCGCGCCGGCCGCGGCGCAGCCCGACCCCGCCAGCCAGCCGGTCCAGCCAGCCGCGCACCGCCCAGGCCAGCGGGAACGAGTACCAGCCGTTGCTGCCGCCGACGCCCTCGACGACCCGCCACAACTCCGACGGCGACGCCGTGCACGGTGACTCCCGGTGATCGGTGTAGACCGAGCCGCCGGACCAGTCCGGGTCCGACGGCAGCGGCTCGGCCGGCGCGTCCGGCACCGAGGCACCGGACCACCTGGTCGGCACGTCGGCGTCGCGGATCCTGGCCAAGGCCAGTTCAACGGCGCGTTCGTAGCCGACGAGCCCCTCGGGTGGCCCGGGTACGAAGCGGGTGATGTCCTGCTCCCGGCAGACCATCTCGTGCACCAGGGAGTCGACCAGCGGGCGGGCGATGCCGCGGGGCACCGGCGTCACCAGGTTCACCCAGTGCGACGAAAGCCGGGGCGTCAACACCGGCGCCGGCACCATTACTCTCCGGATTAATCCGGAAACCTCGGCATAGCGGCGCATCATCTCCTGGTAGGTCAGCACGTCCGGACCGCCGACGTCGAAGGTCCGGTTCACCTCGGCGGGCAGCTGGGCGCAGCCGGTCAGGTACCGGAGCACGTCACGGATGGCGATCGGCTGCACCCGGTTGTGCGCCCACTTCGGCACCACCATCACCGGCAGGCGCTCGGTCAGGTACCGCAGCATCTCGAAGCTCGCCGAGCCGGAGCCGAGGATCACCGCCGCCTGCAGCACAGCGGTGGGCACGCCGGAACGCAGGAAGATCTCGCCGACCTCGGCGCGGGAGGCCAGGTGGTCGGACAGCTCCCCGTCCGGGTGCAGCCCGCCGAGGTAGACGATGCGCCGCACCCCCCGGTCGCGGGCGGCTTCCGCGGTGAGCAGCGCGGCCCGCCGGTCGATCCCGGCGAACCCCTTCCGCGACAGCGAGTGCACCAGGTAGTAGAGGACGTCGACGCCGTCGGCCGCCTCGTGCAGGCCGTCCGCGTCCAGCACGTCGCCGCGCACGATCTCGACCTCACCCGCCCACGGCACGTCCCGCAGCTTGGCCGGGTCCCGGACCAGGCACCGCACGGAGTACCCGGCTTCGAGCAGGCTGGGGACGAGCCGTCCCCCGATGTAACCGGTGGCCCCGGTGACCAGACAGCGCATTCACGCCATTCTCGGGCACCGGGGGCGATCCGGCAGCTCAGCCGGGCGTGACCAGCCTGGTCAGGTCGGCGTTGCCGCCGGAGACGACCAGCACGGTCACCCCGCCCTCGGGGGCCCGGACCGCACCGGAGCGCAGTGCCGCCAGGCAGACCGCCGACGCCGGTTCCACCAGCAGCTTGCTCGCCTCGATCAGTTCACCCCAAGCCGAGTGGATGGCGTCCTCGCTCACCTCGACCACTTCGTCCACATAGGCCTGCACGTGCGGCAGGGTGTGCTCACCGGCGAACGGCGCGGTCAGGCCGTCCGCGACGGTCGCCGACGGGTTGTCGATCCGCACCACCGAGCCGGCCGCCAGCCCCCGGGACATCGCGTTCGACGCGGCCGGTTCCACCCCGACCACGCGGGCCGCGGGCGCGAGCTTGCGCACCGCCGCGGCCACCCCGCTGAGCAGGCCGCCGCCGCCGACCGGCACCAGCACCAGATCGGGTGCCGGGCCGTCGGCGCACAGTTCGAGCCCGGCGGTGCCCTGCCCGGCGATCACCTCGGGCTGGTCGAACGGGTGCAGGATCGGGTAACCGTGCTCCTCGGCCAGTTCGGCCAGCGTCGCGGCGAAGTCGTCGGTCGGCACGATCTCCCCGCCGAAGCGCTCCACGTTGGCCACCTTCGACGGCACCGGCTTGCTCGGCATGGCCACGATCACGCGCACCCCGAGCCGCTTGCCCGCGTACGCGATGGCCGCCGCGTGGTTGCCCGCCGAGAAGCTGACCACCCCTTCGGGCAGTTCACCCCGCTCCTGCCAGGACAGCAGGGCGTTCAGCGCGCCGCGCACCTTGAAGCTGCCCGAGTGCTGCAGGTTCTCGGCCTTGAGCAGCACCCGCGTGCCGAACTCCCTGGACAGCCGCTGGTTGTCCACCAGCGGGGTGCGCAGCACCAGGCCGTCGATGCGGGCCGCGGCCTCGGAGATGTCGTCGATGGTCACCAGATCCACGTTCCCGACCGTACCCCGCGAAACTGTCGGGGGGCGGGGGCATGATGGCGGCGTGTACCGCGAACTGCCCCCACCCGCGCCCCTGCGCTCGCTGGTGCGCTGCCGCTGGGAATCGGTGGCCGGTGGCGCGAAGCGGGTCGTGCCGGACGGCTGCCTCGACCTGATCGCCGGTGGTGGCCGGGTTTTCGTGGCCGGGCCGGACACCGCGGCGTGGTGGTCGGAGCTGCCGCCGGGCACGCGGCTGCACGGCGTCCGCTTCCGGCCGGGGCACGCGCCACGGGTGCTCGGGGTGCCCGCGGACGAACTGCGTGACCAGCGGGTCGAGCTGGCCGAGCTGTGGGGTGCGCGCGGGCGGGGGCTCACCGAGCGCGTGCTGAACTCGCCGGGTGACCTGCTCGAACTGGTCAGCGAGCCGGTGGCCGAGGCCGATCCGGTGCTCGACGTGGTGCTGGCCAGGCTGGATCGCGGGGTGCCGAGGGTCTCGGCCGCGCTCACCGGGCTCGGCCTGGGCGCCCGCCAGTTCCGCCGCCGGTTCGGTGCCGCGGTCGGCTACGGGCCGGCGACCTACCTGCGGGTGGCCCGGTTGCGCCGGGCGATCGACCTGGCCCCGCACGCACCGGACCTGGCCACGCTCGCCGCCGAAGCCGGGTACGCCGACCAGGCGCACCTGAGCCGCGACTGCCGCGAGCTGACCGGCGTGACCCCGTCGGGGTACTTCCGTTCTGTTCAAGACCGCGCCCGGCTCGCCGCCCTAGCGTCGCCGGCATGAACACCGAGAAGGCACCGGAGTTCCTGGCCACGCACGCACGCCTGCTGGAACGGCGGCTCGCCGAGGTGGTCGGCGGTGCGCCCGAGGCCGCACCCGGGGTGCTCGCCGCGCTGGCCGCCCACCGCAATCCCGACGGCGGGCTCGGCCACGCCCTCGAACCCGACGTCCGCGCGCCGGGGAGCCAGCCGCTCGCCGTCGACTTCGGCCTGGAGGTGCTCGAGCGGCTGGTCGCGGCGGTGCCGTCGATCCGGGAGGAGGCCACGGAGTTCGCCGCCGGGCTGCTGCCCTACCTCGCCTCGGTCGCCGCGCCGGGTGGTGGCCTGCGCATCGTGGACCCGTCCATCACCGCGCACCCGCACGCCGCGCACTGGGGTGGCGGCCGGTTCCCGCCGGGTCTCAACCCGACCGCGAACATCGTCGCGCGGTTGCGCGCGCTCGGCCTGGACTCGGCGTGGCTCGACGAAGCGGACGGGTTCTGCCGCACCGAGATCGAGCGAGCGCTGGACGGAGAGCTGGACGCGCACACCGCGCTCAACGTGCTGACCTATCTGGAGAGCACGGAGGACAAGGAGTTGATGGCCGCCTTCGAGGCCAAGGTGCCGGAGCTGACGTTGTTCCACCTCCATCCCGGTGCGGGCTACGGGCTCACCCCGCTCGACTTCGTGCCCGGCCCGGAGAGCCCGCGAGCCCGGCTGTTCCCGGCCGACGCCGTCGAAGCGCACCTGGACCAGCTCGAAGGAAGCCAGCAGGACGACGGTGGCTGGCCGGTCGGCTGGGCGCCCCCGGGGCCGGCCGCCGAGCTGGAGTGGCGGGGTGTGCTGACCGTGCACGCGATCGCGCAGCTCACCGCCTTCGGCCGGGTGCGGTGATCCGCCGGGCCACCGCCGAAGACGCCGGCGCCGCGGCCGGCGTGTGGCTGCGCTCCTTCGCCGCGGCGCTGCCCGGTGTCCGCCGCGCCCATTCCGACGAGGCCGTGCACGCGTGGTTCGCCGGGTTCGTGGTGCCGCAGCTGGAAACCTGGGTGGCGGTGGACGACGGCTCGGTCACCGGGGTGCTGGTGCTCGACGGCGACGAGCTGGCGCAGCTCTACCTCGACCCGGCGTGGCGCGGGCGCGGCCTCGGTGACCGGTTCGTCGAGCTGGCCAAGCGGCAGCGCCCCGGCGGGCTGGAGCTGCGGACGTTCCAGGTCAACGCGCCCGCGCTGCGGTTCTACCGGCGGCACGGGTTCGTGCCGGTCGAGTGGGCCGACGGCCGCGGCAACGAGGAGCGTGAACCCGACGTGCGGCTGGTGTGGCAGCCATAGGGATCGGTTATCGCCGTGGGTCTTCGACGCGGCGCCGGATCCGGGCCAGGATGGAGCCATGACGCTCCCCACCCGCTTGCTCGGCGGTCTCGAAGTCTCGGCCATCGGCTTCGGCGCGATGGTGCTTTCGCCCGGTATGTACGGGGAAATCGACGACCGGACCGCGGCCCGCGCGCTGAACCACGCCATCGACGCCGGCGCCACGCTGATCGACTCCAGTGACGGCTACGGCGCCGACGGCCACAACGAAAAGCTCATCGGCGAGGCCGTCCGCGGCCGCCGGGACGAGGTGGTGCTGGCGACGAAGTTCGGCTTCCGCGTGCCCGAAGGCGCCGAGGCGCACTCGTTCGGCGTCAACTACTCCTTCGGCGAACTCGCGGTCAACGCCGAACCCCGGTACGTCCGCGGGTACGCCGAGCAGAGCCTGCGCAACCTCGGCACCGACCGGATCGACCTGTACTACCCGCACTTCCCCGATCCGGTGGTGCCGATCGAGGACACCGTCGGCGCGGTGGCCGAACTGGTCGAGGCCGGCCTGGTCCGCCATCTCGGCTTGTCCAATGTGGACGCCGACCAGCTGCGGCGCGCGCACGCCGTGCACCGGGTCAGCGCGGTGCAGGCGCAGTGGTCGATGTGGCAGCCGATCGACGCCGGACTGCTGGCCACCGCCCGCGAACTCGGCGTCGGCGTGGTCGCCTGGAGCCCGCTGGGCAGCGGTTTCCTCACCGGGAACGTGGGCTCGGTGTCCGCGACGGACTTCCGCAGCAACATCCCCCGCTTCGACGCCGAGACGTTGAAGGCGAACAACGACAAGTACGCCCCGGTGCGGGGGCTCGCCGCCGATCTGGGCACCAGCCCCGGCCGGCTGGCGCTGGCCTGGCTGCTGCACCAGGACCCGGCCGTGGTGCCGATCCCGGGTTCGCGGACGCCCGCGCACATCACCGAGAACCTCGAAGCCGCCAGGATTCCCCTCACCGGCGAGGCACTGGCCCGGATCGACCAGGCGCTGCGCGAGTTCGCCCCGGAAGGCGAAGGCAGCCTACTCCGCGGCTAGGCGCTGTTCGGCGGCCAGGAAGTGCGCGACCTCGCTGGTGGCCGGGTAGAGCTCGCGGTACCGCTGGTAGAAGCGGTCGTACACGCGCGCCCGCCCGGCGTCCGGCCGGACCACCGAGCGCACCGGGTTCCACTCGGCGATACCGGGTGCGCGGCCCAGCGCGACCGCGGCCAGGTAGGCGTCACCGAGCGCGGCGCCCACCGTCTCGGCGGGCACCTCCTGCGCCAGCCCGGTGACCTCGCTGACGATCCGCGTCCACAGTCCACCTTGGACACCACCGCCGACGGCGACCAGCCGCCGGGCCGCGCCACCCGCCTCGGCCATCACCTCGAGGTTGTGCCGGACGCCGTAGGCGGTGCCCTCCAGCACGGCCCGGTACAGCTCACCGAGCCCGTGCCCGGTGGTCAGCCCGGCGATCACCCCGCGGGCGTCGGGGTCGAACAGCGGGGTCCGCTCCCCGGCGAAGTACGGCAGCACCAGCAGCCCGCGGCTGCCCGCCGGCACGGCCGCGGCGGCCTCGACCAGCTCGCCGAAGTCGTGCCCGGCCAGTTTCCGCAGCCAGTCGGTGATCGCCCCCGAAGTCGCCATGCCCGCGGCGAGCGAATAGCTGCCCGGCCGCACCCCGCGGGTGGTCCACAGCCCGGGGTGCGGGTTCGGGTCGGCCAGCACCTGGACCAGGAACAGGGTGGTGCCGTACATGACCATGGTGTCGCCGGGCTCGGTCACGCCGACGCTGGCCGCCTCGGCCCAGGCGTCGACCGTGCCCGCGGTGACCGGGAGCCCTTCCGGCAGGCCGGTTTCCCCGGCCGCGGCGGCGGTGACGGTACCGGCGATCTCGGTCGGCCAGCACAACCGCGGCAGCCGGACGCCCGGGGCGACCACCTCGGCCCAGTCGGGCGCCCAGTCCGCCGCGCGCAGGTCGTACATCGGGTCGGCCTGGCTGGCCGAGTGGTGGTCGAGCACGTACTCGCCGGTCAGCCGGTGCACCAGGTAGGAGCTGGCCATCAGGAACAGCCGGGCGGCCCCGAACACCTCGGGCTCGTGCCGGGCCAGCCAGCGCCACTTCGGGCCGACCGCCTGCGAGGACAGCACCGTGCCGCCACGCTCCACAATGGACTCCGCGCCGAGTTCGGCGGTCAGCTCGCCGATCTCGCGGCTCGCCCGGGTGTCGACGCCGTAGAGCACCGCGGGCCGCAGCGGCCTGCCGTCGGCGTCGGCGGGCAGCAGCACCGGGCCGATGCCGCTGACCCCCAGCCCGGCCAGCGGCCGGTCACCGGCCGCGGCGGCCAGTTCCGCGGCGATCGCGGTGAAATCGCGCCACCACACCGCTTCCGCGTCGTGCTCGGCCCAGCCGGGGTGCGGGTACGAGGTCTCGTGGGGCCGGGACGACCGGGCCACGATCGTTCCCCCCGGGTCGACGAGCACCCCCTTCGAGCTGGCTGTGCCGATGTCGATGCCGAGCAGCAGTCCGTCGGCGTCCTCAGCCACGCGTGCACTCCTCCAGCCGGGCGTAGGCGTGCGGCCGTTCGACGGTGGACGGCCGCACCACTTGGGTAATCGTTTACCGAAGACGCTATTGTGCGGGTTGAGTAGTGTCAACAGCCGCTGCCGCACGAGGGAAAGGGGGCCCGCCATGGCGACCATCAGCGACGTGGCGGCTCGAGCAGGCGTCTCCACCGCGACCGTGTCGAGGGCGCTGAACGGCAAGTCCACTGTGGACCCCGCGCTGGCGGAGAAGGTGCGCCGGGCCGCCGCCGACCTCGGCTACCAGCCGAACGGGCTGGCCCGCAACCTGCGGCGCCAGGAGACCGCGGTGCTGGCGCTGGTGATCTCCGACGTGGAGAACCCGTTCTTCACCGCGATCGCCCGCGGGGTGGAGGACGTGGCGCAGACCGCCGGCTACTCCGTCGTGCTGTGCAACTCGGACGAGAACGCCGGGAAGGAACGGCGTTATCTGGACGTGGCGCTGCAGGAACGGGTGGCGGGTGTGGTCATCTCGCCCACCGGCGGCGAGACCGACGTCCGGCAGCTGCTCGGCCGCGGCACCCCGGTGGTCGCCGTGGACCGGCCGCTGGCCGGCGTCGACGGCGACCAGGTGCTGGTCAACACCCGGTGCGCGGCCGACGAGGCGACCCGGCACCTGATCGCCGCCGGTTACCGCCGGATCGGCTGCCTGACCGGGCCGGAGGGCGTGCGCACCGCGGACGACCGGCTGGCCGGCTACCAGGGCGCGATCGCCGCGTCCGCGCAGCCGGGCAGCCACTTCCGCCGGTGCGAACTGCGCACCGCGCACGCCAAGGCGGCCACGCTGGACCTGCTCGACACCGACGAACCGGATGCGCTGCTGGTGATGAACAGCACGATGGCCATCGGCGTGCTCGAAGCGTTCCGGGAGCGCGGCATCCGGCCGGGGCGCGACGTCGGGCTGGTCAGCTTCGACGACGCGCCGTGGGCCGCGCTGGTGGACCCGCCGCTCACCGTGGTGGCCCAGCCCGCCTACGAGATCGGCAGCATCGCCGCCCGGCTGCTGCTCGACCGCATCACCGACGGCTCCCGGCCGGCCGAGGCCAGGGAGCTGGCCGCCGAGCTCATCGAGCGCGGCAGCAGCCACCGGTGACTCAGCCCGCGGCGTTGAGGCGGGCGTAGACCTCGGCCGCGTTGTCCGGGGTCACCCGCTCGATCGCCAGGCCCTGGACCCTGGGCACCTGCTGGCAGTCGACCAGGATCTTGCGTGCCGAGTCGATCGCCTCCTTGCCGCCGGTCGGGTAGACGAAGGTGGCGGCCAGCCTGCCCGCCTCCACCGCCTTGATGCCGCCCGCCTCGATCGGCAGCCCGTCGATGCCGACGATCTTGATCCCGGTCAGCCCGGCGTCCTGCGCGGCCAGGTAGGCACCCTCGCCCATCGGGTCGTTGTGCGCGTAGACCACCTGGATGCCGGGGGTGCCCTTGAGCAGCGCGTCGGCCTGCTGGCGGCCCTTGTCCCGCAGCCAGTCGCCGTCGGCGCTGGCGGCGATCTCGATGTTCCTGCCGCCGATGCCCAGCCGGAACCCGTCGCTGCGTTCCTTGGCCGGGCTGGAGCCGGCCAGGCCCTTGATCTCGGCCACCCGGCCGCCGCCGGGCAGCAGCACCTGGGCGACGAACTCGCCGGCCTTGCGGCCGATGTCGAAGTTGTCCGCCCCGATGAACGAGGTGTAGGCGTCGCCGTTGACCTTGCGGTCCAGCACCAGCACCGGAATGCCCTGCTCGTAGGCCTTCTTCACCACCGAGGTCAGCGGCGTGGCCTCGTTCGGGCTGATGATCAGCAGGTCGACCCGCTGGGTGATGAAGTTCTCCACCTGCTCGACCTGCTTGGAGTTGTCCTGCTGGGCGTCGGCGAAGTGGACGGTGAACTGGGGCACCGCCGTGGCGGCCTGGCGGATGTCGGCGTCCATCCGCTCGCGGTACGGCTCGGCGACGTTGGCCTGGCTCACCCCGATCGTGTACTGGCCGCCCGCCCCACCGCACGGTTTCGGCTCGGCTCGGCCGCCGGCGTTCTCGCTGGTGGTGCCGCAGGCGGCGAGCGCGGTCGCCGTCAGGGCGGCCACGAGCGCCACCGCGCCCGGTTTCCGAATGACCATGAGTTCCCTCCCGTTACCCAGTCACGCCGCCGTGGTCGGCCGCAGCCGCTGCAGGCCCGCGGCCGCCACGATCACCAGCCCGATCACCAGCAGCTGGACGTTCGAGTCGACGTTGTTCAGCGTCAGGATGTTGCGCAGCACCCCGACCAGCAGCGCCCCGGCGACCGTACCGACCACCGTGCCCCGCCCGCCGGACAGGCTCGCCCCGCCGATCACCACCGCGGCGATGGCGTCCAGTTCCGCCATCGAACCGTCGTTGGGACCGCCGTAGTCGAGCTGCCCCGCGTGCACGATGCCGGCCAGCGCGGCGAGCAGCCCGCACAGGCCGAACACCAGCACCTTGACCCGGGTGACCGGCACACCCGAGAGCCGGGCCGCCTTCTCGTTGCCGCCGATGGCGTAGACGTGGCGGGAGAAGGCGGTCACCCGCAGCAGGAGCGCGGCCAGCCCGGCGACCACGGCGAAGACCAGCGCCGGGATCGGGACCAGGCCGCCGAAGGTGCGCTCGCCGAGCAGGGAGAAGGCCACCGGCGCGCGGCCGGGTGCGTCGCCGTACGCGATCTCCACGCCCTGCCCGCCGGAGAAGATCCGGGCCAGCGCGCGGGCGATCTGCATGCCCGCCAGCGTCACGATGAACGCCTGGATGCCCAGCTTCGCGGTGACCACGCCCTGCAGCAGGCCGAAGACCAGGCCGGCGGCGAGCACCAGCAGCACCGCGGGCAGCACGCCGGAGTCCTGGCGCACCAGCAGCACCGCCGCGCCGACGCTGGCCAGGCCGAGCACCGAGCCGACCGAGAGGTCGATGCCGCCGACGAGGATGACGAAGGTCATGCCGACGGCGAGGATGCCGATCTCGGACATCGCGCGCACCACGTTGAACAGGTTGCCGCTGTCCAGGAACAGCAGTTCGCCGCCGCGCACCGGCGAGAAGACCACCGCCGCCAGGAACACCAGCACCAGGCCGAACAGGCTCTGGAAGCGGAACAGCCAGGCGATCATCCGGCCTCCCCCATCGACGCGGCCAGCAGCTCGGCCTCCCCCGCCCCGGCGGGGTGCAGCTCCCGCACGCTCCGCCCCTCGCGCAACACCACCACCCGGTCGCACACCCCCATCAGCTCCGCGAGTTCCGAGGAGGCCAGCAGCACGCCGACGCCCTGCGCGGCGATCCCGGACAGCAGCCGGTAGATCTCCGCCTTCGCGCCCACGTCCACCCCGCGGGTCGGGTCGTCCAGCAGCAGCAACGACGGTTCGGTGAGCAGGTTCCGGCCGAGCACCACCTTCTGCTGGTTGCCGCCGGACAGCGAGCCCACCGGGGCACCCAGCCCGGACAGCTTGATGCCGAGCCGTTCCGCGGTGCCCGCCGCCACCCGCCGTTCGCGGGCGGCGGGCAGCACGCCGAACCGGTGGAGCCGGTCGACCACCGAGAGCACGGTGTTCGCCTGCACCGAGTGCTCCAGCGCCAGGCCGGACGCGCGGCGGTCCTCGGGCACGAAGGCGATCCCGGCCCGCAGCGCCGCCCGCGGCCCCTGCGGGTGGATGGCGGTGCCGCGCAGGCGGACCTCGCCGGTCCGGCGGCCGGGCGTGCCCACCCCGTACAGCGTTTCCAGCAGTTCGGTGCGCCCGGAACCGAGCAGCCCGGCCAGGCCGACGATCTCGCCCTCGTCCACCCGCAGCGAGATCCCGGCGGGCTCGCGCCTGCCCGGCACCGGCCGCCTCGGCCGCAGCGCGAGGTCCGCCACTTCGAGCAGCGGCCGCCCGCCCGGTGACCCGGATCCGGCGTGGCAGAGCAGGTCGATCCGGCGGCCGGCCATCGCCTCCGCCGCTTGCTCGGCGGTCAGCTCGCCGGCGTCGAACTCGGCCACCACCCGGCCGTTGCGCAACACCGTGGCCCGGTCGGCGAGCCTGCCGATCTCCGCCATGCGGTGGGAGATGTAGACGATGCCCACCCCGCCCGCACGCAGCCCGGCGATCACCCGGAACAGCTGCTCGGCCTCGGCGGGCGGCAGCGCGGAGGTCGGCTCGTCCATGACCAGCACGCGGGCGTCGAGCGAAAGCGCCTTGGCGATGGTGACCAGCTGCTGCTCCCCGGTGCGCAACTGCTCCACCGGCCGCCGCGGGTCGAGGTCGACGCCGGTGCGGGCGAGCAGGTCGCGGGCGGCGGTGCGCATGCGCCGCCGGTCGAGCGCGCCGATCCGGTTGCGCGGCTCCCGGCCGAGGAAGATGTTCTCCGCCACCGACAGCGCCGGCACCAGGTCCAGTTCCTGCGGGATCATCGCGATGCCCGCCCGCTGGGCGTCGGCCGGGCCGCCGAAGCGGACCGGCACCCCGTCGACCCGGACCTCGCCGTGGTATCCGCCGACCTCGCCCGCCAGCACCTTCATCAGCGTCGACTTGCCCGCGCCGTTCTCGCCCAGCAGCGCGTGCACCTCACCGGCGTGCACGGTGAAGTCGGCGTCCCGGATCGCGCGCACCCCGCCGTAGGACTTGCTCACGCCGGTCATGGCGACCAGCGGTGCTCGACCGGTCATGCCCGCCCCCTGCGGCAGTGGCCTGAGAAATCGATTTCTCGACGCTAGGGTTACCGGTCCCGGGTGTCAAGCACGGCGCGCTCCCTTGCCGGCAAGCGGTAGCCGGCTTCGAAGACCGGCGCGGGCCAGCCGGACCGCTCCGACGGGTCGGCTGCCCGGACTCCCGGGCGCGCCGGGATCTCGGCGATGAAGGCATCCACGGCTCCCGCTCGCCCACCGCGACCTCCGGGCACGTCGTCACGCAGCGCGGCCCGCGGGTCGGCGCCGCCGGGGGCGTAGCTCGATCCGGTACACCAGCCCATCCGAGCGGCCCGACAGCCAGGCGCGGAGCGCCTCGGCCGTTTCGAAGCCGGCCCGCCGGGCATCCTGGGGTGAGGTGTCATGAGCAGCGACCGGAACGACCGCATCCGCGGCCACCACGCCCAGCGCGGTGCGCCGGGTGCCACCCGGGCGCACGGTCGGCCGCCGCCAGCCGCGGAACGCCAGGGTGAGCTCGCCGGACACAACCCGCTCGAGAGTCACTCTCGGAATAAGCACGAGCCGCCTCCGTCACCGAGAGCCGAAGGGCTCTGGACAACCGCACCCGGGGCGGTCAGACTGAGCCACGTTCGTCTACCGTACGTGTTGGGTTATGTGCTTTCTGTGTCGATCTTTGGTGACTTGACACACAATAGCGGCACGAGACCGCACGAACCCGCACACACAGGATAGTCTGGGTGCATGTCTGTGGCGCTGGAGACCGTACTGGCGAAAGCCGGACTCAAGGTGGACGCGACCGAGTTCCTCACGCACGTGGAGGACGCGGCTCGCAAACTGTCCCCGCCGAATCCGGACCCTTCGGATTATTTCTCCGCCGAGCAGCACGAGGTGCTCGTCGACGTGGGGCTGGACCTCTCGCCGCAGGCGGGGCGCGAGCCGGACATGCGGGCCAGGACCGTGGCCGCGCACGCCGTGCTCGCCGATTCGTCGCTGACCGTGCTCGCCGCGGCCGAACGGCTGGGCGTGGACGACAGCCGCATCCGGCACAAGATCAAGGACCGCAGGCTGGCCGCGTGGAAGACGCAGGGCGGCTGGCGGCTGCCGTCGTGGCAGTTCACCTCCTCCGGGCTGCTGCCGGGACTGGACGTGGTGCTGCGCGCGGTGCCCGAGGACCAGCCGCCGCTGGTGGTGGCCGCGTTCATGAGCACCCCGCAGCCGGACCTGGTGATCAACGACCGGCCCGCCACGCCCCGGCAGTGGTTGCTGGCGGGCGGTGATCCCGAGCCCGTCGCCCGGCTGAGCGAAACCCTGGGCACACCCGCCTGAGCGCTCCGCTCGAAGAGATCACCTGTCCGCACGAGAAAGTGTTGAACCCCACGCATGGCCAGGCTCCCCCTGCCACCCGCGCGTGCCGTCCTGGTCAGGGAACTGCGGCGCACCGAGGACGTCGTCGCGGTGCACCCGGCGACCAGGCTGGTGCGCATCTTCACCGCGCACGGAAACCACCCCCAGCAGTGGAACACCTTCCGCTACACCGGGCCGCTGCCGCACGGCCGCTTCGACCAGCAGCGGCCGGGCCGCGGTGGCGTGCCGGTGACCGACCCGAAGAACGGGGTGCTGTACTTCGGGCTCACCGTGCGCACCAGCGTGGCGGAGGTGTACCAGACCACCTCCACCGTGGACCGCAAGACCCGCGGGCCGCGCCTGGTCGTGGTCCGGCCCACGCGCACCCTGCGCCTGCTCGACCTCGGCGGCCTGTGGCCGACCAGGGTGGGTGCCTCGCAGGAGATCTCGAGCGGGCCGAAGAAGATCACCCAGGCGTGGGCGCGGGCCATCCGCTCCGCCTTCGGCGACCTGGACGGGCTCTGGTACCGCTCGTCGATGGACTCCGGTGACCCGGCCCTGTGCCTGTGGGACCCCCCGGCGGGCGGCGCGCTGCCGCTGAAGCCGGAGGTGCTGCTGCCGCTGGACCACCCGGGGCTGGACGTGCCGCTGGGCCGCGTGTGCCACGAACTCAACTACGACATGGTCAACTGAGTCCGCGCTCAGGCGCAGGACCCGGCCGAGACCACGACGTCGCGATCGTCGAAACCGGCCACCACCCGCAGCCGCCCGCCGAGCGCACCGATGTAGCGGCGGATCGTGTCCAGTTCCATCTGGGCGAGGTCACCGCCTTCCAACTGGCTCACCCGCGGCTGGCTGACCCCCATCCGCCGGGCGAGTTCGGTCTGGCTCACGCCCGCCTGCTCACGCAGTTGGGCGAGCCGGAACCCGACCAGGTAAGCCTCGGTCGTCTCGCGGGCCCGAGCGTGCGCGGCCTCGACCTCCCGGCCGGCGGCGCGATCCCGCGCCTCCTTGTCGGCCTTGACTTCCCGCCAGGATCGACTCATGTCCCCGCCTCCTCCAGCGTGCGCAGATGATCGCCGTACCGCTGCTCGGCGATCGGGGTGTTCTTCGTATACCACCCGCGCCAGTCACCGCTTTGTCCCCGGCCACCAGAAGAATTGCTTGGCGTCGGGGATCGAAGGCGAACAGCACTCGGAATTCGGTGCGCCCGGCAGCTGCTGGTCGCAGCTCCTTCAGGTTGTGGTAGTCCGTTCCTCTGACCCGGTCGACCAGTGGCCGCCCGAGGGCAGGACCGTAAACGGCCAGTAGGTCAATGGCGCTCTCCACCAGGTCGGCGCTGCGCGGGTCCAGCTCGCAAAGTCGCGAGAACCACTGATCAACCTCCGCGTGCAACTCGATTTCCCACCCCACGCCCTACTATAATGCTGACCTTATAGCTTGAGCGCAAGTACACTCGAAGGGGTGGTCAGGGCAGCAGGCGCGAGTAGCGGATCTCGATGGCCGAGCCGTCGCCCACGTGGGAGGGCTGCGTGACCTGGTCGCACAGCCACCCGTGGTGTTCGTAGAAGCGGCGCGCGGCGAAGTTCTCCTCGAACACCCAGACCACGGCGTGCGAGAACCCGCACGTGGTCAGGTGCGCCATCGCGGCTTCGTGCACGGCGTGGCCGGCGCCGGTGCCCAGCCATTCGACGGCGGCGTAGAAGGCGCCCAGCATGCCGGGGGTGCTGTCCCCCAGCGCCGCGGCGTAGGCGCCGATCTCGCCCGACGGGTGCACCGCGACGAAGATCACCGTCCGCTCGGTCGTGGCCGCCAGGTGGGCGGCGAGGAGCTCCTCACGATCCGCCAGCCGCAGCGAGTCGAGGTAGGCGTCGGGCAGGATGCCGCGGTAGGCCATTCGCCAGCCGCCCAGGTTGATCTCCGCCAGCCGCGGCGCATCCGCTGCCACGGCCCGGCGAACGGCCCACCGCACGCTCATGCCAGGTGCCGTCCCCACCACTCGAGCACCGCGTCGAACCGCTGCACCCGGTGCCGCGGCCGCCCGGAGCGGCTCAGTTCGTGCCCCTCACCGGGGAACAGCAGGAACTCCGCCGCCACCCCGTTGCTCTTCAGCGCCACGAACAGCCGTTGCGCCTGCTCGACCGGGCACCGCCAGTCCTCCTCGGAGTGCACCACGGCGAACGGGATGCCGATCTTCGCCGCGTAGCTCAGCGGGCTGCGTTCCCGCTGCACCTCCGGATCGGTGCCGACGTAGCACTCGGTGAACTCCCAGCCGATGTCGGAGCTGCCGGTGAACGAGTCCCAGGCGTTGACCGCCCGCTCGCTCCACGCCGCCCGGAACCGGTCGCCGTGGTGCGCCGAGAGCCAGGTCGTCATCAGGCCGCCGTACGAGCCACCCATCACGCCCACCCGCGAGGCGTCCAGCTCCGGCCGTTCCAGTGCGGTGTCCAGGAAGGTCAGCAGGTCCGAAGCGTCCACAGTGCACAGCGCGCCGACGACCGCCCGGCCGTGGGATTCGCCGTACCCGGCCGAGCCGCGCGGGTTCGCCATCACCACCGCGTACCCCGCGGCCGCGTACACCTGCGCCTCGTCGAACAGCGACCACTCGTACGGGGCGAACGGCCCGCCGTGGATCACCAGCAGCACCGGGTGCGGTCCCTCGCCGTCCGGCAGCACCACCCAGCCGTGCACCGGGTGGCCGTCCGACGCGGTCGCCGTCAGTTCGACCGCCGGGCGCACCTTCCCACGCAGGGGTGCGGAGAACTCGGTCAGCGTGCGGGCCTCGCCGCCTTCGACGAGCACCACTTCCCCGGCGTCCACCGGCGAAGCCACCACCGCGGCGATGCGGTCACCGTCCACGGTGAACGCCCGCACGGCGGCCTGCTCACCGAGCACGCACCGGAGATCGGCCAGCTTCGCCAGGTGCGCCTCCGCGGGCACCGCGCGCAGTTCGGCCGCACCGCGCGTGCGGACCACCACCAGCACCTCGTCGCCGAGCACCGCGGGACGGCCCGCGCCCGCGTCGGTGTCGACGGTCTCGGCATCGGTCAGCCGCCGGGGGGTGGCTGGCTCGCCGTCCGTGCGCAGCGGCGCGACCCAGAGCCCGTGGTTGCGCACCAGGTCGACACCGGTGAACTCGGCGCCGTGGAAGTAGACGAGACCGTCCGCGGTGACCCGCGGCGCCTCCGCGTCACCTTCGGTCCGGACCGCCAGCACCGGTTCCCCACCGGCGACCGGGACGGCGTAGAGATCGCTGTTCAGCGTCTCCACCCGGCCCCAGTCCCGGGGCGCCACCACCAGGACGAACTCGCCGTCCGGGGTCCACTCCGGCGCGCTGACGTCGGCCCGGCCTCCGGTCAGCGGAACCGGTTCGGCGGGGTGCTCGACCGCACTGTCCACCACGAACAGTCGTTGTGGACGGTCGCCGAGGAAACCGATGTCGTCGATCCGGTAGTCGAGCCGGGTGATCCGCCGGGGCGCTTCGGCAGCGGCCTCGACCGTGCGGCCCTCGGCGTCGGGTGTGCCGTACCGCCCGGGTTCGGGCACCCGGGCGGTGCAGGCGAGACGGCGGGAATCCGGGGCCCAGCGGAACTCCTCGACACCCAGCGGCAGGTCGGTGAGCCGCTTGGCTTCACCGCCGTCGGTGGGCATCACGTGCAGCTGAGCGCCCCGATCGCCGGTCACCCGCAGGAAAGCGACCTGCGAGCCGTCCGGTGAGATGGCCGGGGCGCTGTCCCGCGGGCCGTGGGTCCACGGCCGGTCGCCGCCGGCCGGGCTGACCCGGCGAACCACGCCGTGTGCGCGGTTCGCGTCGAGGTCGGGCCGGGCCAGCCCGGTCAGCAGCAGTTCGCCGTGGAGTGCGGGCGAGGCGGGGGCGTTGAGCAGTTCGATGTCTGTCGGAAGCACGATTCCGACCGTACAACTTCCCCGCCGGTGGAACGGCGGGTTCAGCGCTCCGGCTGGGCGTGCTCCGCGGACTCACGGCCTTCGGCCTGCTCGAGGGCCGCGGCTTCGCGCTCCTCCGGCGACTTGGCGTTCAGGTCCAGGTTCGGGCCCTGCACCGACTCCGGGTCCTTCTTGGCCTTGCGCAGGCTGAGCACCGTGGTCAGGGTCAGCACGGTGACGATGACGCCGAGGGAGACCCAGTTGTTGATGTCCAGCCAGTCCGGCACCAGGTGGTACTCGTGCAGGGCGTGCAGGAACAGCTTGGCGCCGATGAAGCCGAGGATGACCGCCAGCCCGTAGGACAGGTAGACCAGCTTGGTGACCAGGCCGCCGAGCAGGAAGTACAGCTGCCGCAGGCCCATCAGCGCGAAGGCGTTGGCGGCGAAGACCAGGAAGGCGTCCTGGGTGATGCCGAAGATGGCGGGGATGGAGTCGACGGCGAAGAGCAGGTCGGCGCTGCCGATGGCGACGATGACCACGAACATCGGGGTGATCCAGCGCTTGCCGTCGCGCTTGACGAAGGACTTGTGGCCCACGTAGTCGTCGGTCACCGGGAAGATCCTGCGCACCCACCTGGTGACCGCGTTCTCGTGGTACTCCTCGTGCTCGTCGTTGCCGCGCACCATGCTGACCGCGGTCCAGATCAGGATCGCGCCGAAGAGGAAGAACACCCAGACGAACTGGGCGATCAGGGCGGCGCCGATGGCGATGAACGCCCCGCGCATGACCAGGGCGAGCAGGATGCCGATGAGCAGCACGCGGTGCTGGTGGATGGCGGGCACCTTGAACGAGGACATGATCACCATGAAGATGAACAGGTTGTCCACGCTGAGCGAGTACTCGGTGATGTAGCCGGTGAAGAACTCGACACCGGGATCGTGTCCCCCGAAGATCCACACCCCGATGCCGAACAGCACCGCGCAGGCCACGTAGAAGGTGACCCACCTGGCGGCTTCGCCGGTGGTCACCTGGTGCGGCTTGCGATCGACCACCACGAGGTCGATGGCGATCAGCACGAGCAGGCCACCGATCGTAGCGATCCATAGCCACAAAGGAACCGTCATGAAAACTACCCTCCGGTATAGCGGGGACGACCAACCACTACCCGGAGGTCTCTTCCACCGGCGCTATGGCCGGTCGATGGCGCCGGGCGTCACTGAGGACGGCCGTGCTGACGACGCCACCGCGAAGGAATACTCCCCTCCACGTGCTTGACCATCTTCGCCGTTGAGCGTGACGAAAGCCAGCCGGGGTCATCGGTGTCACCGAATTGACCCCGTAACCTGCGTCACGTCCAGGCAACCTGATACCCACAGGGCACTCTCAGCAAACGTCCCATACGGTCACCCCGTGCCCCCAATTCCACTACTCCGGGACCGGCCGCGGCGCGCGATCGCGGTGGCGGCGGTCGTCGTGGTCGTCACCGCGGGCGTGTTCGCCTGGTCGCAAAGCGGTGAAGAGACTTCCGCGGTCCGCACCGAAGAGGCCACCGTCGAAGTCGCCGCGGCGCCCGGTTCGCCCGATCGTGTCCGCCTGGACACCACCCTCTACCTCCCCGAGGTGACCCCCGCGCCCGCCGTGCTGGTGCCACACGGCTTCGGCGGCAGCAAGAACAGCGTCGACGCCGACGCGCGGGAACTCGCCGACCGCGGCTTCGTCGTGCTGGCCTGGTCGGCCCGCGGTTTCGGCCGCAGCACGGGCCAGATCGCGCTGAACGACCCCGACCACGAGGTCGCCGACGCGCAGCGCCTGCTCGACAACCTGGCCCAGCGGCCGGAGGTGCGCACCGACGGCCCCGGCGACCCGCGCGTCGGCGTGACGGGCGGGTCCTACGGCGGTGCGCTTTCGCTGCTGCTGGCCGGGATCGACCGGCGCGTCGACGCCATCGCGCCGGTGATCACCTACAACGACCTGAGCCAGGGCCTGATCCCGAACTCGGCGACCCCGGCCGCCTCGGCGGCGGGCACGCCGGCGGAGAACGCCTTCGCCCCGGACGGGGTGTTCAAGCGGTCGTGGGCGGGCATCTTCTTCTCCGCCGGTTCCGGGGGTGCCGCCTCCGGCGACCCGGGCAACGAGGCCCCCGAAGCCGGTCAGGAGCAGGACGACAACTCGTCCGGCGGCTTCGGCGGCGGGCAGGACACCGCGGCCGCCGCCGGAGCCGCGGCCGCCGGTCAGCCCGGTGGCCCGGCCGGTCAGGGCGGTCCGGGCGGCCCGCCGGGTGCGGGCGATCCGTGCGGCCGGTTCACCGAAGCCGTCTGCCGCGCCTACTCCGACGTCGCCGCGACCGGCAAGGCCGGGCCGGAAACGCTGGACCTGCTGCGCCGCGTCTCCCCCGTTTCGGTGACCTCGAACATCACCGCGCCGACGCTGCTGGTGCAGGGCGAGCGGGACACCCTGTTCGGCCTCGACCAGTCCGACGCCTCCGCGCGGCAGATCGCCGCGGCCGGCGGCAAGGTCAAGACGATCTGGTACGCCGGGGGCCACGACGGCGGCCGCCCGGGGCCGAAGCTGCGGGCGCAGATCGGTGACTGGATGGCCTTCCACCTCAAGGGTGAAGGCAGCGATCCGGGCAGCGGCTTCGCCTACGACGTCCAGGGCGCCCTGCGCACCGACGGCGCGCCTTCGGTCCGCACGGTCGAAGCACCGGCCTACCCGGGCATCGGCGCACCACCGGCCGAGCGGCGGCAGATCGCGCTGACCGGGCCGGAGCAGCCGGTGGTGAACCCGCCGGGCGGCAATCCGGCGGCGGTCAGCGGCATTCCCGGGCTCAACGGCATCGCGGCCGGTTCCTCGCGGCTGGCCGGGCTGTTCTCGGTCGAGCCGCCGGGCCAGTCGGCGCGGTTCACCTCCGCCCCGGTCGACTCGCAGGTGCTGGTCACCGGCTCGTCGACGGTCCGGCTGCGGGTCGCGGCGAACGGCCCGGTCCCGCCGGACGGCGCGGTGCTGTTCGCGAAGCTGTACGACGCCGGCCAGGACGGCACCCGCACGCTGCCGGGCAACGCGGTCGCCCCGATCCGGCTCCCGGCGCTGCCCGCCGACGGCTCGGCCGTCGAGGTCACCGTGACGCTGCCACCGGTGGTGCGGCCGGTCGAGGCCGGGCATTCGCTGGTGCTCGTGGTCAGCACCACCGACCAGGCGTACGCCACGCCGGTGCAGCCCGCCACCTACCGGATTTCGCTGGCCGAAGGCGGTGCGCTCGGCGTCCCGGTGGTGCCGGGCACCGCGGTCAGCACCGGCTGGCCGGTGGGGCAGCTCCTCGGTATCGCGGGCACGCTGCTCGCCGCGCTGCTGGTGGCCGTGATCGCCGGCATCCGGCGCAAGCGGTCGCACGTGCTCGACGAGGAACTGGCCGAGACGCCGCTGGTGATCGAAAACCTGACCAAGGCTTACCCGGGCGGGGTCACCGCGGTGAAGGACCTGTCCTTCCGCGTGGAACCGGGCCAGGTGCTCGGCCTGCTCGGGCCGAACGGCGCCGGGAAGACCACCACGCTGCGCATGCTGATGGGCCTGATCACGCCGACCTCCGGGGACATCCGGGTGTTCGGCCACCGGATCACCTCCGGCGCGCCGGTGCTGTCGCGGATCGGGTCGTTCGTGGAGGGCTCCGGTTTCCTGCCGCACCTGTCCGGGCAGGACAACCTGCGGCTGTACTGGGACGCCACCGGGCGGCCCGCCGACCGGGCGCACTTCACCGAGGCGCTGGAGATCGCCGGGCTCGGCGACGCGGTGCACCGCAAGGTCCGCACCTACAGCCAGGGCATGCGCCAGCGGCTGGCGATCGCGCAGGCCATGCTCGGCCTGCCGCAGCTGCTGGTGCTCGACGAACCGGCCAACGGGCTCGACCCGCCACAGATCCACCAGATGCGCGAGGTGCTGCAGCGCTACGCCGCGACCGGCCGCACCGTGGTGGTGTCCAGCCACCTGCTCGCCGAGGTCGAGCAGACCTGCAGCCACGTGGTGGTGATGCACCGCGGCAGGCTGGTCGCCTCCGGCGAGGTCAACGACATCGTCGCGGCGGGCGGGGAGGCCACCTTCCGGGTGGACCGCCCGGACGCGGCCGCCGGGGCGCTGCGCGAGGCCGGGGTGTCCGATGTGGACATCGAGGGCAAGCTGGTGCACGCCGACCTCGACGGACTGCCGCGCGCCGAAGCGGTGGCCGTGCTGGTCAAGGCGGGCATCGCGGTCGAGCAGGCCGGGCCGCGGCGCCGGCTGGAAGACGCGTTCCTGCAACTGGTCGGAGAGGAGGCGAGCGCATGAGCAAGGCGGAGAAACCGGCCGTGGCCGACGCCGAGGCCGACCACGGCGTGCACACCGATCCGGCCGCGTTGCAGGAACTGACCGACGCCGCCAGCGCGGAGAAGACCGAGGTGGGCCCGGACGGGGCCGTCGCGGGTTACCGCGCCGGGCGCACCCTGCGCCTCGGGGTCGAACTGCGGCGCCAGCTCAAGCGGCGGCGCACGCAGCTGGTGCTCGGCCTCGTCGCGCTGCTGCCGTTCATCCTGGTGATCGCCTTCGAGATCGGGGAGGCGAACCCGAACCGGCGCTCGGGCGGGTTCGTCGACCTGGCCACCGCGAGCGCGCCGAACTTCGTGGTGCTGGCGCTGTTCGTCTCGGGCACGTTCCTGCTGCCGATGATCGTCGCGTTGTTCTTCGGCGACACCATCGCCAGCGAGGCGTCCTGGTCCAGCCTGAAGTACCTGCTCGCCATCCCGGTGCCGCGGCACCGGGTGCTGCGGCAGAAGGCGATCGTCTCGGCGCTGCTCTCGGCGATCGCGCTGGTGCTGCTGCCGCTGGTGTCGCTGCTGGTCGGGGTGGTCTGGTACGGCGCGGGTGACGCGATCTCCCCGACCGGGGACGCGGTCACCTTCGCCGACAGCCTGCTGGCGCTGGGCTTGGCGATCGTCTACATCATGATCCAGCTGGCCTGGGTGGCCGGGCTGGCGCTGCTGCTCAGCGTGCTCACCGACGCGCCGCTCGGCGCGGTCGGCGGGGCGGTGCTGGTGGCGATCGTGTCGCAGATCCTGGACCAGATCACCGCGCTGGAGGACCTGCGCAACTACCTGCCGACGCACTACTCGTTCGCGTGGATCGACCTGATCTCCACGGACATCGACTGGTCGAACATGGCCAGCGGGGCGCTGTCCTCGGTGCTGTTCGGCACGGTGTTCGGCCTGCTGGCCGCGCGCCGGTTCGCCACGAAGGACATCACCAGCTGATCGTCCGCGCGAGGCCCCGGTCGCCCGTCGGGTGGCCGGGGCCTTTTGGTCGATTGCCCACCGCGGGCGGATTCTGTGAAGATTCGTCGATGCGCAGGTTCGGTGCCGCGGTGGCGGCCTTGCTGATGGTCGTCCTGCTCGCCCCGAGCGCCCGGGCGGCCGAGAACATCGAGGACGCGCTGAAGCGGGTGCCGGGGTTGACCGTGGTTTCCGAGGAGACCGCGCCCGCCGGGTTCCGGTTCTTCAAGCTGACCTTCACCCAGCCCGCCGACCACCGCCGCCCCTGGGCCGGTTCGTTCGAGCAGCGGCTCACCCTGCTGCACCGGGACGTCCGGGCGCCGATGGTGATGTACACCAGCGGGTACAACGTCTCGGCGAACCCGAACCGCGCGGAGCCGACACAACTGGTCGACGGGAACCAGCTGTCGATGGAGTACCGGTACTTCTCGCCGTCGCGGCCGGAACCGGCGGACTGGCACCGGCAGCTGACCATCTGGCAGGCGGCCACCGACCAGCACCGGGTGGCGACGGCGTTTAAGGCGTTATACGGGGCTCGGTGGCTGGCCACCGGCGGGAGCAAGGGCGGGATGACCGCGGTGTACTTCCGCCGGTTCTACCCCGCCGACGTCCAGGGCACCATCGCCTATGTCGCACCGAACGACGTGCTGGACGGGGTGGATGTCCACGACCGGTTCCTGTCCACTGTGGGCGATGACCCGGCCTGCCGGGCGGCGCTGCGGGCGAACCAGCGCGAAGCGCTGCGGCGGCGGGATGAACTGGGAGCCCTGGCCGCGGCCGAAGCGGTTTCGAAGGGGTACACCTACGAGATCGTCGGCTCGCCGGACAAGGCGCTCGAAATCGCCGTGGTCGATTCGTACTTCACCTTCTGGCAGTACCAGACCCAGGCGGACTGCGCGCTGGTGCCGGGTCCTTCGGCCACCACGCAGGAGATCTTCGACTTCTTCGTGCGGGTGGAGAGCTTGAACACGTACGCGGACCAGGAGCTGGCCCGGTACGTGCCGTACTACTACCAGGCGGCTGTGCAGTTGGGGGCGCCCGCTTCGTACGACCGGCACCTGGCGGACCTGCTGCGGTACCCCGGTGCGAACGTACCGGCGACTTTTGTTCCGGTTCCGTTGCCCGCGTTCGACCGGTGGGCCATGCCGGATGTCGACCTGTGGGTGCGGATGCAGGGTGCGGAACTGCTGTTCGTCAATGGGGAGAACGATCCTTGGGGCGCTGAGCCGTTCCGGCTGGGACCGGGGACGCGGGATTCGTTCCGGTACACCGTTCCGGACGGCAACCACGGGGCGAAGATCGGGCAGCTACCGGTTGCGGATGCCGCCGCGGCCGCTGCCGTGGTTCGACGCTGGGCGGGGGTTTCGGAGGCCACCGCTCGTGCGATTCCCGGTTTGGATGAGGATCAGCTCCTGTTGCACCGGCCGCGCTTGTAGCCCGCTCCAGCGGGCCGCCCGCTCATCCTGGGACGGGCTCCGAGTGCACTCGGCTGCCTGAACGTGAATTCAGGCAGCCGGTTCGACGCTCGGGTAGCCGACAGCCGCGCCCCAGCCCTTCGTGGCTCAGCCCACACCCGCGGCACCCGCTTCCACGGCCGCACGGCCAGCCCGGCCCGCGCCGACCCAGCTCACCGCCCGCTCCGCCAGCCTCACAACCCGCGTCGGCTTGCCTTGCGGTCGTGCGGGGCAGGCTCACGGCCCACATCAGCTTGCCTCACGGTTCACATCAGCTTGCCTCACGGTTCACATCAGCTTGCCTCACGGTTCACATCAGCTTGCCTCACGGCCGCACCGCCCAGGCCCACCGCCGCGTCGAGCAGGCCCACGGCCGCGCCGGGTGAGCCCGCAGTCGTGCGGACCACCCAAGGCCGCACCACCCAGGCTCGCGGCCACACCACCCAAACCCACCACCCCGAGCAAGCCCGCGGCCATGCGGGCAACCCAAACCCACCGCCACGTCGAGCAAGCCCGCAATCGTGCGGGGCAACCCAAGCCCAGGCCCGCGATCGCACGGGCAGTCCCAAGGCCACGTCGAGTGGGCCCGCGCCCGGTACGGGTCGGGCCCACCGATGTGCGGCTCGGGTCTGTGGCCGCAAGGGCTTCGCCGGTTGCGAGGAACAGCCAGGGCTGGGCGTGGGGTTACTTGATGCCGGCCGCGTCCATGCCCCGCAGCTCCTTCTTCAGGTCGGCGACTTCGTCACGGAGGCGGGCGGCCAACTCGAACTGCAGGTCCCGGGCGGCCTGCATCATCTGGTCGGTCATCTGCTGGATGAGGTCGGCCAGTTCCGCACGCGGCATACCGGCGACATCCTTGTCCACCAGGACGCCCGAGCTCTTCGCCCCGCCGCCCTGCACGGGCTTCTTGCCCCGCGAGGCGTTCCGGCCGGAACCACCGACGGCGACCTCGTCGGTGTCTTCGGCTTCCGAGTACACCCGGTCCAGGATGTCGGCGATCTTCTTCCGCAGCGGCTGCGGATCCACCCCGCGCTCGGTGTTGTAGGCGATCTGCTTCGCCCGCCGCCGGTTGGTTTCGTCGATCGCGTGCTGCATCGAGTCGGTGATCTTGTCCGCGTACATGTGCACCTGGCCCGACACGTTCCGCGCCGCGCGGCCGATGGTCTGGATCAGCGAGGTCCCGCTGCGCAGGAAGCCCTCCTTGTCCGCGTCGAGAATGGCCACCAGCGAGACCTCGGGCAGGTCGAGCCCCTCCCGCAGCAGGTTGATGCCGATCAGCACGTCGAAGTCACCCGAGCGCAGCTGCCGCAGCAGCTCCACCCGCCGCAGCGTGTCCACCTCGGAGTGCAGGTAGCGCACCCGGATGCCCAGCTCGAGCAGGTAGTCGGTGAGGTCCTCGGCCATCTTCTTGGTCAGCGTGGTGACCAGCACCCGCTCGTCGCGGTCGGCCCGCTCGCGGATCTCGTGCACCAGGTCGTCGATCTGCCCCTCGGTCGGCTTGACCACCACCTCGGGATCGATCAGCCCGGTCGGCCGGATCACCTGCTCGACGAACTCACCGCCGGTCTGGCCCATCTCGTACGGCCCCGGCGTGGCCGAGAGGTACACCGTCTGGCCGATCCGGTCGGCGAACTCCTCCCAGGTCAGCGGCCGGTTGTCGGTGGCGCTGGGCAGCCGGAAGCCGAACTCGACCAGGTTCCGCTTGCGGGACATGTCGCCCTCGAACATGCCGCCGATCTGCGGCACCGTGACGTGCGACTCGTCGATGACCAGCAGGAAGTCCTCCGGGAAGTAGTCGATCAGGGTGGCCGGGGCGGAGCCGGCCGGGCGGCCGTCGATGTGCCGCGAGTAGTTCTCGATGCCCGAGCAGAACCCGACCTGGCGCATCATCTCGATGTCGTAGGCGGTGCGCATGCGCAGCCGCTGCGCCTCCAGCAGCTTGCCCTGCTTCTCCAGCTCGGCCAGCCGCTCCTCCAGCTCGGCCTCGATGCTCTTGATCGCCTTCTCCATGCGCTCCGGCCCGGCCACGTAGTGGGTGGCCGGGAAGATCCGCACCTCGTCCAGCTCCTGCACGATCTCGCCGGTCAGCGGGTGCAGGTAGTACAGCTTGTCGATCTCGTCACCGAAGAACTCGACCCGGATGGCCAGCTCCTCGTACGCCGGGATGATCTCCACCGTGTCGCCGCGCACCCGGAAGGTGCCGCGGGCGAAGGCGATGTCGTTGCGCGTGTACTGCACGTCGACCAGGGCGCGGAGCAGGGTGTCGCGCTCGACCTCGGCGCCGACGGCCAGCCGGGTGGACCGGTCGAGGTAGGACTGCGGGGTGCCGAGGCCGTAGATGCAGGACACGCTGGCGACCACGATCACGTCGCGCCGGGAGAGCAGGTTCATCGTGGCCGAGTGGCGCAGGCGCTCGACGTCGTCGTTGATCGACGAGTCCTTCTCGATGTAGGTGTCGGTCTGCGCGATGTACGCCTCGGGCTGGTAGTAGTCGTAGTAGCTGACGAAGTACTCGACCGCGTTGTGCGGGAAGAACTCGCGCAGCTCGTTCGCCAGCTGCGCGGCCAGCGTCTTGTTCGGCGCCATCACCAGCGTCGGCCGCTGGACGCGCTCGATCAGCCACGCCGTGGTGGCCGACTTGCCGGTACCGGTGGCGCCGAGCAGCACCACGTCCTTCTCGCCGCTGGTGATCCGGCGCTCCAGCTCGTCGATGGCGGCGGGCTGGTCACCGGCGGGCTGGTAGTCGCTGACCACCTTGAACCGCCCGTCGGCCCGGGGGACCTCGG
This sequence comes from Amycolatopsis sp. NPDC045836, assembly GCF_056431745.1. NCBI lineage: Bacteria > Bacillati > Actinomycetota > Actinomycetes > Pseudonocardiales > Pseudonocardiaceae > Amycolatopsis > Amycolatopsis sp. NPDC045836. The sequence continues at coordinate 42,130 of NZ_JBWKKF010000020.1, read as the reverse complement.
AGACGGGGCGGAACTCGGACTGCGCCAGCACGGGGTGTTCGGTTGCGAAAGCCACGGGATCCAGGGTAGGCGCACCCACCGACAGTTTTCAGCCTCAGCAGCCGCAGTCGCAGTCGCAGCAGTCACAGCTGTCGCACCAGGCGTCGCGGGGCTTGCCGCTCCACGGGCCGGGGTACGGGTCGCGGCAGCACACCTGGCAGCTGCAGCACTCGTAGAAGGCGACCAGGCAGCCCAGCGCCGCACCGCGCTTGCGCGGCGGCACCCGGAACTTCGGCACCCAGCAGCAGCCGCCGTCGCCGTCGTGCACCCCGGGTCCGCGGTGCTTCCCCCGCTTCGGCGGCTCGCCGCCGGGACCGGTCGCGCCGGGCGGCGGCCCCTGGTGCGGCTGCCCGTACGGTCCGTAGTGACCGGGATGGCTGGGGTGGCTGGGGTGGCTGGGGTGTCCTTGAGGAGACGGGTGGCGTGCCTCGATCTCCAGGTGGCCGAAGGTCCGCCGCACGGCCTGCTCCAGCTCGTGCACCAGCAGCGCGTGGACCAGGGTGTCGTCGGTGAACCGCGCTTCGGACATGGCGAGCCGGACGCCGAGCACGGCGTCGTCGCAGTGGCGGCGCGCCTCGGCGAGGGTGGTGCCGGTGGCAGGCAGCGGGTTCCACGCGCCGGTCGCGGTGTCCTCGGCGAGGTCCTCGACCGCGTCGAGCAGGTGCGCCGCCCGGCCGAACAGCCTGCCCACCTCGGTCAGCGGCGCCACGTTGCCGGGCCGCCCGGCCAGCACGGCGGTCTGCGCGAACGCGGCCGCGGTGGCCTCCTCGGTGGGCTCGGTGGCCACCAGCACCGGATCGCCGAGCCGGACCGCGCGCTCCACCTCGCCCTGCCGGTCGACCGCCTCGGTGAGCACGGCGGTGTCGAAGCCGATCCGGGCGCCGGTGCGGCTGCCCTGGGCCGCCCAGCGCGAGGCCACCCGGCGGGCGGCCCCCGCCACCGCCTTGCGGCCGAAGGCGCCGTCCCCGTCTTCGACGTGGTCGCTGACCTTGGCCGAGGCGAGCACGAGCGAGACCGCGGCGGCCAGCTGGGCCCCGCTCCCCCGCGCCACCGACGTGGGCCGCATCGCGCGCAGCGGGCACGGCCCGGCGTCGCGGCGGCCCTCCGGCCGCGGGGTCTGGGCCTCGACCAGCGCCGAGATGACCAGGCCGTCGTAGTTGGTGACCACCCTGGCCAGCTGCCCGTGCTCGTCGCGCAGCGCCAGGCAGAGCCCGCAGAGGTGGGCCAGCCAGTCGGCGTGCTGGCCGGCGGACAGGCGGTGGCGGCAGGGCCGGATGATGCCGAACATGTGCTTCCCCTCGATCTTCCCGCGGGAACCTTAACCGGGAAGATGGGCGGATGAGCGCACATCCGCCCAAAGTGGAGACCTTCGACCCGGCCGCCGCGGTGAACATCGACAACAAGGGCATCCGCCGCGAGGTCGACGAGTTCCGGGTGGAGCCGCACGGGTTGTACATGGCGCGCCCGGCACCCGGCCGCGCCCAGTTCCACTACCTCGAATCCTGGCTGCTGCCCGCCCGCGGCCTGCGGGTCACCGACTTCTGGTTCAGCCCCGGCCACGAACGCGACCAGGACTTCTACCTCGACGTGGTGGAGGTGGAGACCGACGGCCGGACCTGGCGGGCCACCGACCTCTACCTCGACATCGTGCTGCGCGACGGCCGGGGCCTCGAGGTGATCGACACCGGCGAACTGCTCGAAGCCACGGTCGCCGGGCTGGTCACCCCGCGGGCCGCCGAACGCGCGCTGGAGACCGCCTACGCCACTGTGGACGGTCTGGCCGCGCACGGGCACCGGCTGCGCGACTGGCTGGCCACCACCGGTGAGCACCTGACCTGGCGCCGCCGGTGACCGGCTGGCCGTCCTCTGTGGACGAGGCGATCGCGGTGCAGCGGCGGCTGGCGCCCTCGGTGGTCCGGGAGGCACCACCGGGGTTCGCCCCGCGCACGGCGGCCGGGCTCGACGTGTCGTACACCCGCGGCCTGCGGGCGGCGGTGACCGTGCTCGACCTCGGCACCCTGGCGGTCGTCGACCAGGCCGTGGTCGAAGGCGAGGCCGATTTCCCCTACGTACCGGGGCTGTTCGCCTTCCGCGAGCTGCCGTCCCTGCTCGACGCGCTCGGCGGGCTGACCACCACACCGGACGTGCTCGTCTGCGACGGCCAGGGCCTGGCCCACCCGCGCCGCTTCGGCCTGGCCTGCCACGCCGGGGTGCTCACCGGCCTGCCCGCGCTCGGCGTCGGCAAGAACGCGCTGGGCACGTACGAACCGCCCGCACCCGAACGCGGTGCGTGGTCGGAGCTGGTCGACGGCGGCGAAGTGGTCGGCCGCGCACTGCGCACCCGTGACGGCGTCAAACCGGTCTTCGTCTCCATCGGGCACCGGATGGACCTGGACACCGCCTGCGCACTGGTGCTCGCCCTGACACCGCGGTTCCGCCTCCCCGAGACCACGCGCACCGCGGACCGGCTGTCGCGGGGCTGACCGGCCGCTCCACCGATCGGTGGATGCCCGGCCTCCGCCGGTGGACCGGTTCTCTGGCCGCCAGGGCGATCCGCCGCCCCCCTTTCCCGCGAGAACCTGGTGGCACACCGGGAAAGGGGGCGCACAGATGCCGATCATCGAGGTATCCGGCCTGCGCAAGCGCTACGGGGACAAGGTCGCCGTGGACGGGGTTTCGTTCACCGTCGAACGGGGGGAGATCTTCGGGATCCTCGGGCCGAACGGGGCGGGGAAGACCACCACCGTGGAATGCCTGGAGGGGCTGCGGAAGCCCGATGAGGGCACGATTTCCGTGCTGGGGCTGGACCCGCGGCGCGACACCGCCGAGTTGCGGCAGCGGCTCGGCGTGCAGCTCCAGCAGAGCGAGCTGCCCGAGAAGCTGAAGGTGCGGGAGGCGCTCGACCTCTACGCGTCCTTCTACCGCGAACCCGCCGATCCGGAGCGGCTGCTGGCCGACCTCGGGCTCTCGGACAAGCGGGACACCGCGTACAAGAAGCTCTCCGGCGGCCAGAAGCAGCGGCTGTCCATCGCGCTGGCGCTGATCGGCAGCCCGGAGGTGGCCGTGCTCGACGAGCTGACCACCGGGCTGGACCCGCAGGCCCGCCGCGACACCTGGGAGCTGATCGAGGACATCCGGGCGGGCGGGGTGACCATCGTGCTGGTCACCCACTTCATGGAGGAGGCCGAGCGCCTCTGCGACCGGATCGCGGTGATCGACCGGGGCAGGGTGGTCGCCATCGACAGCCCGGCCGGCCTGGTCGCCGGGGTGGACGACGAGCAGCGCATCCGGTTCCGCCCCTCGGCGCCGATCGAGGACGAGGCGTTCACCGCGCTGCCCGAGGTGCGCCGGGTGGAGCGCCACGGCGGCCAGGTGGTGATCACCGGCACCGGCAACGTGCTGCACGCGGTCACCTCGCTGCTGGCCAGGCGGCAGGTCATCGCCGGTGAACTGCGGGTCGAACAGGCCACTTTGGACGACGCCTTCGTGGCGCTGACCGGACGGAAGCTGGAGGACGTGCGATGAGCGCGCTGGGGAAACTGACCGCGGTCGAGGCGAAGCTGTTCCTGCGTGACCCCGGCGCGGCCATCGTGGTGCTCGGCGTGCCGGTCGCGCTGCTGGCGGTGTTCGGGCTGGTGCCGGGGGCGAAGGAACCGTCCGAGGAGTTCGGCGGGAAGGTGCCGCTGGACACCTTCATCGCGCCGCTGTCGGTGGCGATCCTGCTGGCCATGCTGGCGCTGACGATGTTCCCGGCGGCGATGGCCACCTACCGGGAGAAGGGCGTGCTGCGGCGGCTGTCGGCCAGCCCGGTGCCGCCGGTGCGGCTGCTCACCGCGCAGCTGGTGGTGAACCTGACCGCGGCGCTGGTGGTGGTGCTGCTGATCGTCGGCTTCGGCGCGGCGGTGCTCGGCATGGCGCTGCCCGCCAACCTCGGCGGCTTCCTGCTGGTCGCGGTGCTGGGCACGGCCGCGTTGTTCTCGGTCGGCCTGCTGATCGCGGCGCTGGCCCCGACCGGGCGGACCGCGGGTGGCCTCGGGGCCGCGGCGTTCTTCCCGATGCTGGCGCTGGGCGGGGTGTGGGTGCGCAAGGAGGACCTGCCGGACTTCCTGCAGCCGGTGGCCGACGTGCTGCCGCTGGGCTCCACGCTGAACGGCATGCGCGAGACCTGGTCCGGGGGTGACCCGGAGCTGCTGCAGCTCGGGGCGCTGGTGGTGGTCGGGGTGGTCTGCGGCGGGATCGCCGCCAGGTTCTTCCGCTGGGAGTGAGGCGTGACCACCACCGAAACGGTGCGGACGGCGGGCCCGGTCGAGGTCCGCCCGTTCGCCAAGGGGCCGGTGTTCGCCGTCGCCGGGGCGATGGCGGCTCTGCTCCTGCTGGTCAACGGCCGGTACGGCTACTTCGGCGACGAACTGTACTTCCTGGCGGCCGGTCGTCACCTGGACTGGGGGTATGCCGACCAGCCGCCGGTGCTCCCGCTGCTGGCGCACCTGGTGGACGCGCTCGCGCCGGGTTCGGTGTGGGCGCTGCGGTTGCCCGCCGTGCTGGCGGTGGTGGCCGCGGTGGTGCTCACCGCGTCGATCGCCAGGGAACTCGGCGGCGGCCGCCGGGCGCAGGTGCTGGCGGCCGGGGCGTTCGCGGTGAGCACGCAGTTCCTCGGCAGCGGCCACTACCTGGCCACCTCCACGCTGGACCCGCTGCTGTGGACGGCGGTGCTGTGGCTGCTCACCCGCTGGCTGCGCACCAGGGCCGACGGCCTGCTGCTGTGGGCCGGGCCGGTCACCGGACTGGCGCTCAACGTCAAGTTCCTGATCCCGGCGTTCTGGGTGTTCGCGCTGCTGTTCGCGGCCTGGCTCGGGCCGCGTGAGCTGCTCACCCGGCCGAAGCTGTGGCTCGGCGCCGCCATCGCGGTGGCCGCCGCCGTGCCGACCGTGCTGTGGCAGGCCGCGAACGGCTGGCCGCAGCTGGCGATGGGCGAGGCGATCGGCGACGAGAACCCGGACAAGCTGGCCACCGCGCTGAGCTTCCCGGTGGTCGCGCTCGCCACGGCCGGGGTGCTGACCGGCGCGGTGCTGGTCCTCTACGGACTGTGGCGGACGCTGCGCTCGCCGTCGCTGCGGTTCCTCGGCTGGACCGCGCTCGCGCTGACCGTGGTGTTCGCCGTGGCCGGTGGCCGCTTCTACTACGTGGCCGGCATGTACCCGCTGTGCTGGGCGGTCGCGGCGGTGCACCTGGAGGCGGGGTCGGCGCGGCGCTGGTGGCGGTGGGTGGCGAGCTGGCCGGTCTACGGGATCAGCGCGCTGATCGCCGTGCCGCTGACCCTGCCGGTGCTGCCCGCCTCGCTGCTGGACGCCCGCCCGGACCTGCCGCAGCCGGTGTTCGCCTCGGCCGAGCGGGGCTGGCCGGAGTTCGCCGACGACGTGGCCTCGGTCTACCGGTCGCTGCCGCCGGAGCAGCGGGCGCGGACCGCGATCGTCACCCAGGTGTACTGGCAGGCGTCCGCGCTGGACCACTACGGCCCGGAACGCGGGCTGCCCGAGCCGTACAGCGGCAACCGGGGGTACTGGACGCTGGCCACCCCACCGGCCTCGGCGGACACCGTGCTCTACGTGGGCGCGGACAGCCCGGTGCTGCGGGCGCACTTCGCCCGGGTCGAGCAGGCCGGGGTGGTCGACACCGGCAAACCGGTCCCGCTGTTCACCCAGGGCGCGCCGATCTGGCTGGCCACCGGGCCGTCGGCACCGCTGCCGCAGCTGTGGCCCGCCTTCCGCGACCTGGCGCTGTGACCCTGTTCGATAATGCCCCGGTGGGGAGCGAGCGGGAGCGGCCGACCTGGACCGGGTTGTCCGAGGACACGCCTGCGCACTGGGCGCCGTGGGTGCGCCGGATCGAGCTGTGGTTCCCCTACGTCATGCTCGGCCTCAGCGTGGTCATCCAGCCGTCGTCCTCCACCCAGCCCGCCGAGCACCAGCGCACCACGCTGGTGCTGGCGGGGGTGGCGCTGTGCTGGGTGGCGCTGACCGACACGCTGCCCCGGCTGCGCCTGCCGGACAACCGCTGGCTGCCGCTGGTCTCGCTGGCCGGGGTGCTGGCGCTGGCCGGGGTGCTGATGGCCAGGGAGACGCTCTACCTGCTGTTCCTGATCGTCGGCTTCTTCCACGCGCTGCGCCTGCGCCCCGGCTGGCTGATGCTGCTCGGCCTGCTCACCACCTCGGTGCTGATCAACAGCCTGGCCGGGGGCGGGCCGGCGCGGGCGCTCATCGAAAGCCCCGAGGTGTTCGTCCCGGTGGTGCTGGTGCAGACGCTGGCCATCGCCGGCGGCTCGCTGATGGGCGACAAGCTGGTGGAGCAGAGCGTCAAGCGGCGGGAGGCGCTGAAGAAGCTGGAAGCGGCGATGACCGAGAACGCCGGGCTGCACCGGCAACTGCTGGCGCAGGCGCGGGAGGCCGGGGTGCTCGACGAGCGGCAGCGGCTCAGCCGCGAGATCCACGACACCCTGGCCCAGGGCTTCACCGGCATCATCACCCAGCTCGAAGCCGCGCGGAACGAGCCGGCCGATCGGGACCGGCACCTCGACCTGGCCACCGCGCTGGCCAGGGAGAACCTCGCCGAGGCACGCCGTGCGGTGCACGCGCTGCGGCCCGAGGCGCTGGACGCCGCGCAGCTGCCGGACGCGCTGCGCGGGGTGGCCGGCCGCTGGTCCGACCGCAGCGGGGTGCCGATCGAGTTCACCACCACCGGCACGGTGCGCCCGCTGCACCCGGAGGTGGAGGCCACCCTGCTGCGGATCACCCAGGAGGCGCTGGCCAATGTGGACAAGCACGCCGCGGCGGGCCGCGCCGGGCTGACGCTGTCCTACATGGAGGACCAGGTGACCCTGGACGTGCGTGACGACGGGTGCGGGTTCGACCCGGCCGGGACGCGCCCCGGTGGTTACGGGCTGAGCGGGATGCGCCAGCGCGCCGAGCGGCTGGCCGGGTCGCTGCACGTGGAGTCCGAACCGGGCGGGGGCACCGCGATCTCGGTGAACCTGCCCGCCATCACCGCGCCGGAGGGCCGATGATCACCCTGCTCATCACCGACGACCACCCGGTGGTCCGCGACGGCCTGCGTGGCATCTTCACCGCCGAGCACGGGTTCGAGGTGCTCGGCGAGGCCGCCGACGGGGCGCGGGCGGTGGAGCTGGCCGAGCGGCTGCGCCCGGACGTGGTGCTGATGGACCTGCGGATGCCCGGCATGGACGGGATCGCCGCGATCACCGAACTGGGCAGGCGGGGCAATCCGGCCAAGGTGCTGGTGCTGACCACCTACGACACCGATTCGGACGTGCTGCCCGCGATCGAGGCCGGGGCCACCGGCTACCTGCTCAAGGACTCCCCGCGCGACGACCTGTTCCGGGGGGTGCGGGCGGCGGCCAGGGGTGAGTCCGTGCTCTCCCCCGCGGTGGCCAGCCGGATGATGGCGCAGATGCGGGCGCCGGCGAAGGAGCCGCTGAGCGGGCGCGAGCTGGAGGTGCTGGGCCTGATCGCGCGCGGCTCCACCAACAAGGAGGCGGCGGCGAAGCTGTTCATCAGCGAGGCCACGGTCAAGACGCACCTGCTGCACGCCTACGCGAAACTGGGCGTGAAGGACCGGGCGGCAGCGGTGGCGGTGGCGTACGAACGCGGCCTGCTCACCCCGCGACGGGGGTGACCTGGCGACCTGGAGTGGCTGCCGGGTGCCGCGCTGATCAGGTGCCCTGTTTCGAGAGCGGTGCTCTCGAAACAGAGCAGCGCACGCCTGGCACCTCACGATGAAGATGCCCGCAGACCGCGGCTGGCTTGCGAACCAGACCTGCTCACCACGGTGACCGGGAGCCGCGCCGAGACTTGCGGACGCGGCTTGCTCACCACGGCGACCTGGCCCAACAGCGGCGCGGCCAACAGGCGCCGCCTGCTCACCACGGCGAGCCTGACCGGGTGACCTGACGTGGCCGCGGAAATATGGCGCCAGCCACGTGCTCCGTTTCGAGAGCACCGCTCTCGAAACAGGCCAGCACACACCGGAGCCTACGAGCGTAACCCACCCACCTTACCACAAGGAGGCCCCGAAGCCGCGACGTTGCCCTGCCAACCATGCCTGATCACCACAACGAACCCGACCAGTGACCTGACGTAACCACCCGAGATGCCACGCCGGTCAGACGCTCCGTTTCGCGAGCACCGCTCTCGAAACGGAGCAGCGCACGCCGGAGCCGACAGGCGCAACCCGCCCACCTCACCACGAGGAGGCCCCGAAGCCGCGACGTTGCCCTGCCAACCATGCCTGATCACCACAACGAACCCGACCAGCGACCTGACGTAACCACCCGAGATGCCACGCCGGTCAGACGCTCCGTTCCGCGAGCACCGCTCTCGAAACAGAGCGGCGCACGCGGGGGCTTACGGGCGCCGCTTGGTCACCACGGCGAGGAAGCCTCGGCGGCGGCCAAAGCACATGGCGATCGCCTACGGAACCGCCTTGGTCACCACGGTGACCGTGACCGGGCGCCCCGGGTCCGCGCCCCGGTGCAACCCCGGCGGGTCCTCCGGGTCCCGCGGGAAACCCGCGTTCGCCAGTTCCTCGGCCACGTCGCCGTTCGTGGTCAGGCGCAGGTCGAGCACATCGGGGGCCTCCGGCACCGCGTCAGCCGTCGGGCCGATGTGCTCGAAGTTCTCCCCCTTGTCCCCGACCGCCGCGCGCAGGCGCGCGATCACCCGCTCGGCCTGCACCGGCCAGGTCTCGTCGCGGGGCACCGGCTTGAGCGACGGCAGCGGACGGCTGCGCCGGAGGCGGACGTTCGCCTCGTACGGCACGATCCGGTCCGCCCACAGCGCGTCCACTTCGGACAGCACGATGTCCGGCGCCCCGCCGTTGTCCAGCCAGACGTCGGCGACCAGGCGGCGCTGCTCGGTGCTCGCCTGCGCGGCGATCCGCGCGCGGGCGTCCGGCTCGGCCATGCCGCGGGACTCCACCAGCCGCCGCACCCGGACCTCGGGGTCGGCGTCGACCACCAGCACCAGGTGGTAGTGCGGGGCCAGGCCGTTCTCCACCAGCAGCGGCACGTCGTGCACCACGATGCCGTCGGCGGCGGCCTGGCCCATCAGCTCCGCGGTCCGCGCACCCACCCGCGGGTGCACGATCGCGTTGAGCCGCCGCCGGGACTCCTCGTCGGCGAACGCCTTGGCGGCCAGCGCGGGCCGGTTCAGCGTGCCGTCCGCGGCCAGCACGTCCTCACCGAAGGCGGCCACCACCTCGGCCAGGCCGTCGGTGCCCGGCTCGACCACTTCCCTGGCGATCCGGTCGGCGTCGATCACCAGCGCCCCGTGCTCGGCGAGCCGGGTCGCCACCGTCGACTTGCCCGCCCCGATCCCGCCGGTCAGCCCCACGCGCAGCATGGCCGCATTCAACCAGTCCGGACCCGGAGCCCCACTTTCAGTGGTCGTTACCGAACCGATGTGGGTGAACCGCCGCGCGTCGGCGTCGCGTTTCCCGACGAGCTGCGTACGGTGCCGGTGATCGATTCACGGAGGAACGATGCCCGCGAGCAAGCACGTCGGAAGGCACCGGCTCGGAACCCCGGGCCTGGTGCATTGCCTCCGGCATCGCCCGGTGGCCCAGGCGCTGGTGGAGTACCGCCGCACCTGGCTGACCGCCCTGCTCGTACCCGCGAAGCACAGCCTGGCCGGGCTGAAACGCCGTGCCAGGGCGGCCGCGACCATCGACCGCAGGTGGGCACCGGCGACCACCTGATGAAGTATGTTTCCCCGGGCGCCGAGGAAACGGGGAAAGCATGGCGGCACGGGACGGCGCGGCGCGATCGGCGGCCGAGACCAGGGAACGCTTCCTGCGCGCCGCCATCCGGGTGCTGGCCGAGCAGGGCGTGGCCGGGCTGACCGTGCGCAACCTCGCCGTGGCCGCCGGCTCCTCCACCATCGGGGTCTACAGCCGCTTCGGCGGCCGGGCCGGGGTGCTCGACGCCCTCTACGAACGCGCTTTCGAGCAGCTCGCCGCGGAGTTCGCCACGCTGCCGCCCCGCACCGGCGACCGCGGGCGGGACGTGCTGGAGCTGGCGCTGGCCTACCGCCGGTTCGCGCTGGAGAACCCGGCCCGCTACGCGTTCATGTTCGAGCGCCCGGTCGCCGACTTCGACCCGGATCCGGAGCTGCGGCAGAGCGTGCTGCGCTCCACCTTCACCACCGTCCTCGACCGCGCGACCCCGCCGGGGGTGTCCGATGAGGACGGCCGCACCTACGCCTATCTCCTGTGGACCACGATGCACGGGCTGATCAGCGTGGAGCTGACCAACGCCCAGCGGACCCCGCTGCCGGGCTGGTTCGTTTCGCCTGCCGAAACCGCCCGTGAAGAGGTCTACCGGGCTGGGGTGCACGCCATCACCCGCGGCCTGGACGAGCGGTTCTCGGCGTAATCGGTTCACTGTCCGGATTCACGAACTGTTGCCACGGGGATATCCAGCGTTTCCACCGGGCTTGGAAGTACGGTGGATTCGGTCAAGCGACGATCGGCGGCCGACCTCGTTCTCGCGCTCGGCCCGCGTGGTTCCCCGCGCCCGGCTCACCGCCGCGGCCGCTCAGGCAGGTGCGTCCGGCGTGCCGGGCTGACCCTGGAAGTCGGGTAGGAGGGCCTTCTCGCGCCAAAGTTCGCCGCCGGGGCGCTGCCGTTCGTCGCGCTGGCCCTGTCGGGCCGTGACCAGAACCGCGACCTTGCTCGAACGCACCGAGGCCGCGGTCGGCGACCGGCCGTGGGGGGTGCTCGGCTTCGCGCCGGAGGAATCGAATTGAGGCACGACCGCCCGGCACCCCTACCGGATCGTGGCGCGCAACGACTGTTGCCCCCGTTCCCCGATCGCCAAAGCCGCCAGCCGGATCAGGGGGTGCATCCGGTAGCCGAAGTACCCCGTCCCCGGTTGCGGCCGGTTCTCCTCGACCTCCACCAGTTGCAGTTCGACCAGCTGCTCCAGCCGTGACTCCGCCTCCCGCTCGCCGAGCAGGCAGGCCCTGGCGAACTCCGGCACCGAAACCACCGGGGAGAACAGGCCGGCGAACCGCTGGAAGGCGTCGGCCTGGGCGGGGTCCAGCAACGCGGCGGTGCGTTCCACGCTGGCCAGCAGGTCGAGCCGCCCCGCGGTCAGCTCGCCGAGCCGCTCCCCCGGTGGGTGCAGGCGGTGCACCATGCGCGAGATCGACCAGTGCGGCCGCAGCGCGAGCCGGGTGGCGGCGCCGAGCAGCGCCGCGGGCAGGCCGCCGCACAGCCCGGCCAGTTCGACGGCGGCGCCCGGCTCGCGGTCCACCCGCGTGCCGATCATCGAACCCAGCAACCGCACCGAGTCTTCCCCGGACAGCGGCCGCAGCGTCACCGGTACCCCCGCCGGGGCGGCGATGCGGCGGCGGCACCCGGCCAGCACCGCGCTGCCCTCCCCGCCGGGCAGCAGCCGGTCCAGCCCGCCGGCGGTGGTCACGTTGTCCAGCACCACCAGCATCCGGCGGCGCGCGGTCCAGCTGCGGAACAGGTCCGCGCGTTCCCGCTCGCTCGCGGGCAGCCGGCAGTCCGGGCCCCGGATCGCCCGCAGGAACCCGGCCAGCACCTCCGCCGTCGACTCGTGCGCCAGCAGGTCCGCGTACACCTGACCGTCCGGAAACGACTCCCGCACCCGGTTCGCCACGTGCGCGCAGAGCGTGGAGGTGCCCACGCCCGGCCCACCGGCCACGGTCACCACGGTCAGCTTCGACGCACCCCGCAGCTCACCGGTGATCCGCTCGACCTCGGCGTCCCGGCCGACCACCTCCACCGGGTCGGGCAGCAGCTGCGCGGGCGGGTGCCACCAGGACGTGGCCCGCCGCACCGAACCGGTGCCCGGCGGCTGGTCCGGTTTGCTCTCCCCGGCGAGCAGGTCCTGGTGCAGCCGCCGGGTCGACGCGCTCGGCTCCAGTCCCAGCTGCTCGACCAGGCTGGCGCGCAACCGCTGGAACACCGCCAGCGCCTCGGACCGCATCCCCGAGCGGTCCAGCGCCAGCATCAGCTTGGCGTGCAGGCCCTCGTGCGCCGGGTACTCCTGCACCAGCGCCCGGAGTTCGCCGAGCAGGTCGAGGTGGCGCCCCAGCACCAGGTCGACCTCGATGCGCTGCTCCAGCACGGCCGCGCGTTCCTGTCGCAGCCGGGCCACGTGCTGGGCGAGCACCCCACCGGGGTCGAGGTCGCAGAGCGGGCCGCCGCGCCATTCCCCCAGCGCGCCGCGCAGCGCGGCCGACGCCTCTTCGAACCGTCCGGCGTCGAGGTCGGCGCGGCCGGACCGCGCCAGTCCGGCGAAGCGCGCGATGTCGAGCGTGTGCTCCGGGAGGTTGAGGGCGTAGCCGACGCGGGGGCGGTGCACCACGGTCCCGCTCGCCGAGCGCGGTTCCCCGGCGAGCATGCGGCGGATGTTGGAGACGTAGACCTGGAGCGTGGTGCTGGCCTTCGGCGGCGGGCTGCCCGCCCACAGCTCCTCCCGCAGCTGCTCGGTGCGGACCACCTTGTTCCAGTTCACCGCGAGCAACGCGAGCAGCTGGCGCACCTTCGGCTGCGACGGCGTGACCACCAGGCCGTCGCGCACCACTTCGAGTTCACCGAGCACCCGCACGCCGACAGTCATCCACCCACCCCGAATCAGCGGCCTCGAAGATCCGACAACCCGCGGCACCATCGGTGCGGGTGCGACCACCGGAAATCCGGCGTCACGCCCGAGTATCACCCCGGAGCGGGGCCGGGTCCACCGGATTCGTCACGGTACGCACACCAATGCGCACCGCGGGACAGGCGAACTCCCCACCATCAGGAAGCAGGCAGCCGCCATCCGCGTGCCACGGAATCGCGGCACCGGTCCGGCTCGTCACCGGCGCCGACGAACAAGGCGGTCAGCATCGGGGGGCCGAAATCGAGCTTCTCGCGCGGCAGCGGCCCGGTGGCGACCAGGGAGACCAGGCCGTGGCCGATGGCCCAGCTCTGCGTCGCCAGGTCGAGCGGCACCGTGGTGTCCCGGAAGCGGCCCGCGTGCCTGCCCCGGGCGGCGGCCTGCACCAGGTGCTCCAGCGTGTCGTCCGCGGCCTTGGCGTCCTCGAGTTCGAAGCCCGCGTCGAACATGACCCGGTACAGGTCGGGGTGGTCCAGCGCGTTCCCCAGGTAGGCGGCGACCAGCGCGGTCAGGTCCCGCACCGGGTCCGCGGACACTCCGACGGTGGCGAGCCGGGCCGCCAGCCGGGTGAAGCCCTCCTGCCGCAGCGCCTGCCACAGCCCGTCCATGCCGCCGAAGTGGGTGTAGACGGCCATGGTCGACACCGGCGTACCCGCCACCAGCGAGCGCAGGGTGACCGGCTCGCGGGTGCGCAGCAGCTGCGCCGCCCGCTCGAGCAGCAGGGTGCGGACCGCGGGGTCCTTCGTCCTGGCCATCGGCCCAGAATACATAGCATAGCAATGCTATGGTTGGAGCCCACCCACTGCCGAGGAGCGTTTCGCATGATCACCCTGGTCAATCCCGACGGCCTGCCGAAGGTCGACCTCTACCGCCAGGTGTCGGTGGCCACCGGCTCGAAACTGGTGTTCATCGCCGGCCAGGTCGCCCGCGACGCCGACGGGGGCAAGGTCGGCGAAGGCGATTTCGCCGCGCAGGTCGAACAGTGCTACCTGAACCTGGGTACCGCGCTGGCCGAGGTCGGTGCCACGTTCGGCGACGTGGCGAAGCTGACCCTCTACGTCGTCGACTGGACCGAGGACAAGATGCCGCTGTTCGCCCAAGGTCTCGCCAGGGCGGCGGAGAAGCTGGGCGTCACGCCGTCGGCACCGCTGACCGGCATCGGCGTGGCTTCACTGGCCGAACCCGATCTGATGATCGAGATCGAAGCCACCGCCGTGCTCGACTGAGCCCGGAAAGCACCGCACCCCGGGACCCCGAAGCGGGTCCCGGGGTGCGGTGTGGTTCAGGCGTGGCTCACGCGCCGCCGGACAGCTTCTCGCGGAGCGCCGCGAGCTGCTCGTCGGAGGCGAGGGTGCCACCGCTGCTCTTCGAGCCGGAGTCGGCCGGAGCGGAGGTGTAGCTCTGCTCCCCGCCCGACGGGTCCACCCCGGTCGCCGCGTTGGCGGCGGCCTCGGCGTCCTGCTCGGCGGCCTTGGCGATCTGCTTCATGTGCGCCTCGTAGCGGGTGTGGGCCTCGGCGTACTGCCGCTCCCACTCCTCACGCTGCTTGTCGAAGCCTTCCTGCCATTCCTGGGTGTCCGGGTCGAAGCCCTCGGGGTAGATGTAGTTCCCCTGCTCGTCGTACTCGGCGGCCATGCCGTACTGCGTCGGGTCGAACTCGGACTCGGTGGTGAAGCCCTCGTTGGCCTGCTTCAGCGACAGCGAGATGCGGCGGCGCTCCAGGTCGATGTCGATGACCTTGACCATCACGTCGCCGTTGACCTGCACGACCTGCTCCGGGATCTCCACGTGGCGCTCGGCCAGCTCGGAGATGTGCACCAGGCCCTCGATGCCCTCCTCGACGCGCACGAACGCACCGAACGGGACCAGCTTGGTGACCTTGCCCGGCACGATCTGGCCGATCGCGTGGGTGCGGGCGAACTGGCGCCACGGGTCTTCCTGGGTGGCCTTCAGCGACAGGGACACGCGCTCGCGGTCCATGTCCACGTCGAGCACCTCGACGGTGACCTCCTGGCCGACCTCGACCACCTCGGACGGGTGGTCGATGTGCTTCCAGGACAGCTCGGAGACGTGCACCAGGCCGTCGACGCCACCCAGGTCCACGAAGGCACCGAAGTTGACGATGGAGGACACGACGCCCTTGCGGACCTGGCCCTTGGCGAGCGCGTTGAGGAACTCGCTGCGCACCTCGGACTGGGTCTGCTCCAGGTAGGCGCGGCGGGACAGGACCACGTTGTTGCGGTTCTTGTCCAGCTCGATGATCTTCGCCTCGAGCTCGCGGCCGACGTAGGGCTGCAGGTCGCGCACGCGGCGCATCTCGACCAGCGACGCGGGCAGGAAGCCGCGCAGGCCGATGTCCAGGATCAGGCCGCCCTTGACCACCTCGATGACGGTGCCCTTGACCGGCTCGTCCTTCTCCTTGAGCTCCTCGATGGTGCCCCAGGCGCGCTCGTACTGCGCACGCTTCTTGGAGAGGATCAGGCGGCCTTCCTTGTCCTCCTTCTGGAGGACCAGGGCCTCGACCTCGTCGCCGACGGTGACCACCTCGGCCGGGTCGACATCGTGCTTGATGGACAGCTCACGCGAGGGGATGACGCCCTCGGTCTTGTACCCGATGTCGAGCAGCACTTCGTCGCGGTCGACCTTGACGATGGTGCCTTCGACGATGTCGCCATCGTTGAAGTACTTGATCGTCTTGTCGATCGCGGCGAGGAAGTCTTCCTCCGACCCGATGTCGTTGATGGCGACTTGCTGCGGGGTGGACGCAGTCGGGGCGGTGGCGGTGTCGATGGTCATTAGGCGGGTTGCTCCGGTAACGGCTTGGGGATAGTAGGTTTGCTGTTTGCGCGCGCACCGGGCTGCCGAAGAGCGATTCTGCTGCGTTCCCGAAGAGATCGGCCACGTGCATCACCGACGGCGGTGCGCGACCCGGACCCCAGCTCGACGCCGGAGGGAGAGGTAGCGCGAACCCACTGCGCTAGTGAGTATCGTACGCGGCCCACCGGGCGCGGCACAAACAGGGTCCACACACGTCGTCAGCTATGGCACCTGCGGGAGGATGACACGGTGACCTCCCCGCCAGCCGACCCGCCAGCCGACCCGCCCGCCGACCGCCACGCCCGCGCCGAAGAACGCCTCGGCACCGCCGCCGTCGCCCACCGCGAAGTGGGCTCGGCCGAAGCCGCCGCGGCCAACCTGGCCTGGTGGGACGCCGACGCCGACGACTACCTCGCCACCCACGGCGAGTTCCTCGGCGAAGCCGATTTCCTCTGGTGCCCCGAGGGACTGCGTGAAGCCGACCTGGGCCTGCTCGGCCCGGTGGACGGCCGCCGGGTACTGGAGGTCGGCTGCGGTTCGGCCCCGTGCTCCCGCTGGCTCGCCGCCCGCGGCGCGCGCGCCGTGGGGCTGGACCTGTCGGCGGGCATGCTGCACCACGCCCGCGAGGCCGCCGCGCGCACCGGCATCGAGGTGCCGCTGGTCCAGGCCAACGCCGAGTACCTGCCGCTGGCCGACGCCGCTTTCGACGCCGCCTGCTCGGCCTTCGGCGCGCTGCCGTTCGTGCCCTCGCTGGACCGGGTGTTCGCCGAGGTGCACCGCGTGCTGCGGCCGGGCGCGCCCTGGGTGTTCGCGGTCACCCACCCGATGCGGTGGATCTTCCCGGACGACCCCGGTCCCGCCGGGCTGACCGCCACGCAGCCGTACTTCGACCGCACCCCGTACGTCGAAGTGGACGGTGGTGGCACGGCGACCTATGTGGAGTACCACCGCACGCTCGGCGACTACGTCCGCGCCCTGAGCGGAGCCGGGTTCGAGCTGTTCGACCTGCTCGAACCCGAGTGGCCGGCGGGGCACACCCGCACCTGGGGCCAGTGGAGCCCGCTGCGCGGCAAGCTCTTCCCCGGCACGGCGATCTTCCGGACCCGGAAGCCGGGTTGAGCTTCGCCGGGCTGGACCCGCTGCTGCCGGAGCCGAGCGCCCCGGCGGGTGAGCGCGTCCACGCCCGGGTGCCGGGACAGGGCAGGCAGGTCGCCGCGGTGCTGTACCGGAGCAAGCTGCCCGCCGGTGCCGTCGAGCGGCTCTTCTCCCCCGCGCTGAGCTGGGAGATCACCCCGCTGCTCGCCGCCGGTGACGTGGCGGGCCTGCGGGCGCTGCTGCCCGCGGTCCGGTTGCGCCTGCGTGCCGAGCGGCCCGGCCCGGACTCGGCGTGCGTGCTGGCCTGGCCCAGCCTCGACCTGGCGGTGGCGGGCGCGCTGCCGCGGCACGGTTTCCTGCCCCGCACGGCGATCGGCGTGCGCACCGCGCCCGCCCCGGCCGTCCCGCACCGCCGCCCCGGCCTCGTCGTGCGCCCGGCCGGGCCGGGTGACCTGGAGGAACTGCTCGCGCTGGAGGTCGCCGAACTGCGTTACGCCGCGCTGGTCGGCACCGCCACCCCGCACGGCGGCGCCGCCGCGCTGCTCGAACCGGGGCTGCGCCGGCTGCTGGTGGAGGGCCGGGTCTGGCTCGCCGAGGCGGACGGGCTGGCGGTGGGCATGGTGAGCACCCGCTGCCTGATCCCGGCGGCGGGCGGGCCACTGGCGCACCGGCTGCCCGGCGGGCGCTGGGGGTACGTCGCCACCGCTTCGGTCGCCGAGCACGCCCGCGGCACCGGGGTCGGCCGGGCGATGCTGGACGTGGCGCACCGGGCGCTGCTGTCCTCCGGCGTGCGCGGCACCTTCCTGTTCTACAACCCCTGCAACCCGCTCTCGTCGGTGTTCTGGCACCGGCAGGGTTATCGTCCACTGTGGACCATCTGGGACGTGACCCCGGCCGGAGAGATGAGGGCATGACCGAACTGCACGCGGTGACCGCCGCCGGCGAGCGGGTCTCCGCCGTCCTGCGCCGGGAGCAGCACGCACCCGGCGACGTGGAACTGCTGTGGTCGGCCGCGCGGGTGTGGCGGCTGTTCCCGGAGATCGGCTCGGCCGGTACCGAGGGCATGGACGCGCTGCTCCGGGCGTGGCGCGCGGAACTGGACCGCGAGTCGCCCGGCGAGGACTCGGCGTGCGTGGTGACCTGGCCGAGCCACGACGCCGAGGCGATCCGGGCCTTCCTGGACCACGGGCTGTCCCCGGTGACCGCGCTGGCGGTGCGCACCGGCCCGCCGGAGCCGGCCGAGGTCCCCGGTGTGACGATCCGCCAGGCGCGCCATGACGACTTCGACGCCGTGCTGCACCTGGCGCTGGAGATCTTCGAGTACGCCGCGCTGGTCGCGCTGCCGCGGCGGGACAACACCGCCGAACTGCTCGCCCCGCGGCTGCGCGCCAAGCTGGCCCGGGACACCGGCACGGTCTGGGTGGCCGAGGTCGGCGGCACCGTGGCCGGGCTCGCCGACTGCTCGTGGGTGGACGTCACGACCGGCTCCGGGGCCGCCGAACTGCTGCCGCTGGGCAGCTGGGGGTACCTGAACAACGTCGGCACGGCGCGGGAACTGCGCGGGCGCGGTCTGGGTCGCGCACTGGCCGAGACGGCGCACGCGTACTTCCGCGAGCGCGGTGCGACCGGCACCTACCTCTACTACCACCCGCCCAATCCGCTGGCCTCGGTGTTCTGGCACCGGCGGGGCTACCGCCCGCACCGGACGATCTGGGAGGTTCGCCCGGCTTCGCTGTTGCGGTAGTCACTCGACCGGGGTGTTGTGGCTGGTTCGGCTTGCTAGCGCCCAGCTCCAGGCTTACTTTTGAACTGACCAGTCAGTTCAATTCCGAGGAGCTCCCCGTGCAGGTCCACGCCGATCGCGTGTCCGTCACCGGACCGCACGGCACCTTGTTGCCGCCCACCTCGCTGACCGTCGGCACCGGGCAGCTGGTGGTGCTGCACGGCGAACCGGGCGCCGGGCTGACCGCGTTCGGGCTGGCGCTGGCCGGGCGGTTCAAACCGGCCACCGGCACGGTGATCGGCACCGGCGGCGGGCTGCGCGGGAGTTCGGCGGTGGTGGACGCGCCAGGGGTGAGCGAGCCGGACGGCGCGCTGAGCCTGAGCGTGGTCGTCGGCGAGGAACTGGCACTGGCGCGCAAGCCGTCGGCCAAGGAGGACGTGCGGCGGTGGCTGGCCGCGCACGACGCCGGGCCGTTCGCCAGCACCCGCTTCGAAAACCTCGAACCGGCCCTGCGCACCCGGCTGCTGAGCACGCTCGCCGCGAGCCGCGAGGGCGTCGAACTGCTCGTGCTCGACACGCCCGACCGGCACACCAGCGACGTCGGCAGCTGGTCGTCGCTGGCCCGCGAACACGCCGAACGCGGCCTGGCGGTGGTCGTGCTGAGCGGGACCACGCCGATCTCGGCGCTGCCGTTCCCGCCGGCGCGGGCCGGGGCGCTGGAGCAACCCGAACCGCAGCAGTGCGCGCCGCTGCCCGAGTCGGGAGCACCGGCGGAAACCGAAGAAGGAGAACAGCGGTGAGCAGCGTCCGGATCGCCCTCAACGAACTGCGGAGGCTGACCGCCGGGAAGCTGCCCAAGCTGGCGATGCTGGCGCTGGTGCTGGTCCCGCTGCTCTACGCCTCCTTCTACCTCTACGCGAACTACGACCCGTACGGCAGGCTCAACAAGCTGCCCGCCGCGGTGGTCACCGCCGACACCGGCGCCACCGACAGCGAAGGCACCCAGCGCAACGTCGGCCGCGAGGTGACCGACGAGCTGGTCGGCTCGGGCACCTTCCAGTGGCACGAGGTGTCCGCGGAGGAGGCCCAGAACGGCGTCCGCGACGACCGGTACTCCTTCGCCATCACCATTCCGCGCGAGTTCTCCACCGCACTGCTGTCCACCGGCAACTTCCAGCCGCAGCAGGCCACCATCACGCTGACCACCAACGACGCCAACAACTACCTCGCGGGCACCATCGCCGACCAGGTGGCCGAGCAGGTGCGCTCGACCATCGCGGAGAAGGTCGGCAGCGAGGCGGCGGACCGGTTCCTGGTCGGCTTCTCCACCATCTACGGCAAGATCGAGGAAGCCTCGCGCGGGGCGAACCAGCTCGCCGACGGGGCCGGGCAGCTGGTCACCGGGCAGCAGCAGCTGGCCGACGGCGCCAGCCAGCTCTCCACCGGCAGCACGAAGCTGTCCACCGGGCTCGGCACGCTGCGCGACAGCACCGCGCAGCTGCCGTCGAAGTCCCAGCAGCTCGCCGACGGCGCCAGCCAGGTCGCCGCGGGCAACGCGAAGGTCGCCTCGGCCGCGCAGGTGGCCGCCGGTGCCTCCAGCGACCTGCAGGAGTCCCTGGACGAAACCAACGGCAAGCTGGCGCAGGCGCTGCGCGACGGCGGGCTCGGCGAGGACGAGGTGCAGCACGCGCTGAGCGTGCTCGGCCAGCTGCGCCAGCCGGTCGACGAGGCGAACACCAAGATCCAGCAGGCGAACAGCGACCTGACCAAGCTCGCCGACGGCGCGCGCCAGGTGTCCGAGGGCGCGGCGCAGCTGGCCGCCTCGGCGCCGACCCTGGCCGAGGGCATCGGCAAGGCCGCCGACGGCGCGCAGCAGCTCGTCGACGGCTCGGCGAAGCTGGCCACCGGGGAGCAGGACGCGCTCAAGGGCAGCACGCAGCTGCGTGACGGCGCGAACCAGCTGCGCGACGGCCTCGGTGCCGGGCTGAAGGAGATCCCCAACCCCGACGACCCCACCCGCCAAGCCACCGCGAACACCATCGCCGACCCGGTCGCGGTGAACTCGGTCGGCGTGGCGTCGGCAGGCACCTACGGCGCGGGCCTGGCGCCGTTCTTCATCTCGCTGGCCACCTGGATCGGCGCGTTCGTGTTGTTCCTGCTGCTGCGGCCGCTGTCCACCCGGGCGCTGACCGCCGGCGCGTCCCCGGTGCGGGTGGCCCTCGGCGGCTGGCTGGCTTCCGCGCTGCTCGGCGTCGCGCAGGTGCTCGTGCTGTTCGGCGCGGTGACCTGGCTGGTCGGCATCCACGTGGCCCACCCGCTGGGGGCGATCGGCTTCGCCGTGCTGGTCTCGCTGTCGTTCACCGCGATCGTGCACGCGCTGAACGCGCTGTTCGGCGCGGTCGGCAAGTTCCTCGGCCTGGTGCTGCTGGTGCTGCAGCTGGTCAGCGCGGGCGGCACCTTCCCGTGGCAGACCATTCCGGACGCGCTGTACCCGTTGCACCTCGTGCTGCCGATGGGGTACGCCATCGACGGGTTCCGCCACCTGCTCTACAGTGGGGCCTCGCTGCGGATCCTCGGGGACGTGGGGGTGCTGGTGGCCTACCTGCTCGGTGCGCTGGCGGTGTCGGCGTACGCGGCCCGCAAGCGTCGCGTGTGGACGGTCTCGCAGCTCAAGCCGGAACTGAGCCTGTGAGCGCCCGCGCCGACGCCACCCGGCGCAGGCTGTTCGAGGCCACGCTGAAGCTGGCCACCGATCGCGGGCTGGTCGGGCTGACCGTGGACGAGATCGCCGCCGAGGCCGGGGTGGCCAAGGGCACCGTCTACTACAACTTCGGCAGCAAGGACGGGCTGATCGACGCGCTGCTGCGCTACGGCGTCGGCCAGCTCGCCGACCGGCTGCGGGCGGCGGCTTCCCCGGCTGCTCCTGCCGACCCGGTCGAGGTGCTGGAGTCGCAGGTGGACAGCGCGCTGCGGTTCATCGCCGAGTACCCGGGGTTCTCGCAGATCCTGGTCAGCGAGATGTGGCGGACGCCTGGTCAGTGGCACGAAACGCTGTCACTGCTGCGCGAGGAGATCATCTCCATCGTCAAGGAACAGCTGCAACGCGTCGCCGACGCGGGACGGCTGCCCGACGGCGTGCAGATCCCCACCGCGGCGGCCGGGTTGTTCGGCACGCTGCTGGTGGTCGCGCTGGACTGGCAGGTGTTCCAGCGGCAGCGCAGCCGGGCCGAGGTCCGCGAGTCGGTGATGGTGCTGATCCGCGGCCTCGCCCGCTGAAAGCCGGGTCAGCGCACGTACGGGCGGTTGTGCCCGATCTGGTGCACCAGCGAGGGCTTGTCCTCCAGCGCCCGGCCGACGGCTTCGAGCACGCCGGCGGCGATCTCCGCGTGGTTGAGCGGCCTGCCGGTCTGCTCCGAGATCGCGCCGAGGCGCACCTGCTGGGTGGGGTGGGCGGCGAGCACCGACTCCGGCTCCCCCGCCCGGACCGACGCGGCCTCCCGCACCTCCACCACCGGCGCTTCGGGGCGCAGCAAGGGCTCCACCACCCCCATCACCGCGCGGCGGTATGAGTCGTGCACCCAGGCCACCAGCAGGTCCGCCGGCCCGCCGAGCGCCTCCTCCGCCTTCTTCGCCAGTTCGCGTGGCCGTTCCCACTGCGCTTCGACCCAGATGGCCCGGCCCAGCGTCGCCGTGCCGCCCTGCGGGCGGTGCCCGCGCCCGCCCATCGACAACCGGGCGGCGACGCCCGGTTCGGGTGGACGGCGGCCGACCGGGCTGTAGCGCCTGCTCGGCAGGACCACCAGCCAGCCGTCCGCGGTGAGGGCTTCGGCGACGCCGGCCAGCATGCCGGTGCCACCAAGGATGAGCGCCTTCCTCAGCACCATGGCAGCCACGCTACTCGGGTGCGGCCGACCTCGCCGTCCGGCGAAAGGCTTGTCCGGTTGGGCCGAACGCGCTCAACCGTCCACACAGCGCCCCCACCCCTGCCCCGGGTCGAACTCGCGCCGCTCGGTGAGGCTGAACCAGTTCCCGGAATCGTCGCGGAACACACACTCCACTCCGTACGGTCGGTCAGCCGGTTCCTGGAGGAAATCGACCCCGCGCGCGGACAGCGCTTCGAAGGTGGCGCGGCAGTCCTCGGTTTCGAACACACCCATGCCCAGCACGCCCTTGGCGATCAGCTCGCGCAACTGCTTCTCGGTGTCCGGGTCGTGTTGCGGCGGGCCGGGTTCCATCAGGGTGAACTCGAGCCCCGGCTGCCCCGGCAGGCCGACGGTCAGCCACCGGAAGCGCCCGTCCATGCGCACGTCCTGGCGCACCTCGAAGCCGAGCTTGGTGGTGTAGAACTCCTTGGCCGAGTCGTAGTCGAGGACGTAGAGGCCGGCGTGCGACAGGTTCCTGATCATTTTCCGCTCCCGTTCTTCCAGCGCTGCGGCGACGCTATCCCGCCGTGCCGCCGCCGGGCTTATCCGGAAGTGATGACCTTTCCGCGAACGGTGCCGGCCTGTTCCACATCAGCACGTAGCAGCCGGGGATCGGCGGCGCCCCGCGGGTGCCTTCGCGGTACGCCGTCGGGCTCAGGCCGGTGATCTCGGTGAAGCGGCGGCTGAACGTGCCGAGGCTGGAGTAGCCCACCAGCAGGCACACCTCGGTGACCGTCAGGTTGGCCGAGCGGAGCAGGTCCTTGGCGCGCTCGATCCGCCGCCGGGCCAGGTAGGCCCCGGGCGTCTCCCCGAACGCGGCGGCGAAGGAGCGGATGAAGTGCTCGCGGGACCAGCCCGCCACCCCGGCGAGTTGGCCGGTGTCAACCGGCTCGGCGTAGTGCACGTCGATCCAGTCCTTGGCCCGCCGCAAATGAGCCAACGCCTCAACCCCGGCCACGCCCTGCCCCTCCTTCGCCTCCGCACGAGGTCGCACCACAGGTGAGCCAACGCCTCCGAACCAGCTCCCCCACTCCACCCCCACGCGAGGTCACGCCGACAACTGAAGTGGACACCGATCCACCCCCAGGCCCGGAGCGATACCCACCCCAACCACCAACTCCAAAGCGACCCCACCACCCCACCCAAAGCGGAGCCAACACCTCCAAACCAACTCCCCCACTCCACCCCACGCGAGGTCACGCCGGTGACTGAGGTGGGCGCCGATTCGGCCCCCCAGGGCCGGAGCGGTACCCACCCCAACCACCGACTCCAAAGCGACCCCACCACCCCACCCAAAGCGGAGCCAACACCTCCAAACCAACTCCCCACTGCACCCCACGCGAGGTCGCGCCGGTGACTGAGGTGGGCGCCGATTCGGCCCCCCAGGGCCGGAGCGGTGCCCACCTCAGTCACCGGCTCAAAAGCGACCTCGCCGCCCCGCCGAAGGCGGGGCAAAAAATTCAGTGCGCGGCTTCGTTCCAAGAGCGGCCGTAACCAACAGAGACCTCCAGCGGCACGGCGAGTTTGTACGCCGCCCCCATCTCCTTGCGCACCAGGGCTTCCAGCTCGTCGTGTTCGCCTTCGGCGACTTCGAGCACCAGTTCGTCGTGCACCTGGAGCAGTACCCGGCTGCGCAGCTTCGCCTCGGTCAGGCCGCGGTGCACGTTGAGCATGGCGACCTTGATGATGTCGGCCGCGCTGCCCTGGATCGGGGCGTTGAGCGCCATCCGCTCGGCCATCTCGCGGCGCTGGCGGTTGTCGCTGTTGAGGTCGGGCAGGTAGCGGCGGCGGCCGAAGATCGTTTCGGTGTAGCCGACCTTGCTCGCCTCGGTCACCACCGACTGCAGGTAGTCGCGCACCCCGCCGAAGCCGGCGAAGTAGTCGTCCATCAGCCCGCGCGCCTCTTCGGTGGAGATGCGCAGCTGCGCGGACAGGCCGTAGGCCGACAACCCGTAGGCCAGCCCGTAGTTCATCGCCTTGATCTTGGCCCGCTGCGCCCCGGTCACCTCACCGGGCTCCACCCCGAACACCTTCGCCGCGGTGGCGGCGTGGAAGTCGAACCCGGACTGGAAGGACTCGATCAGCGCCGCGTCCTCGGACAGGTGCGCCATGATCCGCATCTCGATCTGGCTGTAGTCCGCGGTCATCAGATCGGTGTAGCCCTCGCCGACCACGAAGGCGTCGCGGATGCGGCGGCCCTCCTCGGTGCGGATCGGGATGTTCTGCAGGTTCGGCTCGGTGGAGGAGAGCCTGCCGGTGGCCGCGACGGTCTGGTACAGCGTGGTGTGGATGCGGCGGTCGTCGGCGATGGCCTTGATCAGCCCTTCGACGGTGGTGCGCAGCCGGGTGGCGTCGCGGTGTTCGAGCAGGTGCTGCAGGAACGGGTGCTCGGTCTTCTCGAACAGCGTCTGCAGCGCGTCCGCGTCGGTGGTGTAGCCGGTTTTGGTGCGCTTGGTCTTCGGCATCTGCAACTCGTCGAACAGCACCACCTGCAGCTGCTTCGGCGAGCCGAGGTTGATCTGCTTGCCGATCACCTCGTAGGCGGCGTCGGCGGCCTGGTGCACCCGGCTCGCGTAGTGCGCCTCCAGCTCGGTGAGCTGCTCGACGTCGACCGCGATGCCCGCCGCCTCCAGCTCGTTGATCACCTCGAACAGCGGCAGCTCGATCTCGTCGAGCAGCTTGGTGCCGCCCATCTTGGCCAGTTCTTCGTGCAGCGCACCCGCCAGTTCGGCGATCGCGCGCGCCCGCACCAGCTCGGCCTGCACGATCTTGGCGTCGGCGCCCTCGGCCCCGTCGAGCAGGGAGAGCTGGCCGTCGCCCTCACCGGACTCCGACCGCAGCTCACGGCTGAGGTAGCGCAGGGTCAGGTCGTCCAGCTCGAACGAGCGCTGGCCGGGGCGGACCAGGTAGGCGGCCAGTTCGGTGTCGGTGCGCAGGCCGTCCAGCCGCCAGCCGCGGCCGAGCAGCGCGTGCACGGCCACCTTCAGCGCGTGCCCGGTCTTGCCCGCCTTCTCGTCGGCGAGCCAGGCCACCAGCGCCTTCTCGTCGGCTTCGTCCAGGGTGGACAGATCGAGGTAGGCACCGGCGCCGTCCTCGGCGGCGAAGGCGATGGACAGCGCGTCGGCGGCGACCGAAGCCCCGGTGGTGCGGAAGGACAGGCCGGTCACGGTGCCCGCCGCCGCGTGCTCGGCCAGCCAGCCGGCGATCTGCCCCGGCTCCAGCGCGGCCCCGGCGGCCTCGAAGCCTTCGTCGGCCTCCGGTTCGGCGCTGGACAGGGTGGCGAAGAGCCGGTCGCGCAGCACGCGGAACTCCAGCTCGTCGAACAGCCGGTGCACCGCGTCGCGGTCCCACGGCTTGAGCTCCAGCTCGGGCGGGGTGGTCTCCAGCGGCACCTCGCGCACCAGCTCGGTGAGCTGGCGGTTCAGCGCGACCGAGCTGAGGTGGGCGCGCAGCGCGTCCCCCGCCTTGCCCTTGACCTCGTCCACCCGGTCGATCAGCTCGTTCAGCGAGCCGAACTGCTGGATCCACTTGGTCGCGGTCTTCTCCCCCACGCCGGGGATGCCGGGCAGGTTGTCCGAGGGGTCGCCGCGCAGCGCGGCGAAGTCCGGGTACTGCGCCGGGGTGAGCCCGTACTTGTCCGCCACCGCCGCCGGGTCGAACCGGACCAGGTCGGACACGCCCTTGCGCGGGTAGAGCACGGTGACC
The DNA here is from genome assembly GCF_056431745.1 of Amycolatopsis sp. NPDC045836. Classification (NCBI taxonomy): domain Bacteria; kingdom Bacillati; phylum Actinomycetota; class Actinomycetes; order Pseudonocardiales; family Pseudonocardiaceae; genus Amycolatopsis; species Amycolatopsis sp. NPDC045836. The sequence continues at coordinate 16,125 of NZ_JBWKKF010000020.1, read as the reverse complement.
CCGTCGCTGACCAGTTGCAGCGCGTCGCGGTCGCCGGTGCAGATGAGCACCTGGTAACCCAGCGCCTCCGACTGCGTGGTCAGCGTGGCGATGATGTCGTCGGCCTCGTAGTTCTCCTTGGTCAGGATCGGGATGCCGAGCACCCCGAGCACGTCCTTGACCAGCGCCACCTGCCCCTTGAAGTCGTCGGGGGTGGCCGAGCGGCCCGCCTTGTACTCGGCGTACGCCTCCGAGCGGAAGGTCTGGCGCGAGAGGTCGAACGCCACCGCGAGGTGGGTCGGCTGCTCGTCGCGCAGCAGGTTGATCAGCATCGAGGTGAACCCGAACACCGCGTTGGTGACCTGGCCGGTGGTGGTGCGGAACCGGTCGGCGGGTACCGCGAAGAAGGCGCGGTACGCCATCGAGTGCCCGTCGATGAGCAGCAGGCGGGGTGTGTCGTTCGCAACTTGGGTGTTCTCGGCTGGGCTCACGGGAGCGAGTCTAGGGTGATACCCCGACACTCCAAGGAGGCACGGGTGCCCGAGCAGGCCGCGGTGGACATCGCCGAGCTCTACCAGATCGACCCCCGCTGGGCCGATCAGCAGCTCAACGACAAGGTCGGCATGAAGCTGCTGGAAATCTCGCCGGAACGGGTGGTCGGCACCATCCCGGTGGCGGGCAACCTCCAGCCGTACGGCCTGCTGCACGGCGGCGCCAACGCGGTGCTGGCCGAGGCGCTCGGCTCGGTGTCGGCCGCGGTGAACGCCGGCCCGGAACGGGCGGCGGTCGGCCTGGAGCTGAACTGCACGCACCACCGCGGGGTGCGCGAGGGCCTGGTCACCGGCGTGGCGGTGCCGCTGCACGTCGGGCGGACCACGATCACCGTGGAGATCGTGCTCACCGACGAGTCCGGCCGCCGGACCTGCACCGCCCGGCTGACCTGCGCGGTCCGGGACCGTCCCCCGGGTTCCTGACCCCCGGACGCACGAAGTGGGGCACCCCGCGAGAGGGGTGCCCCACTTCGTGGTGTGCGCGGCTCAGCCGACGCCCAGGTAGGCCTCCTTGACCGACGGGTCGGCCAGCAGTTCCTGCCCGGTGCCGGACTTGGTGATCCGCCCGGTCTCCAGCACGTACGCCCGGTGCGCGCGCGACAGCGCCTGCTGGGCGTTCTGCTCGACCAGCAGCACCGTGGTGCCCTGCTTGTTGATCTCGGTGATGATCCGGAAGATCTGCTGGATGAACTGCGGGGCCAGGCCCATCGACGGCTCGTCCAGCAGCAGCAGCTTCGGCTTGGCCATCAGCGCGCGCCCGATCGCGAGCATCTGCTGCTCGCCACCGGACATCGTGCCGCCGGTCTGCGTCCGCCGCTCCGCCAGCCGCGGGAACAGCTCGAACACCCGGTCCAGGTCCGGCTGCAGGTTCTTCCGGTCCTTGCGGGCGTAGGCGCCCATGTCCAGGTTCTCCATCACCGTCATGCCGGGGAAGATGCCCCGGCCCTCCGGCGCCTGCGAGATGCCCCTGACCACCCGGAGGTCGGCCCGCAGCTTGCTGATGTCCTCACCGGCGAAGGAGATCGACCCGGCCGAGAGCGGCCGGATCCCGGAGATCGCGCGCATGGTGGTGGACTTGCCCGCGCCGTTCGCGCCGATCAGGGTGACGATCTCCCCCTCGGCCACGGTCAGCGTCAGCTCCGACACCGCCTTGATCCGTCCGTAGTGGACGGACACGCCGGAGAGCTCAAGCAACGTCATCGTCTGGCACCCCCAGATACGCCGCGATCACCGCGGGGTTGTCCCTGATCTCGGCGGGGCTGCCGTCCGCGATCTTCTTGCCGAACTCCAGCACCACGATCCGGTCGGTGACGCCCATGACCAGCTTCATGTCGTGCTCGATGAGCAGCACGGTGTAGCCGTCGTCGCGGATCTTCTTGATCAACCCCATGAGCTCTTCCTTCTCCTGGGGGTTGAACCCGGCGGCGGGCTCGTCGAGGCACAGCAGCTTCGGCTCGGTGGCCAGCGCCCTGGCGATCTCCAGGCGGCGCTGGTAGCCGTAGGGCAGGTTCCTCGCCTTGTCCGCGGCGCGGTCGGCGATGCCGACGAACTCCAGCAGCGCCATCGCCCGCTCCACCGCCGCCTTCTCCTCCTTGAAGTGGCGGGGCAGCCGCAGCAGCGCGCCGAGCACGCTGGTGCGGTGCCGGGCGTCGGTGCCCACGACCACGTTCTCCAGCGCGGTCATCTCGGTGAACAGCCGGATGTTCTGGAACGTCCTGGCGATGCCGAGCTGGGTGATGCCGTGCTTGGAGACCTTGCCCAGCGGCTTGTCCTCCAGCAGCACCTGGCCCGAAGTCGGCCGGTAGACCCCCGTCATCGCGTTGAAGCAGGTGGTCTTGCCCGCGCCGTTGGGCCCGATCAGGCCGAGGATCTCCCCGCGCTTGATGCTGAACGAGACGTTGTCCAGCGCGACCAGGCCGCCGAAGCGCACGGTCAGGTCCCGCATCTCGAGCAGGGTGTCACCGACGTCGACGGCGATCTCGCGGTCGGAGGCGACGACCTCGGCGACCTCCGCGTCGTGCGCGGCCCGCTCCTCGGCCGTCATGTGCTCCAGTTCGGCGACGATGCCGCCCTCGGCGACGACCTCCGGTCCGGTGTCGCCGTTGCGCGGGGCGTCGTGGGAGTGCTCCGGTGTGGTCATCAGCGCGCCCCTCCGTTCTTCTCGACCACCAGCGCGGTGTCGCTGGAGACCTGTTCGCCCTTGCCGAGCAGCCGCTGGTAGGCCAGTCTGCCGTAGGTCAGCAGGCGCTGGCGGGCGCCGAGCAGGCCCTGCGGGCGGAAGATCATCAGCACGATCAGCGCCAGGCCGAAGATCAGGAACTTGTACTCGGCGATCACCAGGAAGCGCAGCGGCACGTAGGCCACCACCACCGCGCCGAGGATGACGCCGACCTTGTTGCCCGATCCGCCGAGGATCACCGCGGCCAGGAACAGCATCGAGGTGACCACGTCGAACTTCTGGTTGTTCACGAAGCCGATCTGCCCGGCGTAGAGCGCGCCGGAGAGCCCGCCGATCGCCGCGCCGATGACGAACGCCCAGATCTTGAACTTGAAGGTGTTCACGCCCATGATCGACGCCGCGTCCTCGTCGTCGCGGATGGCGATCCAGGCGCGGCCGACGCGGCTGCGCTCCAGGTTCCCGACCAGGAACAACACCGCGATGATCACCGTGACGGTGAGCCAGTACCACGGGGTGCCGTCGGTGTTGTTGAACAACGCGGAGCCGTCGTCGTTGGTGCCGGGCGGGTGCCCGACCTGCTGGAAGCCGGACTGCCCGCGCAGCGGGTCGACGTTGTCGGCGACCAGGCGGACGATCTCCCCGAAGCCCAGCGTGACGATGGCCAGGTAGTCACCGCGTAGTCGCAGCGTCGGGGTGCCGAGGATGATGCCGAAGACCATGGTGATCACCATGGCCAGCGGGATCACCGCCAGGAACGGCAGCTTCTGCAGCGGTGAGTCCGGGCTGGTGAACAACGCCGCCACGTAGGCACCGATGGCGAAGAAGCCGATGTAGCCCAGGTCCAGCAGGCCGGCCTGGCCGACCACCACGTTCAGGCCGATGGCCACCAGCGCGTAGCGGGCGACCTCGAACATCGCGATCTGGAAGTCGAACCCGGGTTCGGTGGAGATGATCGGCGGGTTCAGCACCGGCAGCGCGTAGATCAGCACCACCACCGGGATCAGCACGAGCCACTGCTGCGGCCGGGACAGGTTGCTCCACCACTCGCCCAGCGAGCGGCGGCCTGCGGTGTTTGGCGTCGTCATACCCGTGCCTTCCCGAGAGACTCACCGAGGATGCCGGTGGGACGGAACATCAGGATCAGCACCAGCAGCACGAACGCGACCACGTCGCGCCACTCGCCGCCGAACAGGGATTGCCCGTAGTTCTCGGCGAGCCCGAGCAGCAGGCCGCCGAGCAGCGCGCCACGCAGGTTGCCGATGCCGCCGAGCACGGCGGCGGTGAACGCCTTGATCCCGAGCAGGAAGCCGCCCTGGTAGGACGCGCCCTGCGGATTCTTCATCATGTAGAGCAGGGCCGCGGCACCGGCGAGCAGGCCGCCGATGAGGAAGGTCAGCACGATGACCCGCTCCTTGTTCACGCCCATCAGCGTGGCGGTGTCCGGGTCCTGCGCGACCGCGCGGATGCCGCGGCCGAGGCGGCTGCGGTTCACGAACATGTCGATGCCGATCATCATCAGCACCGAGGCGAGCACGATGATGATGGTGATGTTGGTGACGCTGGCGTCACCGATGGCGAAGACCTCCTGCGGGCGCAGCAGCCGGATCGCCTGCTCGGCGTTGCCGCCGCGCCAGATGAACAGCAGCTGCTGGAGCACGAAGGAGGCGCCGATCGCGGTGATCAGGAAGACCAGCCGCGGCGCGCCCTTCTTCCGCAGCGGCCGGTAGGCCACTCTCTCCAGCGCCACCGCCGTGCCGCCGGATATCGCCATCGCGGCGACCAGTGCCAGCAGCAGGAAGCCGATCAGTTCCATGACCGGCAGGTCGGGGGTGGCGCCCGGGCGGAAGCCGAGGCCGTAGAAGACGAACCAGGTGGCGTAGGCGCCGTAGATGAACACTTCCGAATGCGCGAAGTTGATCAGCTTCAGCACCCCGTAGACCAGGGTGTAGCCGAGCGCCACCAGCGCGTAGATGCTGCCCTGGGAAAGCCCCTCGACGGTGCTGTTCCAGAACTGGTCACCGAGCGCCTCGAGGTCGAACTTGATCCAGCTGTCCTCTTGCGCGAGGAACAGCGGTAGTGCGTGGTTTATGGACACACTCGTTCTCCATGTGGTTCCGGGGTGTGCCCGCGACGGGATCGAACCGTCGCGCGCACACCCCGGTTACAGAAATCGATTTGCCGAGAGCGGCTCGGTATTACTTGATCTCGGTGTTCCGGACGATCTTCCCGTTCTCGACCTTGTAGGTCCACACGGTGGTGGCGGCCAGCTCACCGGTCGGGTCCCACTTGAACTTCTTGGTCAGGCCCTGGCCGTCGTAGTTCTTGACGTAGTCGAGCAGCCCGGCGCGGTCGGTCTTGCCGGAGTCGATCCCCTTGAGCAGGATCGTGGCCAGGTCGTAGCCCTCGGGCGAGTAGGTGGCCGGGTCCTTGCCGGAGAGCGCCTTGTACGCGCTGCTGAACTCGGTGAACTGGTCCGCGGGCACGCACGGGCAGGTGAAGTACGCGTTGGCGGCGGCGTCACCGGCGCCCTTGACGAACTCGTCGTCCTTCACGCCGTCCGGCGCGACGAACTTGGCGGTCACCCCGGCGTCGGCGAGCTGCTGCGCGAACGGGGCGGCCTCGCGGTAGTAACCGGCGTAGAAGACGGCCTGCGGGTTGGCGCCCTTGACCGCGTTCACCGTGGCGGCGAAGTCGATCTGCTTGGACTTGACCTTCTCGTTGCAGGCGACCTTGCTGCCCAGCGCGCCCTTGATCGCGCCGGCCAGGCCGATGCCGTACTCGGAGTCGTCCTCGACGACGCAGACCTTCTCGGCCTTCAGCTCGTTGGTGATGAAGGTCGCGGCGGCCGGGCCCTGGGTGTTGTCGTTGCCGAGGCCGCGGAAGAAGGTCTTCCAGCCGTTCTGGGACAGGCCGGGGCCGGTGGCCGACGGGGTGATCGAGACCAGGCCCGCGTCGTTGAAGATGTTGCCGGCGGCCTTCGACTCACCGGAGAAGGGCAGGCCGACCACGCCGAGGATCTGCGGCGTGTTCACCATCTGGGTGACGATGCCGGGCGCCTTGTCGGGCGTGCCCTCGGTCTCGAACTCCTTGAGCTCGACCTTGCAGCCGGGGTTCGCCTCGTTGTGGCGGTTCACCGCCACCTTGACGCCGTTGAGGATGTTCTGGCCCAGCGCGGCGTTCTCGCCGTTGATGGTTCCGGCGTACGCGATCGCGGTGCCGGGAGCGCAGGTGGCCTTGCCGTCGCCCTTGGGGTCGGCCGCGTCGGCGGCCTGGGCGGGAGCGCTGGCTTGCGGAGCCGTGGGGGTGTCCCCGTTGCTCCCGCTGTCCGTACGCGCCGAACACGCGCCCAGGGCCAGCGATGCGGTCGCTGCCAGCACCAAAACCCGCGTGAGTCGTGCTCTTGACACTCGTTCCTCCAAATGCCGACGAACGACCGGAAGGGTCACTCGTCCCTGGACCTGACTGGGCGCTGAACCTAGTCGCCCCTCGCCGCGTTGCACAGCGTCACGAAGCTGGTTGTTTCCACATCGTGACGGTGGTCACCGGTGTTAACGGAGGCTTTATACCCGATCATCCGAGTGCAACGATCGACTGGTAACCACAAGTGACAATTCGCCCAGTCATTCCGGGCGAAACGGGCTCAGCCGATCCCCCGAACGACGGCTTCCGCAACCGCCTTCATGGTGGTCCGGCGGTCCATCGCGGTCCGCTGGATCCAGCGGAAGGCATCCGGTTCGGACAATCCCTGTTCACTCATCAGGAGGCCCTTGGCCCGATCGATCACCTTGCGTGTCTCCAGGCGGTCGGTCAGCCCGGCCACCTCGGACTCCAGCGCCTGCAGTTCGGCGAACCGGCTGACCGCCAGTTCGATGGCGGGCACCAGGTCGCGCTTGGCGAACGGTTTGACCAGGTAGGCCATGGTGCCGGCGTCGCGGGCGCGCTCGACCAGGTCGCGCTGGCTGAAGGCGGTCAGGATGACCACCGGCGCCACGCGGTCCCCGGTGATCTTGGAGGCCGCCTCGATGCCGTCCAGCTTGGGCATCTTCACGTCGAGGATGACCAGGTCGGGCTTGAGTTCGGAGGCGAGCTTGATGGCCTCCTCACCGTCGCCGGCCTGGCCGACTACCTCGTAGCCCTCTTCGCGGAGCATCTCGACCAGGTCGAGGCGGATCAATGCCTCGTCCTCGGCGACGAGCACTCGACGCTGTGGGGCGGCGGCGACGCCGTTGGCCTCGGCAGCCGGTTCGGTCACCGGTGTCCTCCTGCGAGCTCGAAGGGGTGGTCGGGCGCGGCGTGCCGCGGGAGTCCGAGCCTACCGGGAGCGGAACCGATTGAGAGATGGCGTTCACCACGTGTGCGACCTGGTCACCCGGGCCCGGCATGTGCGGGCCCACACCCTGTTGGGGCCCCGGCCACCCCATCCCGTAGAGTCTGGCGGCGCCGCCCCCGTAGCCCAATCGGCAGAGGCAGCGGACTCAAAATCCGTCCAGTGTGCGTTCGAGTCGCACCGGGGGCACCACGCCTGACCAGGCGTTACAACTGAAGACTGATCGACGTTGTTGATCATTGGGTGCGGCCGTGGGTGCGAGTACACTCACGGCTATGAGGCGTGCTGTGGAGGGCCGCTCACGAGGGCGGATCGAGGAACGCGGGAGCAGCCTGCGCGTGGTCGTCTACGCCGGCACCGACCCGGTCACCGGCAAGCGCTCCTACCTGCGAGAGAAGGTCGACGGCACCGACAGAGCAGCTCAGAAACGCGCCGAGAAGGTTCTGAACCGCCTGCTCACCCAAGCCGAGGAGCAGCGGGCGCCCAGTTCATCAGTCACCTTGTCCTACGCGTTGGACGAGTGGATGCACCTCACGGAGATGCAGGACAGCACCCGCAAGACCTACGAGGGCTACATAGCGCGGACCATCAAACCGGCGCTCGGCGAGGAACCGGCCAAGAAAATCAACGCTCGCGCTCTCGAAAGCTTCTACAACGAACTCCGCCGCTGCCGCACACGGTGTGATGGCAAGCCGTTCATCGAGAAGCACAAGTCTGATGAGCCGGACCACGACTGCCAGGCCGCGGAATGCCGGGCGCACAAGTGCCGCCCCATGGCCGCGTCCACAGTGCGTCAGATTCACGCCATCCTGAGCGGCACGTTCGGCGCCGCGAAGCGCTGGGGCTGGCTCAACGAGAACCCCGCTCTCATCGCCCGTCGTCCCAAGCAGAAGGCTCCGGAGCCGGACCCACCCACCGCCGCCGAGGCAGCCCGCCTGGTCGAAGCCGCCTTCAAGATGGACGCCGACTGGGGCACCCTCGTCTGGCTCGCCATGACCACCGGCGTCCGACGCGGAGAGTTGGTCGGCCTGCGCTTCTCCCGCGTAGACCTCGACGCCGAGGTCATCGACCTGCGATACAACTGGGTCGGAGGCAAGGAGAAGGACATCAAGACCCACCAGAACCGCCGCATTGCCCTGGACTCCGAGACCGTCACCCTGCTCCGAGAGCACCGGAAGCGCGTCGAACAGCGCCTTCAGGAGCTGGGCGCCAAGTTCCACGAAGACCTGTTCGTCTTCTCCGGCAGCAAGACGCCGGACCACTCCGAGCCCTACTCCCCCAACGCCGTCACGCAGCGATACAAGGACATGGCCACCCGCCTCGGCATCAAGACCCACCTACACGCGTTACGCCACTTCAGCGCCACGGAGCTATTGTCCGCTGGAATCGACCTGCAAACCGTCGCAGGCCGCCTCGGCCACGGTGGCGGCGGCGCAACTACACTGCGCGTCTATGCAGCCTGGGTTGCCGCCTCCGATCGCAAGGCCGCCGAGATTCTGGCAACCAGAATGCCTAAAGTCGACCGACCACCCAAACTGGACAAGCAGGAGAAGGATTAGTGGGAGACTTACAAGACCAGATCGCAGAACGAGCGAAAGAGATCGTCACCGATGGCTACTCCATGTCCATCGGCGAAGTAATCTCCATGCACCGCGATGGCGACATCGAAATCCATCCGGAGTTTCAGCGGATCTTCCGCTGGGAAGACACTCAGAAGTCGCGACTTATCGAATCAATTCTTCTTCGCATACCAATTCCGCCGATTTTTGTGTCTCAGCGACAAGATGGGGTATGGGATGTAATCGACGGAGTTCAGAGACTCTCAACAATCCTTGAATTCACAGGTAACTATATCGACGAAAACGGCAAGATATCTCCACCTTCGGTCCTCAACAAGACAGAGTATCTACCAGCACTTGCCGGGTACTCGTGGAACACCGGCAAGAAACAGTTCGATGAAGTTCTTCAACGCGACTTCAAAAGATCTAAACTCGAATTTAGGATTGTCGCGAAGCAATCCGACGAGAATGCCAAGTACGACCTATTCCAAAGACTGAACTCCGGAACCCACCTCTCACCTCAAGAGGCAAGAAATTGCCTCCTTGTGATGCTTAATCGGAAGATGTTCAACACCATCGTTGAACTCGCAGCAGTTGAAGCCTTCGGCAACACCGTTCTCCTTTCGAAAAATAAGGAGTCAGAAGCCTACCGCCAGGAACTAGTACTCCGCTTCTTCTTGCATGCCCACTTTACAGGCGACCGGACGGAACTTCGCCAGGAATTCGGCGAGTTTCTTACGGAATGGATGCGTGGAATCGCGCAAAAGAAGCAGGATCGAAGCATCAGCGTGCAGAAGTTCAGGAAAGTTTTTAAGCTGCTCGACTTGGCCCTAGGCGATGACACCTTCCGCCGGTTCGACGGAGGCAAGCATCACGGACCATTTTCAATTTCTGGCTTTGAATTTGTCACGGCAGGAGTCGTTGCCAACTACGATTTTTGGAAAGACAACCCTGAAGGCCTCCGGGAGAAGATTCGCGGCATTTGGTCTTACCATTACTTTCAAGATAACTCAGGAACTGGAGTTAGTCCACGACGCCGCCTGCCTCGCCTAATCAACGAGGCACGCGAATACTTCTCAGGTCATTAAATTGGCAACAAAAACACTAAGCCAGCTAGAGGATACGCTGGACGAAAACTTCACCTGGAGACGAACCGAAATCCTAGCACTTCAAGGGGAAATTAAACGACACAATGCCAACTCGCCACACGCCCCACTAACGCGCGCACTCATCAGGTCAGGCGTTGCCCTGCTTTACGCCCATTGGGAAGGGTTTGTCAAAGAGTCCTGCGAGGCATACCTTGGATTCGTGGCGGTGCGCAAGCTCAAATATCATGAACTTGCCGACGATTTTGTCATAACTTCGATACACTCGCACCTCAAGCGACTCGAATCCGGTGATGCGCAAGCGCGCGAGTTCCTTATCGAACTCATAACCAAGCCAGAAACAGCGCGCGCCTGGATACCTCGAAAGAATGTCATCAACGCCAGATCAAATCTTCGATATGACACCCTGGTGGAAATATTCAGCAAAGTTGGACTACCTCAAGACGCGTTCATAACACGAAAGCAAATGATCGATAGATCATTATGCGATTCAAGGAATGAAATAGCCCACGGCAGATTACTATATCCAGATGGGGAGTCTTTTAAGGAGTTATCTACCAAGGTGCTGGAGATGCTCCAGCAGATTAAGGACACGATCCTCTTACATGCCCGAGAAGCCCAGTACCGACGACAGGTAGTTAAAGAGTCTGCGACACAGAGTGGGGCATCGTGAAAGAACACGGATCGTGGGAGACGTTCGGTGAGCGGTTGGTGTACGACAACCGGTGGGTGAAGGTCGGGTTGACCGACGTTCAGGCGCCCAACGGGGAGCGCTGGGAGTACCACGTGGTGCACCTCGCGCGCATCGCCATCGCGCTGATCGTAAACGAGCGGGACGAGGCGCTGATGCTGTGGCGCTACCGGTTCGCCACGAAGCAGTGGGGGTATGAACTGCTCGGCGGCATGGTGGACGACGGCGAGGAGGCCGCCTTCACCGCCGCCCGTGAGGCGGCCGAGGAGAGCGGCTGGCGCCCGGTCGGCAAGCCGGAGCACCTGGTGAGCTTCGAGCCGCTGCCTGGCCAGGTGACCGCGCCGATGGACGTGTATCTGTGGCGCGAGGCCGAGCACATCGGCGACCCGACCGACACCGAGGAAGCTGGGCGCGTCGAGTGGGTGCCGCTCTCGCGCGTGAACGAGCTAGCCCAGCGGCAAGAGCTGCTCGGCTCCGGGACGCTGGTGTCCCTGCTGTACTACCTCAACTCACGCCCGGCGTGAGGCGGTTGGCAGTACGAGACGCTCCAGCCTGCGGCGCAGCCGTGTGGAGCGAAGCTGGGAGATGAGCTGCCGAGCCTGCCGCGCGTGGGTCTCGGCACCTTCCCGGTCCCCCGCTGCTCCGTACGCAAGCGCGAGGCTCGCCGATCACTTCACGGACACCGCCTACACCGGGAGCATGTTGATCTACCCGCATCGGCAGCCATTCCGGCGAGATTCAGCGCGGCAGGGCTTGAGCAGCGAAACGGCAGTTTCAATTACCCTTATTCGTTCGGCGACTTCTTACTGAATTGAGAACGCAAGGCATCTGCATCCTTTTGCTTGTCCAAGTGGTCGAGAATTTGTGCCATTTGCTCGTGGATTTCATACCGTGCATGCGGAGCAAGGTCGGGGACCAGTGCGTCGAAAGCGGCGACGAGCGCCTCCACTGGCGGCGGAAGGTTGGCGCCAGCGACGATATTCACCGTATATTTTAGATCTTCGATGACCGACTTTAGCTTAGTGACGTCGTGATTGTGGTGTCGTAGCCACCACAATGTCGCCGAAGCCGTGTTTGCGAAGACGGTGTTTTTCAGGTAGGCGAGTTCGATGCTTTCGACTTCGTGCTCAGCGGAGGCGACTTCTCGCTGCCGGAGATGTTGCGCGTGTTGTTGTGCCATTCCGAGTTGGTCCGGAGCAACGGTGACGACGACATCTTCCGCCCAGACACGGACCGGAGGATTCTCGGACGGCATGCTGGGTTCCGTCAGGTTCGCGGCAAGCTGGGTCCCGGCGAGTTTCGCGTGGATAGGCGAGTAGCCGCTCAGCAGCCCGGCGGCACGGGCGGCGACCTCCTCACAAGCCTTCTCTTGCCAGGCGGGCGATGCGTTCCAGACCACCGTGCAGCACACCTCGAAGTCGAAGCCGTGCAGTTCACTGGGAACCGGGCTCATAAACGGTGCGCGCCGGTCGGGCTCGTCCTGCGCGAGCCCGACCGGTGTCGTGCGTCGGCGCCATCGCATGCTCAGGCGCCCTCCTGCCGGATGGGCTGTGCGGTGAACGGATTCCTGGCCAGGAGTTCCTCCGCTAGGGCTTGGTGCACGACGAGGCGGGGGTCTGCGTGGTCATGCTCTTGCCAGTAACGGGGAACGAACCCGAGCCATTGGTCGGCGGCCATGCGGACGGCGCCGATCCGCGCGACCGGCGTGTCCGAGGTGGCCGCGGCCTCAGCGAGGACGCCTAACAGGAAAACTTGCTGGTTTGAGCCGACTGCCAGGTCTAGCCAGGACACGATCGCTTCGTGGACGAGCGCGTGGTCCTCCACCGCCAGCAATGCCTGCCATACTCGGGCCAGGGCCGACCGGTGGACGCTGATGAACTCGTCGGCGTCTGCGGAGAGCAGTTCGCGCAGGATTCGTACCGCGACGGCTCGTTGCCGTTGTTTGCCGCTGCGCAGCCATTCGTCGAGTTTCGTCAGTGCTTGCGGGAACGCGCCGTTGTTGCGGACCAAGTCGAGCGCCGCTGCGACGACCTGATCGTTGACTTGCCGCTCGTGGTGTAGGGCCAGGTTGCCCAATCGGGTGAGAGCCTTGTCGGTGTGCTTGCGGCCGAACTCGGACCGGCACACCGCGAGCACGAGCTCGACGAGTGCGAGAGAGAGGTCAGATTTGCTGGCCCACCGGTTCAGCTGGCGGTGCACCACCGTGGCGGTGCGGTCGTCGAGCGTCGCGGCGGTGATCAAGTCAGCGGCCATTCGAGCGTGCACTGCCTTGCCGGAGCCCACCCAGGTTTCCGCCACCTCGGTGATGGACTTGACAGCATTCTGGGACGCGCAGAGGTCGAAGAAGCGGTTCACCATGCCGGCGGTGGCGTCGCCATCCAGGCGGGGACGCTGCCCGAGCCCGAGCTTTGTCACCCAATCCACCAGCTTGTCGCGCAGTTCCGGATACCCGCGCCAGACGTGCCGGAGTACCGAACGGTCGTAGTCGAGGCGGTCGAACCCTGCCCGGTCGTCGGCGAAGCAGACATGCTCGAGATCGGTCAGTCGACCGGCGAAGCCACGACCCTCCAGCAGTCTTCCCGTGGGGGGCGTGTACCCGGCGATAGTGAGTAGCTCGCGTTCTGCCCAGTATTGGATTTCGGTCGAACAGCCACCGAGCAGGGCGACAGTGAGCAGCAGGCTGCGTCGGTTCCAATCCTCCACATTGTCGTAGGCGGTGATCAGTTCGGTGGTCCAGTTGCCGTATGCGAGAACCGCCCTCTTCGCCACGATGCTGAACGCGGTGCCCTCGTCCACGAGCTGGTGTTCGCGCACGATCAACTCGGCCAGCCACGCCGCGTCGGCGGGACGGGCCGACGCGAGCGCCTCAACGATCTGGGGTTCGGACACGACCTGTGCGGGAACCGCAGTCGTCCGAAGGTGGGCACGCAACACGTTTTCGGCGGCCGGCTCAGTGATCAGTTTGGTCCGGCCCTGGTAGAGGGCCTGCAGTCCAGACGGCGGCGGTTCGGGCAGGAGCACCACAAGATACGCTTCCGCAGCTGCGACCGTACCCAGGAAACTCCTGATCTGCTTCTCGGCGTTGTTGAATACGTCGCTGTCGGTCTTGGTCAGGTCTAGCAGGATGTGGGCTTTCGGCGTGACGCGGCGTAGATCGAGCTGGGTCTCTTCGTCGAACTCGATGACGTTGATCGTTGGTGTTTCGTCGCCAGAGACGGCTCCGAGAGCGCCAACGCCGGCCGTCCAGCGTCCGCTGCGCGGTCGCCCGTGGAGGAAGACGACTTTGTCGTTGTGCAACGATTTCACGATTTCGGTGAACGTATCTGGTTCGGCGAAGCGGTCTTTGAGCCAGACAAGGTGGCCTGGGTCGATCTCGTCCCGGACGATCAGGTTTCGGTACCCGCTGCTGGTACCGAAGAGGAACATGTCACCCGACTTCCGCACATCGACGGATATGCCGCCGGTGACGTAGCCACCCACGGTTACGTTGCCGTCGCCGATGACCGAGGCGCTGCCGCTGGGGATCGTGAAGCTATCCATGGTGGTCATGAGTCCTTCTTCCCGTCCTTGCGAACGTTCTGCCGAATACCGCCGCGTACGCTGCCGCCGGTCACGATGTTCCCGTCGCCGACGGTGTGCTGGTGCGAGTGCCGGGATTTGTCAGTCCAGCGATACTGGTCGCGCGTTTGGACCGCCTTCCCGAATACGGTGCCGCTGATCGTGTTGGCCACCGCGCTCTCGGCTTCGGGAGCTTCATCCTGTGGAACGGGAGTGTCGGGGGTTGGCTCGTCCGGCGTGCCGATGCCCCGGGACAGCAGCTCACCCGAAGGCTTCGGCACGTGCAGGTAGGCGTCACCCACGTAGCTCTTAACCGACACTGGGACGCGGACGAACTCACCCGGTGCTTTCGCCGCGTACCCAGAGAGCACAACGTCCTCGTAAACGCGCGCCGATAGCACCGCTGCGACGAACGTGACCTCAGTATCGGAGCTTGCGAGCAGTTCGCGCACTGGTTCGCAGTCCAAGAGCCGGTGTGTCTCGACCATCGCCGCACCTGAGCCGTCCCCGAGACGGAATTTCCCTGAATCGGTCAGTGGGCCCACCGCGACGCTCACCCGCAGGCGCGTCGGCTCGCCGGGGTGGCCGAGGCGCATGCGATGGTGGTAGGCCAGTTCGTCCTGCAGGGCATCGAGGAACGGCCCGACGAGGATCGGCAGGCTTTCGGGGCGAAAGCCGACCACGAAGCCGTCGCCGCGCCCGGCAGGGAAGCGGCGGTCTGCCCAGACCTCGGTGTGGTCCGCCCGTTCGAACGCGCGTTCAAGGATGGTCGGGATCAGCTCGGTGAGCGCGTAATGGGCGGCAGGGGTGACGCCGCTGAAGTTCTTGATGTCCACCGACAGCACCGCGTGGTACGGCGGCAGCTCGTGGACGGGAGAGTGCGATTCGTCGGTCATGAGAAGCACTGTGGCCCGCTGACCTGCGGGGTGATGTCCACCAAAAGACGAACAGAAGTGATCTGCGTCACTCCTAGGTTGGGTATGCGTGGAGGCGAAGCTTGTCGAACCGTTCGACGGTCAGGGTGCGCTCCGCACTCAGCACACCTTCCTGGCGCAGTTGGGCGACTAGGCCGGCCACGAGACTGCGGGAAAGGCCGAGTACGTGCCCAAGCCTGGTCTGCGACAGCGGGATCACGCGAGGGTCGTGTCCCGGCTCGGCCAAGTCAACCAGTTGGATCATCAACCGCGCGATCCGTCGTAATGGGGGCAGGCTCAGCATGTCCACCGAGTCCTGGCCAGCCCGTTGTAGCTTGGCGGCCACGTACCGACCGACCTCGCGGTGGACGCCGTCGGCGATGAGCACGCGCTCAAAAGCGCCTGAAGGGACTGCGAAAGCCGTGCAGGTTTCCAGTGCGAAAACGTCCGCTGTGCGTACGCCGTCAACCTCGAAGGCCACCTCGCCGATCACGTCACCGCTGCCCCGCAGGGCGATGAGGCGATAGTTGCCGTCCTCGGTGTGGCACCCCACCTCGACCCGCCCCGACGTCAGCAGCAGAACCGAGGTCGCCGGGGCGCCGCGTACGAAGATGGGCTCGCCCTTGCTAAACGTGCGGGGAAAACCGAGCTTGCACAACATCGACCAGGTGCGCTCGGGGACGAGCGCGCGAAACCCGCGTTGTACACAATCGTCTGGCACGACAATTACGATAACCGGTCAGAGTCCGGCGGCCGAGCGAATCACCCGTTCAGCCGGATCCAGCGTATCGATGTAATCCACATCATCACCGAGCTTCGTGTTACTGACGGCATCCGTTCTACCCGGGCATATCGGCATGAGCCGATGGTGTAACGCCTGGCGCGATGGTGAGCAGAGAAGCGGCGTCGTGTACGCAGGGTGAAGGCGCGGAGGGCTCACCGGCAGGGACAAGAGCGGCTGCAGGGGAACCAACAGTTGCTCGGTCAACTCCAACGTTCGGTCGAGACGCTGGCCAGGTATTCCGCTGCGACCAAGGTCGCCAACGGCGCCCCTAAGTGGTCCTAACAAAATGATCAATGTGGTGGTGTTGGCCGTGTCCGTTGTGGATCATGTTCGGTCGTGAGCAGGGGTGGGTCACCGCCGTGGATCGTCTCGGACGATCTGTGGGAGCGGATCGAGCCGTTGTTGCCGGTGGTGCCGCGCAGGAACCGCAACGCCGGTCGTGGGCGTGTGCCGGACCGGCTCTGTCTGCAGGGCATC
>NZ_JBWKKF010000019.1:0-155810 GCF_056431745.1 Amycolatopsis sp. NPDC045836 | reverse complement strand
GTTTCGGCTGGTGTGATGATCATGGGCACCGTGGTGGCGGCGGTGCGCGAGCTCGTGCGTGATCTGGTGGCCGAGTTGGTCGGGAAGCTGATCACCTGGGCGCTGGAGGCTGCTGCGACGCTGGGTTTCGCCACGCCGGTGATCGCGGCGCAGGCGACGGCGGCGATCACGAAGACGATCGGCAGGATCAGTGAGTTCGTCCGGAAGCTGGTCAAGACGATCGGGAATGTGTCGCCGAAGATCCGCAAGATCGTCGACAAGCTGGGTGAGATCATCGAGAAGCTGTCGAAGATGCTGCGCAGGGGCGGCAAACCCGGCAGCGGCACCACTCCGTCGGCGGCGAAGACGTCGCCGAAGTCCCCGGACACCACCCCGAACTCCCCGGACACCCCCGGCACCACTCCGTCCGATGTGGACAGCGCTCCGGGCGGTACCGGCACCGGGGGCGGGAGCAGCCGCAACGATCCGAACAACTCGTCCATGCGGGACAACGCGGGCGATCCCGATGCCGACGCCCGTCAGCAGGAGTGCGCGCCCGGCTCCGGCGACCCGGTCGACCTGGCCACCGGCCAGGTGTTCATGAGCCAGTTCGACGTGGAACTGCCCGGTGTGCTGCCACTGGCGTTCCAGCGCACCTACTTCTCCTCCGCCGGAGTGGGCCGGTGGTTCGGCCGATCCTGGATTTCCACCGTGGACCAGCGGATCGAAGTGGAGGATGACGCCGTCTACTTCGCCGCCGCGGACGGCGCGCGGTTGCGGTACCCGCTGCCGACGCCCGGTGGGGCCGAGGTGGCGCCGGTGTCCGGACCGAGTTGGCGGCTGTCCAGGCCCGATGCGGGCGAATACCTCGTGCGGCAACCGGAACTGGGGCGGGTGCTGCGCTTCGCCGGGACCGGGAAGGTCCGGCCGATCGAGTCGATCAGCGATCGCAACGGCAACCGCATCGACTTCGAGTACGACGGGTCCGGTGCGCCGCTGCACATCCGGCACCACGGCGGGTACCGGGTCGACCTGCGCACCGACGGCGGCCGGGTCACCGAACTCCTGCTGCACAACCAACACGGCGACGACATCGCGCTCGCCCGGTACGACTACGACTCGACCGGGCGGCTGACCGCGGTTCGCAACTCCTCCGGCAGGCCGATGGAGTTCGAGTACGGCGGTGGCGAGCGCATCGTGCGCTGGCGGGACCGCAACGACGAGTGGTACGGCTACACCTACGACGCCGAGGGCCGGGTGGTGCGCACCGAGGGGTCCGGCGGCGCGCTGGTCGGAACCTGGTTGTACGACACCGAGAACCGGCGGACCGTCTACACCGACGCGCTGGGCCACCCGACGACGTACCAGTTCGACGAGGCGTTCCGGATCACGCGGGTGATCGATCCGCTCGGCGGCCTCACCGCGCAGGAATGGGACGGGTACAACCGCCTCCGCTCCCGGACCGATCCGCTGGGCCGGACCACCCGCTACGAATACGACAACGACGGCAACCTCCTCGCCCTCACCCGTCCGGACGGCGCGCGCACGCTGGCCGAGTACAACGCCTTCGGCCAGCCCACGACCGTGATCGCCACGGACGGCGCGGTGCTGCGCCAGGAGTACGACGACCGCGGGAACCTGACCGCGGTGACGGACCCGTCAGGTGCGCGGACCACGTACGACTACGACGAGCGCGGAGTGCTGACTTCCAGCACCGACGCACTGGGCCGCACCCGCCGCATCCGCGCCGATGCCGCCGGACTGCCCCTCGAAGTGACCGATCCACGGGGTGGCGTCACCGTGTACGAGCGGGACCAGTTCGGCCGGGTGGTGGCGGCCACGCACCCCGGTGGCGGGGTGACGCGGTTCGCGTGGACGGTCGAAGGGCAACTGCTCGCCCGTACGCTGCCGGACGGTTCCGCCGAGCGCTGGACCTACGACGGCGAGGGCAACCAGGTCGAGCACGTCGATCCGGCCGGACGCGTGACCCGGTACGACACCACCCACTTCGACTTCGCCGCCGGCGAACTCGCCGCGGACGGCACCCGGCACGACTTCCGCTACGACGCGGAACTGCGGTTGACCGAGGTGCGCAACCCGCAGGGGCTCAGCTGGCGGTACGAATACGACGCGGTGGGCAACCTGGTCCGCGAGGTCGACTTCAACGGCCGTGAGCTGCGTTACGCCTACGACGCGGCCGGGCAGCTGGTCGAGCGGGTGAACGGTGAGGGCGTGCTCACGCGGTTCGTGCGGGACGCGGTCGGCAAGGTCGTCGAGCGCGTGACCGCGGACGGCACCACCAGGTTCGCCTACGACGAGGCCGGCCGGGTGGTCCGGGCGCAGAACGCCGATGCGGACGTGGTGTTCGAGCGGGACCCGCTCGGGCGCATCGTCGCCGAGACGGTGAACGGCCGTACCACGCGGTACCGCTATGACGCGGCGGGCCGCAAGGTCTGGCGCCGCACCCCGCAGGGCAGGGAAAGCCACTGGCAGTACGGCGACCTCGACGAACCCAAGGTGCTGAGGACGGCCGGGCGCACGCTGAGCTTCGGGTTCGACGAGTCCGGCCGGGAGGTGGAACGCCTGCTCGACACCGGGACCATCACCGCGCAGTCGTGGGACCGCAACGACCGGCTGGTCTCGCAGACGGTGTCCACGGTGGCCGCCGGCGGGGTGGGCGCCAGGGTGCTGCGCCGCCGTGACTTCCGGTACCAGGCGAGCGGTTACCTGACCGGGATCGAGGACCAGCACGAGGGCACCACCTGGTTCGACCTGGATCCGTCGAACCGGGTGCGCCGGGTCGAGAGGTCTGATCGCACGGAGACCTACGACTACGACGCGGCGGGCAACGTCAGCGGGGTCTCGTCGCGGGTGCACCGGTTCGACGGCGCACTGCTGCGGGAGGCGGGGAACGTGCGGTACCAGCACGACCGCCAGGGGCGGGTGGTGCTGCGCCAGCGCAAGCGGCTTTCCGCGAAGCCGGACAACTGGCACTTCAGCTGGAACGCGGAGGACCGGCTGGTCGGCCTGGTCACGCCGGACGGTGCGCGCTGGCGCTACCGCTACGACGCCTTCGGCAGGCGGATCGCCAAGGAGCGGCTCGACGAACGGGGCCGGGTCGCCGAGTGGGTGGAGTTCACCTGGGACGGCGCGGTGCTGACCGAGCAGGCCGACCACACCGGCCGGGTGGTCACCTGGGAGTTCGAACCGGGCTCGTTGCGAGCGCTCGCCCAGGTGGAGGGCCGGACCGGGCACGACCTCGCACAGCACGAGGTGGACACGCGGTTCTATTCGATCGTCACCGACCTGGTCGGCACGCCGACGGACCTGTTCGACGACCGCGGCAACCCGGGTTGGCGCCGCCGGACGAACCTGTGGGGGGAGGTGGTCGACGAAACCACGTCCGGGGTGGACACCCCGCTGCGCTTCCCCGGTCAGTACCACGACACCGAAAGCGGGCTGCACTACAACTTCCACCGGTACTACGACCCGGAAACCGCGCGCTACTACAGCCCGGACCCGCTGGGGCTGGCGCCGTCGCCCAACCCCTACGCGTACGTGCACAACCCGACCGGCTGGATCGACCCGTTCGGCCTGACCGCGCACAACCCGGGGCCGTCCGGCGGCAGCTGTCCCAAGGGCGGGGGCGGCTCGGCCGCGAACAACCCGGCGACGGTCAACGAAACCGTGGCGCCCAAGCCGGTCAAGCCGGAGGACGCGGTCGACAACTGGGACGAGTTCCTCGGCGAGGGCACGCACACCAACATCCACCCGCGCACCGGGCAGCCGGATGCGGACCGGATCGTCTCGGAGGACGGCACGCGGAGCATCCGCTACGGCGCACACGAAATGGGTGGCAAGCCGACGAAGCACCACTACCACGAGGAAACCTGGTCGCAGGACCCGGCGACCGGGCAGTGGCACGTGGAGAACACGCAGGTGCGCGTGCCTATCATCGTGAAGAAGCCGAAACCGCCGGTGCCGCCGCAGGCAGGGGAGTGAGATGAGGATCGTCGTGCGCCCCGGCCGGAGCGCCGGGCTGGTGGAATTCGATTCGCCCTACGGTTCCGCGGCCGCGAAGTGGGCGGGCCCGGACCCCGCGCCGTCCGGCGAGGTCGAAGTGGAGTTGGAGGTCGAGGAGCCGTTCACCTGGGCCGAGCGCGTGCACCCGGTCGAGGCGCACGCCCCCCGGCTGGCGCTGCGGGAAGGCGAGGTCGAACTGACCGGCCAGGTCGAATCCCCCCTCGGCGACGACCTCTTCTCGGTGCGTCTCGGCGATTCGGTGGTGACGCTGGAAATCGAAGACGGGCCGGCGGAGGACCTGTCCGGCCGGTGGATTTCGGCCGTCGTCCGAGCGGACGAGCTGGAGCTGTACCCCTATTCGGTGTGAAGGTGTTCCGATACCAGGTCACGAAGTACGGACCGGGGCATCCGGAAGACGAGTGGACGGCGTACTCCGATGTCGGTGAGCTGGTCGAGCAGGCGGAGTACGAGCGGGTCGAGGACCTGTACCTGCGGGCGGTGCGGATTGCCGCGGAGTTGGCCGGGCTGATGCGGTTGCAGGTGCGCGGGCTTGAAGCGGCGGAAGACGCGTCGATCGCCGAGGGGCAGTGGCTTTCGCTGGACGAGGCGATCGAGGTGTGCCGGGCGATGTTGCGGGAGTCGGGTGTCTGGTGCCGCCTGGAGGACGGCGACCGTTTCTACGTGCACGTCGGTTTCGACTACTACCTTTACGTGGGGTCCACTGTGGACCCCGGCGATGCCTGGCGGGGCTTGGTCGAGCAGGGCCTGTTCATCGAGCCGAACTGGCCCTCCCCATACCTCGGAGAATGACCGGGAACCGTTGGCGCACCTATTCGCCGCAGGAATCGACGAGCTGGGGCGGACCGCGCCCCCGCTCACCGACCGCGGCGAGCGGGTCTGCCCGGCGTGCGGCGACCGGGCCGTGCGCAAGTATCTGTACGACCACCGTGGGGCGCGGGTGGTCGCGATGACGTACGTGTGGTGCGGGAACTGCCGTCGCTACGCGTCCTCGACCGGCCCGCCGCTGGCGCCGGACTTCGACTTCGACGATCCGGTGGCGGATTCGGCGAAACTGCGAGAACTGCGGGGCGGGGAGGAACGATGAGGGTGGTCGTCCAGAGCGTCGGTGAGGACCGGGCGGTTCGGTTCGACTCGCCCTATGGGTCCGCAGCGGCTCGGTGGGCCGGCGCCTGGCCGCCACCCTGCGGGGGAATCGAGGTGGAACTCGAAGTCGCCGGGGTCGTGGAAGTGGCTCGGACCTCGGCGACCGCGCCCCGGATTTCCACCGGTGAGCTCGTCGGCCTGGTCGAGCGAGTGCTCGGCGACGGCCTCTGCGCGCTCCGGTTCGGCAGTTCCGTGGTGACCGTGGAAACGCGAAGCGATCCACTGCCCGGACAGTGGATCGCCGTGAGGACTGCTGATGTCGAGTTGTACCCCTGCTCGGTCTGATCAGTAGCGGAAGAAGTGCTCCCGCCGCCCCTGGCGGACCAGTTTCAGCCACTGCAGGAACGCCTTCGGGTCCCGCTTCACGCCGACGAAGTACAGGCCGAACCGCACGATCTCCAGCGCGCCGATCTTCCGCATCCCCGGCTGCGACAGCAGGTAACCCCGGTTCCGGTAGGTGTAGTACCGCTTCACCTCGTTCGACGGGTCCTGCGCGTGGAACCGCCCGCCCAGCATCGGCTTGAACTCGTCCGAGCCGTCCGGGTGCAGGTAGGTGGTGCGCAGCGAGGTCCCGAACGGCAGCCCCGAGCGCACCAGCCGCCGGTGCAGTTCGACCTCGTCGCCGCGGAAGAACAGGCGCAGGTCCGGCACGCCGACGACGTCCAAAGTAGACGCCCGGAACAACGCGCCGTTCATCAGCGAAGCGATGCCCGGCAGGAACTCCTCGCCCAGTTCGGCGGCCGAGCGCTTCCAGGTCAGCCCGCGGCGCAACGGGAACGCCAGCTTGTCCGGGTTCTCGATGTTCGTCACCACCGGCGAGACCTCCGCCAGGTTCCGCCGCTCGGCGACCTCCAGCAGCACCGCCAGCACGTTCTCGTCACCGGGCCTGCCGTCGTCGTCGGCCAGCCAGATCCAGTCCGCGCCCAGCGACAGCGCGTGCAGCATGCCGAGGGCGAAGCCGCCCGCGCCGCCGAGGTTCCGGTGCGACGGGAGGTAGGTGTACGGCAGCGGGAAACCGGCGACCACGTCTTCGGCGGACTGGTCCGGCCCGTTGTCCACCACCACCAGGTGGTCCACCGGCCGCGTCTGCGCGGCGATCACCTTCAGCGAGTCCGCGAGCAGTTCACGCCGGTGGCGCGTGACCACCACGGCCACCACCGAACCCGCCGCCAGCGCTTGCTCCACCGCTACTCGCCGCCGTTCCCGCTCAGGACCGGGGCCTGCCCGATCCGCTCCAGCGTCTCCTGGCTCAGGTTCTGGAAGGGGTCCCGGCCCTTGTAGGCGGTGAGCACCTCCCGCAGCGAACCGTGCTGCTTGACCTGACCCTCGTCCATCCAGATCGCCGAATCGCAGAACTCGGCGAGGAACTCGTCGGAGTGGTTGGCGAAGACCAGCAGGCCGGAGCGGCGGACCAGGTCCTTGAGCCGGTCGCGCGCCTTGGCCATGAACGCCGCGTCGACCGCGCCGATGCCCTCGTCCAGGATCAGGATCTCCGGGTCGATCGAGGTGACGATGCCCAGCGCCAGGCGCACCCGCATGCCGGTGGAGTAGGTGCGCAGCGGCATCTGCAGGAAGTCGCCGAGTTCGGTGAACTCGGTGATGTCGTCGACCCGCTTCTCCATCTCCTTGCGCGTCATGCCCAGGAACAGGCCCCGGATCATGATGTTCTCCAGGCCGGAGATCTCCGGGTCCATGCCGACGCCGAGGTCGAACACCGGCGCCACCTTGCCGACCACCTTGGCCGAGCCGCGGGTGGGCTCGTAGATGCCGGACAGCAGCCGCAGCAGGGTGGACTTGCCCGCCCCGTTGTGCCCGACCAGGCCGACCCGGTCGCCTTCGGAGAGCGAGATCGTCACGTCGCGCAGCGCCTCGATGATCGGGATCCGGCTGCCGGTCCCGATCTTGCCGCCGACCTTCCCGATGACCTTCTTCTTCAGCGAGCGCGTTTTCGCGTCGAAGATCGGGAAGTCGACGTAGGCGTTGCGAACATCAATGCTGACCATTGGTTTCCTGTCACACCCAGTAGGAGACGCGGGCACGGTAGTTGCGCATGGCGACCAGGGCCAGGCCCCAGCCGACGATCGCCATTCCGGCGACCGCGAGCCAGCTGTAGAAGCTCAGGTGCTGCCCCAGCAGCGGGGCGCGGACCACCTGGACCAGGTGGTAGATCGGGTTGAGCTGGATAATCGGCAGCACCGTCTCGGCCAGCTGGTGCCGGTTGCCGCCGACCGCGCTGACCTGGTCCAGCGGCCAGACGATCGGGGTCAGGTAGAACAGCAGCTGGACCAGCGCGTTGATCACCTGCGGGATGTCGCGGAAGCGGGTGGAGATGATGCCCAGCAGCATGGTCACCCAGCCCGCGTTGATCGCCACCAGCACGAACCCGGGGATGGCGAGCAGCATGTCGAACCCGAGGCCGGGGTGGCAGGTCCAGGCCTCGTTCACCCCACCGCAGGACCCGTTGCCGGTCAACGTGTACGGCCCGCTCAGCGTGCCCACGTAGATCAGCATGATGATCACGTAGACGATGATGTTGTGGGCGAACATCAGCATCTGGCGCCACACCGTGCGCAGGGCGTACACCGACAACGGCGAGGGCAGCTGCTTGATCAGCCCCTCGTTGGCGATGAAGCACTCCATGCCCTCGGTGAGGCAGCCGCTGATGAAGGTCCAGACGATCAGGCCGGTGGCCACGTAGGGCAGGAAGGTCGCCACCGGGGCACCGAACAGCACCGCGTAGAGGACACCGAGGCCGAGCGCGATGACACCCTGGCTGATGGTGATCCAGAACGGGCCGAGCACGGAGCGCCGGTAGCGCTGCTTGATGTCCTGCCAGCCGAGGTGGCTCCACAGCTCACGGTTGGCGTAACCCTGGCGGAGATCGCGGATGGCGCGCTTGAACGTGCGGCTGTCGGAGACCGCAGGGGGCGCGGGAACCTGTTCGATGGTGCTGGTGGCGTGCACGAGATACGAGGGTACCGACGGCCCCGACCTGACCGAGACCAGCCCTCACCGCCCGCCGATGCGGACGATGACCTGCTCGTCGGCGTAGGTGTAACCCTCGTAGGTGAACTCCACGCCGGTTTCGCCGACGTACTCCATCCACGCCCGGTACTCGTGCCGCTGCCAGCCCGGGTAGTTGAAGAACTCGTCGAAGACCACGATGCTGCCTTCGACCAGCCGCGGCCCGACCAGGTCGAGCACGGTCTTCGCCGAGCTGTAGAGGTCACCGTCGACGTGCAGGAAGCCGACCGGGCCGGGGTGCTCCGCCAGGAACCCGGGCAGGGTCTCGTCGAACCAGCCGGGCACCAGCTCCGCGCCGGAGACGTCCGGCAGCCCGTCGACGGTGAAGGTGCCCGCCGGGAAGCCGTTGCGCCAGTCCTCGGGCAGGCCCTGGAACGAGTCGAAGCCGTAGACCTCGCCGGCGCGCGCGGCGGCGATGATCTTCAGCGTGGTCCCGGTGTACACGCCGAACTCCAGCGCCATGCCCTCGGCGGGCGCCAGCGAGAGCGCGTGCTCCAGCGTCGCGTGCGGGTGGCCGAAGTGCGGCGCGGTCGGCATGTGGTTGCGCACGAAGCGGTTCGCCTCGATCGCGGCTTCCTGGTCGGCGGCGTAGACGATGTCCCGCCTGCTGCGGATCTCGAACTCCACCAGCCGGTCGAAGGCGTGCTTGGCGTCCTGGCGCAGCTCGTGCTCGAGCCGGTCCAGGCGCTCGCGCTGCTCGTGCTGGAACGGCTCCATCGCTTCGGCGATGGCGCGGATGAACTTGTCGCGCACCGACCGGCGGAGAGCTTCGCCTCTGAGCAGGTGGTGGATTCTGTCGAGCACCGCGGGGTCCTCCCTGGTTCGCAGGCTCGGCTGGTGGGGCCCCCTGTCGCCCCGATGCCTAGGCCGCGCCGAAAGGCGCAGTGTACGCAGGCGCGGACTCCGCGTGAACCGGTAGCCGCCTTTGCCCACCGGGGAAAACGCGGCCCAAGATCACCGGGGACGGGGGGTCACAGGTACTGGCCGGTGCCCCCGATGCCGGGACCGGGGTGGTCACCACCGCCTGCCGCCGACGCACCCGGGGGCAGGCCGCGGCGCATCTGCTCCAGCTGCACGCGGGCCGCCATCTGCTGGGCGAACAACGCGGTCTGGATGCCGTGGAACAGCCCCTCCAGCCAGCCCACCAGCTGGGCCTGCGCGATCCGCAGCTCGGCGTCGGTGGGGGTGGCGTCCTCGGTGAACGGCGAGACCAGGCGCTCCAGCTCGTCGCGCAGCTCCGGGGCCAGCGCCTGCTCCAGCTCCTTGATCGAGGTCTCGTGGATCTCGCGGACGCGGTTGCGGCTGGCGTCGTCCAGCGGTGCCGCGCGGACCTCTTCGAGCAGCTGCTTGATCATCGTGCCGATGCGCATCACCTTGGCGGGCTCTTCGACGAGGTCGCCGACGGTCTCGTTCTGCTCGGCCTGCTCGCTCGGCGCGACCCGGGCCGTGCCCACCGGGGACCCGTCTGGCCCGACCACCACGACGTGCTGGGCGGACTCGCCGTTCGTGTCTGCTTTCGGGGAATTCGGCTCGGTCATGGTCCCGAGCCTAGCGGTCCGTGGCTGGTCACGCGGTTCGCAGGCCAACCCCGGAGCACACGGTGATTCGCAGGCTCCGTACCGTGTGCCCATGGCCTTCGACGTCGCTCGGATTCGCGGGTTGTTCCCCGCGCTGGGTGACGGCTGGATTCACTTCGACGGCGCGGCCGGGATGCTGGTACCCGAACAGGTGGCCTCGGCTGTGTCCACCGCGATGCGTGCCCCGGTTTCCGGGCCGGGCGGCGTTTTCCCGGCCTCGCAGCGCGCGGAGAGCATCGTGTCGGCGGCCCGGCGCGCGGTGGCCGACCTGGTCGGCGCCGATCCGGCCGGGGTGGTGCTCGGGCCCAGCGCGTCGGTGCTGCTCCAGCGGCTGGCGGACGTGCTCTCCGAGCGGTGGACCATCGGCGACGAAGCGGTGCTGTCCCGGCTCGACGAGCAGGCGAACCTGTCGCCGTGGTGGCGGGCGGCCAAGCGGGTCGGCGCGGTGGTCCGCTGGGGCGAGATCGACATCGAGACCTGCGAACTGCCCGCGTGGCAGTACGCCAACCTGGTCTCCGCGCGCACCAAGGTCGTCACCGTCACGCTGGCGTCCGGTTCGGTCGGCACCCGCCCGGACGTGCCGACGATCATCGAGTACGCCAAGCGCGTCGGGGCGCTGGTGGTGGTCGACGCCACCTACGCGGCCCCGTTCGTGCCGCTGGACCTGCCGGAACTGGGCGCCGACGTGCTGGTGCTCTCGGCGCAGGCGTGGGGTGGCCCCGCGATCGGCGCACTGGTCTTCCGCGATCCGGAACTGCTGGAGCGGCTGCCGTCGGTCTCGCTGGAGGCGGGGGCCCGCGGGCCCGCCCGGCTGGAACTGGGCCCGCACGCCTATCCGCTGCTCGCCGGGCTGGTCGCCTCGGTGGACTACCTGTCCGGGCTGGATGATGCCGCGATCGGCTCGCGGCGGGAGAAGCTGGTCACCTCGCTCGGCTCGGCGAAGTCGTACCACGCGGGCCTGCTGGCGCAGCTGAGCACCGAACTGCGGTCGCTGCCGCACGTGATGGTGATCGGCGACGCCATGCGCCGCATTCCGGCGCTGGCCTTCACCGTGTCCCGCAAGAAGCCGCCCGAAGTGGCCGAATACCTTGCCTCGCAAGGACTCTGCGTGTTCGCCGACGACGGCACCAGCGGCGTGTTCGCGGCGATGGGGGCGGGCGAGGTCGGCGGTGCGGTCCGCGTCGGCCTCGCCCACTACTCCAACGTCTTCGAGATCAACCAGCTGGTGCGCGTCCTCGAAGAACTGCGCTGAGCTGCGCTGAGCTGCGCTGAACTGCGCTGAACCCCGTTGGGGATCAGGACCGGGCGGACAGCAGGATCTTGCCGAACACGCCGCCCTCGTCCAGCCTGCGGTGCGCGGTGCCCGCCTCGGCCATCGGCACCACCTGGTCCACCACCGGTGCCACCGAACCCCGTTCGACCAGTGGCCACAGGTGCTCGCGGACCGCGCCGACGATGCGCGCCTTGTCCGCCAGCGACCGCCCGCGCAGCCCGAGCCCGGTCACGCTGGCGCGCTTGCCGAGCAGCTGACCGAGGTTCAGCTCGCCCTTGACCCCGCCCTGCATGCCGATCACCATCAGCCTGCCGTCCGGCTTGAGCGCGTCGACGTTCTTGCCGAGGTAGGCGGCGCCCATGTTGTCCAGGATGACGTCCGCGCCACCGGTCTCCGCCCGCAGCACCTCGACGAAGTCCTGGTCGCGGTAGTTGATCGCGAGGTCGGCGCCGAGCTGGCGGCAGCTCTCCAGCCGTTCGGCCGAACCGGCGGTCACCGCGACCGTGGCGCCGAGCGCCTTGCCGACCTGGATCGCGTGCGTGCCGATGCCGCCGGCACCGCCGTGCACCAGCAGCACCTCGCCCTCGGCCAGGCCGGCGTGCATCACCACGTTCGACCAGACCGTGCAGGCCACCTCCGGCAACCCGGCGGCGGCGACCAGCTTCACCTCACCCGGCACCGGCAGCAGCTGCCCGGCGGGCACCGCCACCTTCTCGGCGTACCCGCCACCGGCCAGCAGCGCGCACACCTCGTCGCCGACGGCCCAGCCCTCGACGCCCTCGCCGAGTTCGGTGACCACCCCGGAGCACTCGAGGCCGAGGATCTCGCTGGCGCCCTCCGGCGGTGGGTACTTGCCCTGCCGTTGCAGCAGGTCGGCCCGGTTGACGGCGCTGGCGGCGACCTCCACCAGCACCTCGCCGGGCCCCGGTTCGGGATCGGGTACCTCGCTCCAGTGGAGGTTCTCCGGCCCGCCTGGTTCGCTGATCGTGATCGCGTGCATACCGTCGACCATAAACCCGCAATGTCAATTCGTTACCAGCGCGGGTAAACAGCGGTCAACGGATTACCGGCCACAAATCCAACGAATGCCTCTTGACCAGGGGCGGCAAACAGCTGAAGGTGATGCGCATCGCGGTATCCGGTCTGTTCGGGGGGCTGGGTGGGACCGGTGCCGATTCCACGTGAGATTGGGGAACCGCTCGATGTCATCCGTGAGAAAGAAGCTCGCGCCCGCGGTCGCACTGGCCGCGTGCGCTGGCTTGGCGCTGGGCACCGCCCCGGCCGCAGGCGCGCAGCAGGCGCAGGCGGTGCCGGACGGGCCTGCACTGGCCAAACAGCTGGTGAAGAAGGTCGACGTCGGTGGCGTGAACCGCCACCTGGTCGCCCTCCAGCGCATCGCCGACCAGAACGGCCGGACCAGGGCCGCCAGCACCCCCGGTTACGACAAGTCCGCCGACTACGTGGCGGGCAAGCTGGAAGCCGCGGGCTTCACCGTGACCAGGCAGCAGTTCCCGTTCACCTACTCCGAGACGCTCGCGGAGAGCCTCGAGGTGGCCGGGACCGACGTGCCGATCCATGTGATGACCTACAGCCCGTCCACCCCGGTCGGCGGCATCACCGCGCCGCTCGCGGTGGTCCCGGCGGACGCCACGCCGGGTTGCGAGGCGAGCGACTACAGCGGTGTCACGGGCAAGATCGTGCTGGTCTCGCGCGGGTCCTGCTCCTTCGCGCAGAAGCAGCAGGTGGCCGCGGAAGCCGGGGCGATCGGCGCGATCATCTACAACAACGTCGAGGGCGACCTGAACGGCACGCTCGGTGACCCGAGCGCGGCGAAGATCCCGACCGGTGGCATCAGCCAGGCCGCCGGCCAGACGCTGGCCGGGCAGAACGGCGCCTCGGTCACCCTGGAGCTGCGCACCATCCAGGAGCAGCGCACCACCTCCAACGTGATCGCCGAGACCAAGACGGGCCGCAAGGACAACGTCGTGATGGCCGGTGCCCACCTGGACAGCGTGCCGGGCGGCGCCGGGATCAACGACAACGGCACCGGCTCGGCCGGGCTGCTGGAGACCGCGTTGCAGCTGGGCGGCAGCCCCAAGGTGAACAACGCGGTGCGGTTCGCCTGGTGGGGTGCCGAGGAGTTCGGGCTGGTCGGCTCGAACTACTACACCAGCCAGCTCAGCTTCGAGCAGCAGCTGGACATCGCGCTGTACCTGAACTTCGACATGATCGGCTCGCCGAACGCCGCGTACTTCGCCTACGACGGCGACGACTCGGCCGGTGAGGGTTCGGGCCCCGGCCCGTACGGTTCGGCGCAGATCGAGCAGCAGTTCGTCGGCTACCTGGGCTCGCAGAACATCCAGGTGGAGGACACCGACTTCAGCGGCCGGTCCGACTACGGCGGCTTCATCGCGCTCGGCATCCCGGCCGGTGGGCTGTTCACCGGGGCCGAGGGCATCAAGACCGAGGCGCAGGCGGCGAAGTGGGGCGGCAAGGCGGGCGTGGCCTACGACCCGTGCTACCACCAGCCATGTGACAACCTCGGCAACGTGGACCGCAAGGCCCTCGACCGCAACGCCGACGCCCTGGCCTGGGTGACCGCCGTGTACGGCATCAGCACCGAAGAGG
Organism: Amycolatopsis sp. NPDC045836; assembly: GCF_056431745.1. Taxonomy (NCBI): domain Bacteria; kingdom Bacillati; phylum Actinomycetota; class Actinomycetes; order Pseudonocardiales; family Pseudonocardiaceae; genus Amycolatopsis; species Amycolatopsis sp. NPDC045836. Next base: position 142,142 of record NZ_JBWKKF010000019.1, on the reverse strand, counting down.
TCAACGGGGTGGCGCCGCAGGGCGCCAAGAACAAGAAGGCCACCGCGGACCAGCGGAAGGCCCAGCGCACCTTCGCAGCGCACGCCGAGCACACGCACGACGTCGCCGCCTGAGTGAAGTGGGGAGAGGGGCCGGGCGCTCGCCCGGCCCCTCGCCTTTTTCGCCGTGTTTCGAGCGGGTCAGCCGAGGTCCCGGGTGCTGAACGTGTCGCAGCGGGCCGGGTCCCCGGTGGTGATGCCGGTGGTGAACCACTTCTCGCGCTGCTTCGAGGTGCCGTGGCTGAACTGCGACTCGTCCACCCGGCCACCGCCGAGTTCGCGCTGGATGTAGTCGTCGCCGATGCGGGCGGCGGTGTCCAGGGCGCGCTTGACGTCGTCCTGGGTGATCTCGGTGACCAGCGGCCTGCCGGTTTCGGTCGGCGTGGTCGTCGCGTGGTTGGCCCAGACGCCGGCGTAGCAGTCGGCCTGCAGCTCCAGCCGCACCGAGTCCGAGGCCGGGCCGCTGCGGCTGCGCACCCGGTCCGAGGTGCCGTTGAGGTTCTGCACGTGGTGCCCGTACTCGTGCGCCAGCACGTACGCCTCGGCGAACGGCCCGCCCTGCGCACCGAAGCGCGACCGCAGTTCGTCGAAGAAGGCCAGGTCGATGTAGACCTCGGAGTCGGCGGGGCAGTAGAACGGGCCGACGTCGGAGCTGGCGTTGCCGCAGCCGGTGCGGGTGCCGCCGCTGAAGAAGTTCGTGGTGGCCTTGCGGTAGGTCTGCCCGGATCGAGCGAATTCGGCGGCCCAGTAGTCCTGGATCGAGTTGATCACGGCGACCGTGGCGCAGTCGCGGTTGGTGTTCGCGTCGGCGCCGGTGCGGCACTCCGAGGAGAGCGCACCGTTGTCGGTCCGCTCGCCGGAGCCGATGCCCGACAACCCCGTCCCGCTCGGCGACACCCCGCCGAACTGGGAGAACAGGAAGTAGACCACCAACCCGAGCACCCCGAGACCGCCGCCGCCGATGGCGACCCGGCCACCCACCCCACGCTGATCGGAGACCTCGGAGACGTCGAGGCCGGCACCTTCGTCGAATCGCACCCCGAAAGCCTAACCGGCCCCCGGAAAGCGCGCTGGGGCAAGAAAAAGCCTGGGTGCCGCCTGCAACGGGACGGCACCCAGGACTACCGAGGTTGTCATGGAACTGTCGCGGTCAGCCGCTTGCCGGGCCGGCGAGGAGCGCTGCCGGTGGGGTCACCGAGGCCACACCGAACACAGGCTCGACGACGCCGAGAATGCGCGTTTCTCAGACCCGAGCGCACCAGGGAAACCCGCGCTCGCGCTGTTCACAGTCACGACCTGGTCGTCAGTGGGATCGCCCTGGTCGTGGGACACAGCCGGCGGTCAACCGCGAGGAATCATCCGTCACTGCACCACCTAACCCTCTCCCGGGTGGAGGCCCGTCCCGGCGCGCCTGGCCGGTGTGCCGCGGTTCGGGTCGTGCCATCCGCTTGTCCACCAGGATGCGCCTCGGCGGGCTGAGTCTCAACCGTTTCGGCTGCCACTTTCGGCGGAAGATCCCCGCTGTGGCGGAGGCCGGGCCGGGATCTACTCTGCGTGGCATGAGCGAGGACGAACCGCGGTGGCTCAGCGAGCGCGAGATGCTCGCGTGGCGGTCCTACATCGTCGCCACGCTGCACCTGCGCCAGCGGTTGCACCGCGAACTCGCCGAGGAGCACGACCTCTCGCTCATCGACTACGAGGTGCTCGTCGCGCTGTCGGCCCGTGAGGACGGGCGGGTCCGGATGTCGGAGCTGGCGGCCATGCTGGGGTCGACGAAGAGCCGGCTGTCGCACCAGGTGGGCAGGCTGGAGCAGGAGGGCTACGTCCAGCGCGAACGCGACCCGGCCGACCGGCGCGGCGTGATCACCGTGCTGACCCCCGCGGGCCGCGCCCTGCTCGAACGGGCGGCGCCCACCCACGTCACCGGGGTGCGGGCGCACCTGATCGATCTGCTCAGCGAGGAGGAGCAGGTGGTGCTGGGGCGGGCGTTCACGCGGGTCAACAACCACCTCGGCGGCGCCTGGTAGGGCGAGGCGCTACGCTCGGGGCAGGGAAGCGTGGCAGAGCGGCCGAATGCACTCGCCTTGAAAGCGAGCGTTGGGAAACCAACCGGGGGTTCAAATCCCTCCGCTTCCGCCAGCACGGTTTTCGGAACCGCCGAGTGTTCGGGGCCGATCCGTTCTTTTCGCCGGACCGGTTCTGGGAGCGGCTGGAGAGCTACGCCCTCGGTTACCGCCTGCCCCGGGATCCGTGTGGTGGCGCGGGTTTCTCGGTGACGCCGAGCCGGGATTCGGGGCTGGCAGGTGTTCGGCCGTCCGTCTACGACTCGCTGCTGCTCGAGTCGTTCCCGTGGCAGGTCTCAGGCTTCCGCGGCGGCCTTCGCGGCTTCTCGGGCGGCGATCCTGGCTTGGACCTCGGGGCGGCGCAGGGGTGGCACCACGGCCGGTGGCTTGCGGCGCGCGGGGAGCGAGTTGATCAGCTTCTCCGTCGCGGCGGCGATTTCGGCGACCGCGGTTTCGAACGCTTCGCGGTTCTTGGCCGAAACGGAGCTGACCCCGCCGACCTTCCGGACGTACTGGGTGGCGGCGGCCTGGATCTCCTCGTCGGTGGCGACCGGCTCCAGTCCGCGCAGGTTGGTGATGTTGCGGCACATGGCACCACCATACGTCGAGGGGCTCGAAAACGGCTCGAAAACGGGTATTCACCCTGGCGCACGCTGTGCTCGGGCGGCTACGAAGGGCATTCTAGGGAGCACCGGCGGAGACGGGAGGAACCATGCGGGCAAGCGTCGGTGACCAGCTGCTCACCCACGGCCGGGTGGTCGGCCAGCAGGACCGGTTCGCCGAGATCGTGGAGGTGCTCGGCGCGGACGGCAACCCGCCGTACCGGGTGCGCTTCCCCGACGGGCACGAGGCGCTGATCAGCCCCGGAGCGGACTCCGTGGTGCGCAACCGCGACGCCTGAGCGCCACGCGGGGGAGGGGCGACGGTTGAGTTGGCGCGATCCGCTGCCGCGGGCGGCTCCGGGCACCTTCTGGGGTGCGCTGGACCCGGCTGACCGGCAGGCGCTGGCGCGCGCGGGTGCGCTCTGCTCGTACCCGCGCCCGGCCACGCTGTGCCGCGAAGGCGAGGGCGCCGACGGCGTCTTCGTGCTCTACGGCGGCCTGGTCGAGGTCTTCCGCGCCGACGCGAGCGGCACCCGCACGGTCATCGCGCGCCGCGGGGCGGGCGAGATCGTCGGGGACATGGCCGCGGTCGACGGCGGTCCGGTGTCGGCCACCGTGCAGGTGCTGCGGCAGGTGCGCGCGCTGGTGGTGCCCGCGGTCCGGTTCGCCGCGCTGTGCCGCGAGCGGCCGAAGATCGCCTGGCCGGTGCTGACCAACGCGGTGGCGCGGCTGCGGGACAGCGACCTGCACCGCCACCACCACCGCTTCGACACCCGCCGCCGCACCGTGCAGTGCCTGCTGGAACTGGCGGAGGCGGAGAGCCGTTCCGGCGAACTGGTCACCGTTCGCTTGACCCAGCGGGAACTGGCGGACATGGTGCTGGCGTCCCTCGTCTCGGTGACCAGGGTGCTGGAGGAACTCCGGCGGCGCGACATCGTTTCCACCGGCCGCGGCCGGATCCGCGTGCACGTGCCGCGCCTGCGGGCGCTGCTCGCCGAGACCGGCGGCTGAACTTCGGCGTTGCACATCATTTGACGCACAAGGATTCCCCGCACCGGGATAGCGTGATCACGCGACGGTTAATAGCTACCTGAAAAGGTGATTCCCGATGCGAATGATGTGCGCTCCCGCGATGATGATCAGGATTGTCGCCACCACGCTGCTGATCGGGATGATCATCGGGTTCCTGCTCGGGGTGCAGCTCAACCCCGGCTTCGCGGATCCGGTTTCGGCCGGTTACACCCCGGTCGCCCCGGCCGTGCAGCGGCAGGCGGCAGGCGGCTGAGCCGGTGGCCTTCCGCTCGGCGGTGGTTGTCCGCTAATCGTCACCTTTTTTGTCAGTGGTACGGCCTTGTTTTTTCCGGTGACTTCCTTTGAGATTTGCCGCGTACGGCATTCAGCGCGGTACCGGGATCTCTTCCCGGACCGCGAAGTGCGTTGGCGCTTTTCCGAGAACGGAGTGCTGGTGACGGATCCGACCTTCGACCCGATCCTGGAGGTGCGCCGCCCGCGTGCGGTCCGGTTGTTCGCCCCGATCACCCCGCCCCGCCGCGGCACCGCGCTGGTGCTCGAACCCCGCGAGGGGGAGCCGGTGGTGGTGGAGGCGGACGGCCGGGTGCCGGACGCCTGGCTGGGCAGCTACCTGCGCTCGTGGGTGGTGGACCTGGCCGACCACGAACTCGGCTTCACCGAGGCGCTGCCCGCCGGGGACCCGGACCTGCGCTTCGACGCCGAGGTCCGGTGCACCTGCCGGGTGGACAGCCCGGCCGAGGTGGTGCACCGGCGGGTGCGGGACGCCGCGGCCACCATCCGCCCCGCGCTGACCGCCTTCCTGCGGGAGATCTCCGCTGCCTACGACGTCGCCGACCACGCCGACGCGGAGGCGGACCTCAACGCGCAGCTGGAGTTCTTCTCCGCCGACCCGGCGCTCCACATCGGACCGTGCGTGGTGCGGTTGCGGGTGGACCCGGCGGTGCGCGGGCGGGCCGCCCACCCCGGGGACCGCATCCGGCTGGGGCAGATGCACCGCGGCGCGCTGGGCAGGCTGGTCACCAGCGGGGACCCGGGGCTGGCCGCGCGGTTGCTCGACGGGGTGGACGCGGACAAGATCCCGACCGTGTCGAAGCTGCCCGGCAGGCACCGGGCGGCCGAGCCCACCGGGGCCGCGATGCGGGAACGGCTCATCGCGCACCTGCGTCAGAGCGGTGAAAGCCAGCGGAGCCGGGAAAACCACTGAGCGCGCCGAGCCGGCGGTCCGTTCGCCGAAGGGGGGCGAACGGCCCGCCGGCCCGGCGCGCTCGGCGGGGCGGAAGACCCCCGTCACCCGATCGAGTTGTTCTCGGTCCCCCTGGCCGGGAAGTGGGCCGGGTGTGGTTCCGCCCGGACTGAACGCGCTGGTAGCTTCGCCTTCTCGCGTGGTCACGGTCGGCGCAAAGCCGGTCACACCAAGCATCGGAGGTTTGGCTGGTGACGCGGAAATCTCGGCGGCGACCGCACGGTGGCACCTCGATCCCGGCGGATCTGCGCGACCGCACCGGCATCATCGCGGCGAGCGAAGCCGGGCGCCGGGTGGGTGAGCCGGCGGGCGGTACCGGGCACGGTGGCCTGCGCCACGCCGCACTGGTGATGGGTGCCGCCGCCGCGTTGTTCTTCGTCGGCTGGCTCGGCACCCACGAACCGGTGCCGGTGCCGGTGGAGACCGCCCAGTCGCCGGTGCAGGCGCCGCCGCGGGTGGTCGCCGAACCGGAGCCGGTGCGGCCGGTGCTGCCGGGGCCGTCCGATCCGCCCGAGCCGTCGCCGAACCAGGAAACCCAGCAGCCGCAAGCAAAACCGAGACAGACCACCGCCGTGGTCGCCGCCTCGGAAACCAAGAAGAAGCCGCAAGCCGGGAAGCCGCGGAAGGGCCAGGCCCGCGGCGACCTGCCCGCGCAAACCAGCCCGCCCAAGCCGAAGAACCCGGTGGAGCAGTTCGGGGACCAGGTCGAGCAGGTGATCGGGCCGGTGTTCGACCAGATGATCGCGCAGGCCAGGGGCGGGCGCTGAAACCCGTCCCGCGCAACGAACCGGCCCGCCGCTGTGACAGCGACGGGCCGGTTCGCGTGCCGGGGCCTCAGCCCACGTACAGCAGCTTGTTCGGCGAGCCGGAGCCCGGGTTCTTCACCACGCCGTTGGTGGCGGCGTTCTTCAGCGCGGTCTGCACCTGGGCCGGGGTGGCCGAGGGGTTGGCCGACAGGTAGATCGCGGCGGCGCCGGCGGTGTGCGGCGAAGCCATCGAGGTACCGGACATCGAGGTGGTGCCACCGCCGTTGCGGGTGGAGGTGACGTTGACGCCCGGCGCGAAGATGTCCGAGCAGGTGCCGTAGTTCGAGAAGCTCGCGCGGTTGTCGCTGGAGTCGGTGGCGTTCACGGTGATCGCCTCCGGCGCGCGGGCCGGGCTCGAGTTGCAGGCGTTGGCGTTGGAGTTGCCCGACGCCACGACCACGGTCACGCCGGCGTTGCTGGCGTTGCGCACGGCGGTGTCCACAGTGGAGGCAGCGCCGCCGCCGAGGCTCATGTTCAGCACGGCCGGCTTCTTCGCGTTCTTGGCCACCCAGTCGATCCCGGCCACGATCTGGGCGTAGGAACCGGAACCGGAGCAGTTCAGCACGCGCACCGCGACCAGGCTGGTGGCCTTCGCCACGCCGTAGGTGGTGCTGCCGACGGTGCCCGCGACGTGGGTGCCGTGGCCCTGGCAGTCCGAGGCGTTGGTGTCGTTGTCGATGAAGTCGTAACCGCTGGTGGCGCGGCCCCCGAAGTCCGGGTGCTGCATGTAGATCCCGGTGTCGGCGATGTAGGAGGTGACGCCTTCACCGCCGTTGGGGTAGGTGTAGGTCTTGTTCAGCGGCAGGTTGCGCTGGTCGATCCGGTCCAGGCCCCACACCGGGTTCTGCTGCGTGCCCTGGACGGTCAGCACGCCGTCCTGCTCGACGTACTCCACGCGCGGGTCGGCGGCCAGCCGCTTGGCCTGCTTCTCGCTCATCTTCACCGAGAAGCCCGGCAACGCGGCGGTGTAGGTGAGGCCAACCGTTCCACCGTGCTTCGCGGCCAGCTGCGCCGCGGTGTCGTTCACCGAGCTGGTGCCCACCTGGTCCTTCAGCTTGACCACGTAGCTGCCCGGGATCGACGCCGCGGCGCCCGCCCCGCGGATCTGGCCCTCTTCCGGCTGGGCGGTCGCGGTCCCGCCGACCGCGACGGTCAGTCCGGTCACCGCGGCCAGCAACCCGACGTACAACGGCTTGCGGAGGTTCACCATGGGTACTCCGTTCCTCTTCCGGTGGCTCTGGGGTCCCTCGGTAAAAATCCTCGCCCGGGGCCACCCGGTGAACAATCCGCAAATATTTCACTAGGGGTACGTATTTAAAGGTGTTTTCCGGCCGACCTCGGTGCGTGAGCGCGCCCCGAGTTTCCGCAGGACATTCGCCACGTGCTGTTCCACGGTGCGCGGCGAAAGGAACAGCCCGTTGGCGATTTCGCGGTTGGTCCGGCCGGCCGCGAGCATTTCCGCGACCTCCTTCTCGCGTGGCGACAATTGCTGCCCGTAACCGCGCCTGCCTCGCTGTGACGGCGCCCAGGCGCCGTGCTCGCGCAACCGGTGGCGGCAGCGACCGGCGTCCCTGGCCGCACCGAGGGCTTCGTAACCGTCGGCGGCGGCGCTCAGTTCGGCGAGCGCGGTGCTGGTGTCCCCGGCTTCGAGCAGGCACAACGCCCCGCGTTCCCTGGCCCAGTGGGCCAGGTACGGCATGGGCATCGCGTCCGCCTGCTCCCGCACGGCCAGGAACAGTTCCGCCGCTTCCCCCGGTTTCGCCTGCGCGGCGAGCAGAACGGCCTGGGCGGCGGCCAGTCCCGCCGAGGCCGCCGGTGCGTCACGCCCGGCGATGCCGCGGGCGAAGTCCTCGATCGCCTTCTCGGCGTCGCCGAGCCGCCCGGCGTGCACGTACGCCTCGACCGCCGACGGCACCAGTTCCGCCGCCCACACCCAGATCTGCTTGCGGCGGGCGGTCGCCATGCCGTGGTCGGCCGCCGCGCACGCCCCCGGCACGTCCCCGGCGGTCAGCCGCACCCGCGCGAGCATGCCCGCCGCGCAGAGCACCACGGTCATCACGCCCTGGTCGGGGTTGAGCAGGTTCGTCGCCGCCAGGTGCTTCTCGGCTTCGTCGAACTCCCCGCGCACCCCGGCCAGCCCGGCCAGCACCAGCGCCGACTCCGAGGTGATCGCCGCGAGGTCGCGGTACTTCTCCCGCAGCGCTTCGGCGGATTCGGCGAGCCCGGACCAGTTGCCGGTGAGCCAGTCGAGCCGCGCCCTGGTCGACTGCCCGTTGCCGGTGACGAAGAGCGCACCGGCGCAGTTCGCGATGCGCAGGCCGTCCTTGAGCAGGTGCGCGGCCCGGTCGAGGTGGCCGACCCAGGCACCGGCGTCGGCCAGGTTGCACCAGAACCGGGCCTGCTGCACGCGTTCGGCCACGGTCACCGCGACCTCGCCGGCCCCGGCCCGGAACCGCTCGAACTCCTCCCACGCCGAGCCGTCACCGATGTGCGCGCGCCCGGCGATGCGGTCGGCGGTCAGCGCGAGCCGCAGTTCGGGGTCGTCGAGCTGGTCGTGGACCCGGCGGGCGCGGTCCATCCACCCCTGGTGCCAGGACAGCGGGGTGGTGCCGTCGATCGGCTGGGCCAGCAGGTTGATGCCGCGCGCGGCGAGTTCGGGGTCACCGGCGAGTTCGTCGATGGCCTTCTGCACGGCGGCGCGCCCGCGGGAGAGCTCACCGCTCTTGCGCACCAGCAGCAGGCCGGTGTTCATCCGGATCGTGCCGCGCACCACCGGCGACAGCTCGTACCGGGTGATCACCTCTTCGAGCGTCCTGGTGACGTCGGGGCGGAGCCCGCGCAACGCCACCTTGCTGAGCTTCTCGGCCATCCGCCCGGCGTCCTCGGCGGTGGGTGCGGTGCCGTCGAGCACCGCCTGCAACGCGTCGATGGCCAGTGAGGTCTCGCCGAGTTCGATGGCCTGGTCCGCCGCCGCTTCGGCGTACCGCTGCCATTCGCCGACGCGACCGGCGGCGCGGGCGTGCCCGGCCAGCTGCACCAGCGGCGGGGGGTCGGTGGCTGCCAGCGCCCGCATCGCGCGCGCGTGCAGCAACTGTCTTTCCGGGCCGCTGATCGCGTCGTAGACCGACTTCATCGCGAGCGCGTGCCGGAAGCCGTAGCGGTCGCGGGTGACCTCGCGCAGCACACCGGCGTCCAGCGCCTGCGCCAGCGCGGTGGACAGCGGGCGGCCGCGCAGTCCGGCGAGCGCGCCGAGCAGCGAGATCTCCGCGGGCACCCCGAGCACGGCGGCCGAGCGCGCCACGCGGATGGCCGCTTCGGTCAGCGTGCTCATCCGCTCGGTCATCGCCTCGCGCAGCAGCACCGGCACCTCGAGGCTGTCCAGCAGCCGGTGGCCGGTGGCGCGGTCGACCTCCACCGCACCGGCCGGGCCACGCAGCGCCCGCAGCGTTTCCTCGACCACGAAGGGGATCCCGGCGGTGCCCTCGTGCAGCTTGGCGGCGAACTCCTCGGCCACGCGCGGGGCGTCGAGAATGGTCGACGCCAGCGTCCGCACCGCGGGCACGTCCAGCGGCCCGAGCTGCACGCGGGCCGCGCGCACGCCCTCGGCCGGGCGGTAGGGCACCCCGAGCGGACCACCGGTGCGCAGGTCCTCGCTGCGGTAGGTGACCACCACGCCGAGCTGCTCCGGCGGGCGGGACAGCACGAACCACAGCAGGTCGCGCGTGCGCTCGTCGGCCCAGTGCAGGTCGTCGATCACCAGCAGGGCGGGACCGCAGGCGCCGAGCAGCTCGCGGATCGCGCGGAACTCGCGGTGCCGTTCGGCGGCGGTGTCGGCCAGCGGCTGCGGCCGGGGCGGCAGCAGGTCGGCGATCTCCGGCAGCAGCGGCCGGAGCACCCCGGCCACCGGGCTCAGCGGCCCGATCGGGAAGTCGGCGACACCGCGCAGCGCTTCCAGCACCGGGCCGTAGGGAAAGGGTTCGCGCAACGGCTGGCACGAACCGGTGAGCACCCGCGTGCCCGCCAGTTCCGGCCGCCGCAGCAGCTCCTGCACCAGCCGGGTCTTGCCCATGCCGGCTTCGCCTTCCAGCAGCACCGCCGACGGGCGTTCGGCGACCAGCTCGACCAGCGTGGCCAGTTCGGTGTCGCGGCCGACGAGCACGGGGGAGCTCGTCCGCACGGACAGCACCGAGGTCGCCGGTGGGTACACCGGGGGCAGGGCCGGCACGGCGGTTGCAGGGCGTTGGGCCATCCACTTCATGGCTCGCTCCTCGACAACGGGTGACTGGGGCAGGTCACCGCGTTGAAGCGGAGCCTAGGCAGTCGGGCACCCGCTGGTAAACCTTGTACACCTCCGCTAATCGCCTGGTGAAAAGGCCGATTCGGAACGGATTGTCACCGTTTTGCCGACTTCCGGTGGACCCCGGATGACACTCGGTAGTCAACAGATGTTCTTCACCTGTTCCGGGGGTAACTCCCTCGGACGTGTGAGGCGAGATGTCACGTCCAGTAAGCACCTAAAGTTCCTACTGATGGACCCACACGTTCGGGTGAATATCTAATAACACTCTTGCCACGGGTACCGCATGGCACACTTGTCCGGTGTTGCGGCCGTGGCTGATCGGACTGGGCTGTCTGGCGGCGGTGGCGCTGCTCCTGGTTTCCCTGCTCTACGCGTTCCAGCGCAAGATCATCTACCTGCCGTCGGCCGGTCCGGTGCCGGCTGCGGCGACCGTGCTGCCGGGGGCCCGGGACGTCACCTTCGACACCGCCGACGGGTTGCGGCTCGGCGGCTGGTTCGTGCCGCCACGGGGGCCGGACACCGGGTTCACCGTGCTGGTCGCCGCGGGCAACGCCGGTGACCGGTCGATGCGGGCGCCGCTGGCGCGGGCACTGTCCGACCGGGGGATGGGCGTGCTGCTGTTCGACTACCGCGGGTTCGGGGGAAACCCCGGCACGCCGAGCGAGGAGGGGCTGACCCAGGACGTCCGGGCGGCCCACCGGTTCCTCACCGGCGAACTGGGCGTGCCGCGGGACCGGTTGCGGTACTACGGCGAGAGCCTGGGGTGCGCGCTGGTGACGAAGCTGGCGACCGAGGTCCCACCGGCCGCGCTCATCCTGCGGTCGCCGTTCACCGACCTGCCGTCGGTGGGGCAGCTGCAGTACCCGTTCCTGCCGGTGCGGTCGATGATGTGGGACCGCTACCCGGTCGCCGAAGACGTCCGGCGCGTCACCGCCCCCGTCGTGGTCGTCTACGGCGACGCCGATTCGATCGTGCCCCCGGAGCAGAGCACCTCGGTCGCCGCCGCCGGCCGGGCCCGCGCGGTCCCGGTGCACGGCGCCGACCACAACGACCGCGCCCTGCTGGACGGCCCGCAGTTGATCGACACCATCGCCGACCCCTGACGCGGGTTGGTTCGGTGACCGGGATGTGGTGGACTTGGCGGTCCGGGGCCAGTTCCTCGTGGAGAAGTGGATGCGCGACGCCAGGGGGCTGAAGCGGCGATGACCGACGCACCCGACCCGTTCTCGGACCCGGCCTCGGTCGCCGTGGTCGGTGCCAGCGCGGACCCGGCCAAGTGGGGGCACTGGCTGGCCAGGGGGGCGCTCGCCGGGGAGGACCGCCGCCGCGTCTACCTGGTCAACCACCGCGGTGGGGCGGTGGCGGGCCGCGTGCCCCACGCCACCCTCGCCGACCTGCCCGAAGTGCCCGAGCTGGTGGTGTTCAGCGTGCCGCCGCCCGTGGTGCCCGACCTCGTCGACCAGGCGCTGGAGCTGGGCACGCGCGGGCTGCTCGGGATCAGCGACAGCAGCCAGGACGACTACGAACTGACGCGCCGCGTGCGGGCGGCCGGGGCCCGCCTGCTCGGCCCGGCCTGCGCCGGCCTGTTCGACGCCGACACCCGGCTGGAACTGGCCTGGGGCCGGTTCGAGCCGGGTGCGCTCGCCGTCGTCTCGCAGCGCGGCCGGGCCGGGCTGGAACTGGCGGAGCTGGCCGCGGAGACCGGGATCGGCGTCTCGCGGTTCGTCTCGGTGGGCCACCAAGCCGATCTGACCCTGGAAGAGGTGGTCGGCGGGCTGGTCGAGCACGGGTCCACCCGGGTGGTGGCGATCTGCGCGGAGAGCTTCGGCGACGGCCGGGAGCTGGTCCGCGCGGTGACCCGGCTGACCGAGGCGGGGAAACCGGTGGTGGTGCTGACCGGGAAGAGCACCGAGAACAGCGCCGAGAACAGCACCGCGCCCGCCTCGTCACCCGAAGTGGTCGACGCGGCCTGCCGGGCGTCGGGCGCGGTCCACGTGCGCACCCCGGCGGAGGTGGTCGACCTGGCCCGCTACCTGCTGCTGACCGTGCGCCCGGCGGGGAACCGGGTGGCGGTCGTCGGCGACAGCGGTGACCAGGGCGCGGTCGCCGCCGCCGCGGCCACGCGGGCGGGGCTGCGGCTCAAGCCGTTGTCCGCGGTGCTGGCCGCCCGGATCGAAGCGGGCCTGCCGGACGCGGCGAACTCGGTGAACCCGATCGACCTGGCCGACGCGGGCGAACAGGACCTGCGCAGCTACGCCAGGGTGGTGCGCGAGCTGACCGGCAGCGGCGAGGTGGACGCCGTGCTGCTCACCGGCTACTTCGGCAGCTACGGCGAAGACACGCCGATGCTGCGGGAGACCGAACTCGGGGTGGTCGCCGAACTGGGTTTCGCCGTGCACCGCACCGGGGTGCCGGTGGTGGTGCACTGCCTGTCGGCCGATTCCGACGCGGTGCGGGCGCTGCGGGACTGCGGGGTGCCGACCTACCACACCGTCGAGGGCGCGGCCGGGGCGCTCGGCACCGCGGCGAACTTCCCGGAACCCTGCCCGTTGCCCCTGGTGTGGGGCAGCGCGGCCCCGGTCGGCGAGGGTTACCTCGCCGCACGGGACCTGGTGGCCTCGGCCGGGGTGCGGTTCCCGGCGGCAGCCGCGGTGACCGATCGCGAATCCCTGCTGGCCGCCGCGGAACGGCTGGCGCCGCCGTACGCGCTCAAGGCCGATTCGCCGGCGCACCGGGGCGATCCCGGCGGGGTCGAACTCGGGCTCGAGGACGCGATGTCGGCGGTGTGGTCGCTGGAGGAAATGGTCCACCGGCTCGGCCCCGGCCGGTACGTGCTGGAGGAGATGGACGCGCGGCAGGACACCGTGGAGGTGGTCATCGGCGCCCGGCGAGACCCGGCGTTCGGCCCGCTGGTGTCGGTCGGCGCCGTGGACGCCGGACCGCGGCGCGACACCACCATCGAACTCGGGCCGGTGGACACCGAGCGGGCGCTGACGATGCTGCGTAGGCTCCGGTGCTACCCGCTGCTGGACGGCTGGCGCGGAAGCACGCCGCTGGACGTGAAGGCACTGGCCGAAACCGTCGCGGCGGTGTCGTCGGTGCTGGCCGGGTGCGCGGCGGTGGCCGAGATCGAACTGAACCCGGTGCGGGTGGGCGCGGACGGGGTGATCGCCGCCGACGCGCTGCTGACCAGGGCCGGAGAGGAACGCACGTGAAGCTCAGCGGTGGGGCCGCGCTGGTGGAGTCGCTGGCCGCGCACGGGGTCGAGGTGCTGTTCGGCATTCCCGGCACGCACAACCTGGGCATCTACGCCGAACTCGGCCGGTACGGCGTCCGCCACGTGCTGACCAGGCACGAGCAGGGCGCCGGGTTCGCCGCCGACGGCTACGCGCGGGTGACCGGCGAGCCCGGGGTCTGCCTGACCACCAGCGGCCCGGCGATCCTGAACGCGGCGACGGCGGCCGCGCAGGCGTACTCGGACTCGGTGCCGGTGCTGTTCGTCTCCCCGGGACCGCCGGTGCGGCACCCCGGGCGCGGCAACGGGATCCTGCACGAGGTCCGCGACCAGTCCGGGGCGATGGCGGCGGTCACCGCGGGCAGCCACCGGGTGACCAGCGTGGCCGAGATCCCGGTCGCCGTGGCGCAGGCGTTCGCGCAGCTGCGCTCGGGACGGCCGCGCCCGCTGCACCTGGAACTGCCGCTCGACCTGATCGACGGGGCCGACGACGTCGACCCGGTGCCGCCGGTCCCGGTGGCCCCGCCGGTGCCGGATCCGGCGGCGCTGGCCAGGGCGGTGGAACTGCTGAACGCGGCGGAACGGCCGGGGGTGCTCGTCGGTGGTGGTGCGCGGGCCGCCGCGGAACCGCTCGCCGAACTCGCCTCGCGGCTGGGCGCGCCGGTGCTGTCCTCGGCCAACGGCAAGGGGATCCTGCCCGAGGACCACGCCTGTGCGCTGGGTGCCGGGCTGCACCACCGGGCGGTCGCGGACTTCGCCGCCGACTGCGACGTGGTGCTGGCCGTGGGCACCGAGCTGGCGCCCGCCGACCTGTGGCACGGGCCGCTGCGCTTCCCCGGCCGGCTGGTCCGGATCGACGTCGACCCGGTGGCCGCGGTGACCAACGCCCATCCCGACGTGCCGCTGGTCGGCGCCGCCGCGCCCACCCCGCGCGCGTTGCTCGACGGCCTCACCCGGGTGGCCACTTCGGACTCGTTCGGCCGGGTGGCGCGCTGGCGGCAGCGAATCTTCGCCGAGGCGACGCGGCAGGCCGGGCCGTGGCTGCCGCTCCTCGCCGCACTGGACGAAACGCTCGGCCGGGACGGCGTGCTCGCCGCCGACAGCGCGATGGTCTGCTACTACGGTGCGTTGTCGAGCCTGCCGCGGTACACACCCGGCTCGTTCCTGTACCCGACCGGCCTCGGCACGCTCGGGTACGGCCTGCCCGCGGCGATCGGGGCGAAGCTGGGCCGCCCGGCCTCGCGGGTGGCGGCGCTGCACGGTGACGGCGGCATCATGTTCACCGTGGCCGAGCTGGCCGCGGCGGCCGCGCTCGAACTCGCGCTGCCGGTGCTGGTGGTGGACAACGGCGGTTACGGCGAGATCCGCGACGAGATGGCCGAACGCGGTGACCTGCCGCTCGCCGTCGACCTGCCCAGTCCCGACTTCGCGGAACTGGGCCGGTCGCTGGGCTGCCACGGTGTCACCCTGCCCGACTACGACGGCCTGGCCGACGTGCTCGGCGACGCGTTCGCCGCGGACCGCCCCACGGTCATCCACCTACGCGGTTAGTCACCCACGGCGATGCGGGTGCGGTGGTGCTTCGGCGTTTCGATCTCGTCGACCACGGCGATCGCCAGGTCCGCGTACGAGAGGTGCCCCGGCTCGCCCGGGGTGAGCACCTGGTCCCCGCCGGTGCGGTAGGTGCCGGTGCGCGGCCCCTCGTCGAGCACCATCGGCGGGCTCAGCATCACCCAGTCCAGCTCGGCGGGCGCGGCCCGCAGCAGGTGCAGCCCGGTGGTGTGGCCGAAGCAGAACGGCAGGTGCTCGGCCGGGAAGCCCGGTTCGTCCATCACCCGGACCCCCGGCGAGACCTCCAGGTTCGCCGCCAGCCCGATGGTCACCAGCCGCCGCACGCCCGCGCGCGGCAAGCCCTCGAACAGGGCCAGTGCCGCCTCGGCGAACACCAGGTCGGCCGGCCGGTCCAGCGACGCGGCGGCGTGCACCACGGCGTCGTGCCCGGCCGACAGCCCGGCGACGTCGTCCGGGTCGCCGATGTTCCCGGCCACCGCCGCCAGGCCGGGGTGCTTCGCCGGGTCCCGCACCACGGCGGTCACCCGGTGACCGCGGCCGGTCGCCTCGGCGACGATCGCGCGGCCCGCCCGGCCGCCTGCTCCGAAAACCACTATTGCGCTCATGCGGCGAACGTATTGAGCGGAAATCCGTTACTGCAACGGAAGTCGGTTACCCCGGGGATACCGCGAACCGGTGCTCGTCCGCGGCCGGTTCGGCGAACCGCAGCAACTCCGCACCGAGTTCCTCCAGCGCGATCCGGTCCCCTTCGGACAGCGGCGCGAACGGTTCCACGGTCAGCGTGGCGGTGCGGCCGGTGCGATCGATGGTCCAGCGGCCCCGCACGAAGCCGTCGATCAGGAACACCGGCGGGATCAGGCCGTTCTTGGTGAAGATCCGCCTGCGGTGCTCGTCGCTGAGCACGCGGGTGCGGTCGGCGAACGAGAGCAGGTTCTGGTCGAAGCCACCGAGGAACCGGGCCGGGGCCGGGGTGTCCGGGTCCGGGCGTGGTGCGTCGGGCAGGTCGAACAGCTCGCGCCCGGCCTCGTTGCGGAAGGTGCGCAGGTGCGGCCGGAGCCGGTCGACGACCTCACCGAGCCGGGTCAGCCCGCACCAGGTCTGCACGTCCAGCACGCTCGCCGGGCCGAACGCCCGCAGGTAGCGCCGCACGAACTCCTCCGGCGACGGCTGGGCGGCCGGCGGCTCACCGGCCCAGTCGTCCAGCGTGGCGTAGGCCGGCTGGCCCGACCGGCCCCAGACCCCGCGCGGCGGCACCTGCACCAGCGGCAGCGAGTTCCTGGCGGCCTGCCCGAGGTCCGACGGCGAGTGGTCCGGCCACCGTTGGGCCAGCGCCTCACCCAGCTGCTTGCCGGTCATCGGCCGGTCGGCGAGCAGGGCGCGGGCGTCCGCGGCCACCCCGGTCAGGTCCATGCCGCGCCACCGGGCGTCGGTGCGCAGGAAGTTGTCCAGCAGCGGCTGGGTGAGCGGACGCCAGTCGAGCGCGTCGCGGGTGGTGAGCAGGTGCACGGTGCCGCGCATGGTGACGATGCGCACGACCCGCCGGTCCAGCAGCAGCCGGGCCAGGTCGTCCGGCTGGAAGCCGTCGAGCCGGGCCCACAGCGCGTAGTACGGCGGGAACGGTGCCTGCGCCTGGAGCCCGGCGAGGTGCTCGACCGCGTCGTGGGCGGTCATCCGCGCGCGTTCCAGCAGCAGTTGACGGCTCAGCGTCGCGCGGTTCAGCGCTCGCGTGCTCAATGTGTCCCCAGTCATGCGCAGAGCCTAGGAAATGGTGTAGCTGGTCCCACCGCGCCGGGGTGGGGCGGCGGGGAGAATCGTCGGCATGGACGAAGCACGGCGGCGCGTGGTCGCGACCCTCCGGTACGGCCTCGGCACCGTGGTCACGGGTGCGCTCTCGATGGCCCTGCTGCCGGTGATGGTGCTCACCGCCGCGATGTGCCTGTTCGGCATCGGGCTGGTGCTGCTGCCGTACGAACTGCGGCTGCTCGGCTGGGTGGCCGACTTCGAACGACGGCGGGCGGGTGCCCTGATCGGCCGGGAGGTCCCCGGTCACCAGCGGCTCGACGGCAAGCTGCGTGACCTGCTCGCCGACCCCGCCACCGTCCGCGACCTGCGGTGGCTGCCCGCGCACATGGTGGCCGGGCCGGTGCTCGGCCTGCTCGGCACCGCCTTCGTGCTCTCGCCGCTGTTCGCGGTGGGCACCATCGGGCTGTGGTGGTTGTTCCCGGCGGACGAACCGGTCCGGGTGCTCACCGACATCCCGGTGACCAGCTGGGGCGGTGCCATCGGCTTCGGGCTGGGGCAGCTGGTGCTGTGCCTGGGCCTGGCCGTCTTCGTGGCGCCGCTGCTCGCCCGGCTGAGCGCCCGCCTGTCCGGGCTGCTGCTGGCGCCCTCGGCCAAGGAGAAGCTGACCGAACGGGTGGAGGAGCTGGAGGAGACCCGGGCGGGTGCGGTCGACGCGCACGGCAACGAACTGCGCCGGATCGAGCGCGACCTGCACGACGGCACGCAGGCGCGGCTGGTGTCCATCGCGATGCGGCTGGGCCTGGCCGAGCAGCAGCTCAGCCGCGACCCGCAGGCCGTCGCGGCCCTGCTCGCCGAAGCCCGCGAGGGAGCCGAGGAGGCGATGACCGAACTACGCGGGGTGCTGCGCTCGATGTACCCGCCGATCCTGGCCGACCGCGGCCTGGAGGGCGCGCTGGCCGCGGTCGCGGCGAACTGCCCGCTGCCGGTGGAGCTGGACGTGCCCACGCTCGGCAAGCTGCCCGCCCCGGTGGAGGCCGCCGCGTACTTCGTGGTGAACGAGTCGCTGACCAACGTGGTCAAGCACAGCGGGGCCACCGGTGCGCAGGTCACCGTCACCCGCATCGGCGATACGCTGAGCGTGATCGTGCTGGACAACGGGCGCGGCGGGGTCAGCGAGGAGAGGGGGACCGGCGTGGCCGGGATGCGGCGCCGGATCGCCGCGCTGGACGGGCAGTTCGTGGTGGACAGCCCGGTCGGCGGGCCGACCGTGGTGGCGATGGACTGCCCGTGCGGATCCTGATCGCGGAGGACAACGTCCTGCTGGCCGAGGGCCTGAAGCTGCTGCTGGGCACGGCCGGGCACGAGGTGCTCGACCACGTCACCGACGGCCCGGCGTTCGTCGAGGCGGCGGCGCGGCACCGCCCCGACGTGTCCATTGTGGACGTCCGGTTGCCGCCGTCGTTCACCGACGAGGGGGTGCGCGCGGCGCTGCGGGCCCGGCGGGACACCCCGGGGTTGCCGGTGCTGGTGCTCTCGCAGTACGTCGAGCAGACCTATGCCGGTGAGCTGCTCTCCAGCGGGCAGGGCGGGGTCGGTTACCTGCTCAAGGACCGGGTGGCGCGGGTGGCGGAGTTCCTGGACGCGCTGGAGCGGGTGGCCGCCGGTGGCACCGCGATGGACCCCGAGGTGGTCGCCCAGCTGCTCACCAAGCGGCACGACCCGCTGGCGGCGCTGACCGCGCGCGAGCGCGAGGTGCTGGAGCTGATGGCGCAGGGCTACGCCAACGGGGAGATCGCGCGGCGGCTGGTGGTCACCGACCGGGCGGTGCACAAGCACGTCGGCAACATCTTCGCGAAACTCGACCTCCCGCCCGGCGAAACCGGGCACCGGCGGGTGCTCGCGGTGCTCGCTTTCCTCGGATGAAAGCCGAATCTTCTTCGAATTGAGACCTGGGCCACAACCCACCGGTATACCGGGAGGTAGGTCGTAAACAGGAGGTGCGGCCAGGTTTTCCCGTCTTCTGGCCGGTGGAGGAATTTGTGGTGGCCGCCGTGCTCTGTGGACTCGGCGCGTGGTTGCCGCCGCGCGTGCTCACCAACGCCGAGATCGCCGCCCGGCTGGACACCTCGGACGAGTGGATCCGCAGCCGCACCGGCATCGCCGAGCGGCGGGTGGCGGGGCCTGACGTGTCCACTGTGGACATGGCGGTGGCGGCCGCGGAACCGGCGCTGGCCTCGGCGGGCGGGGGCGGGGTGGACGCCGTGGTGCTGGCCACCGCCACCCCGGACCAGGTGTGCCCGGCCAGTGCCCCGCAGGTCGCCGCCCGGCTCGGCCTCGGCGCGGTCAACGCGGTCGACGTGAACGCGGTGTGCAGCGGGTTCCTCTACGCGCTGGCCACCGCCAGCGGGTTCATCGCGGGCGGCATCGCCGGCCGGGTGCTGGTGGTCGGGGCGGACGCCTTCACCACGCTGGTCGATCCGGACGACCGCGGCACCGTGCCGATCTTCGGGGACGGCGCGGGTGCCGTGGTGCTGCGGGCCGGCGCCGCCGACGAACTCGGCGCGCTCGGCCCGTTCGCCCTGCACAGCGACGGCGCGCTGGCCGACCTGCTGACGGTGCCTGCCGGGGGCGCGAAGCAGCGCCGCTCGGCCGATCCGCGTGACTACTTCCTCGACATGCAGGGCCAGGCGGTGTTCCGGCAGGCGAGCACGCGCATGGCCGAGGCGTCGCGCACGGTGCTGGAGCGGGCGGGCTGGACCATCGGCGACGTGGACCGGTTCATCGGGCACCAGGCGAACATCCGCATCCTGCAGTCCACCGCGAAGCACCTCGGCCTGCCGCAGGACGCGCTGGTGGTCAACATCGAGCGCACCGGCAACACCAGCGCCGCCTCCATCCCGCTGGCCATGGCCGACGCCCAGCGCGACGGCGGCTTGATCGCCGGGCAGAAGGTGCTGCTGAGCGCCTTCGGCGCCGGGCTCACCTGGGGCGCGACCCTGCTGCGCTGGCCGGCACTGGGCTGAGGGGCTCAGGCGGGCCGCCGCGTGCCGATGCCGTTGCGCGGTTGCATCCCGGCGGCACGGGCCAGGCTGGCGGCTTCGAGCCTGCTGTGCACCTTCAGCTTGCTGAACAGGTTGTGCGTGTGCGTGCGCACGGTGTTCACCGAGAGGTACAGCTCCGCGGCGATCTGCTTGCCGCGCTTGCCTTCGACGATGCCGAGCAGCACGTCGCGCTCACGCGTGGACAGGATGCTCAGCGGGGCGGCGGAGGTGCGGGCGCGGTGCACGTCGGTGCGCAGTTCGGCGAGCACGAAGCCGAGCAGGTGCGGGGCGAAGTAGGCCTTCCCCGCGTGCACCCCGGTCAGCACCGCGATGAGGTCCTCGGTGGAGGTGTCCTTGCCGATCCACGCCGCCGCGCCCCAGCGGGCGGCGAGCGCGGCCTGCACCGGGTCGTGGCTGTCGGTGAGCACCACGATCCGGGCGCCGGGCGCGGCGGCGCCGATCCGGCCGAGCAGTTCCCCGGTGGCCTGACCGGCAGGCTGGACGTCGATGACGATGAGCTGCGGCCGGGCACCCGCCAGTACCTCGGTGAGCCCGCGGGCGGTGGTCGTGCTGCGGCCGAGCACCCGCAACCCGCTCGCGGCGCTCAGCCGGGCGGCCAGTGCCTCGGCCAGCAGCACCTGGTCGTCGACGAGGAAGACACGCACTGGGTCCATGCGAACACTCTGCGACGCCCTGGGCCGGTTGTCCTCATCCAACCGGACGAGAACGGGGGTCGAACGGCCGCAACCGGGGCCTGCCCGGCTCGGTCTCCAGCACGCCCCACACCACCTTGCCCCCGCCGGGGGCCGGACTGTTGCCCCACACCTTCGTCAGCTGGGCGACCAGCACGAGACCGAGCCCGCCGCCCTCCCGCAACCGGGGCGGTTCCGGCGAGGTGTCGCCGACCGCGACGCTGAGCACCTCCGCGCGCAGTTCCAGCCGCAGTGACAGGTCCGAAAGGGTGTGCGTGAGCACGTTCTCCACCAGTTCGTTGACCACCACCAAGGCGTCCGCGGCGACCGGCTTGCCCGGCAGCCAGTACTCGCACACCTCCCTGGTGTACGCCCTGGCCTGACGGGCCGTGCCGGTCAGCCGGGGCAGCGAGATCTTCGCCTGCCGCCGCCACGGCGGCGAGGACACCCCCTGCGCCGCTTCCTCGATGGAGGGGTACAGGGGCACGAACCGGCGTCCGGGCGCGGTCAGCAGCAGTTCGCGCGCGGACGCGTCCTCGGCGACCAGGAGCACCGGCACGTGCGGCCAGTCGGACAGCCGCATCGCCACCCTGGCGAACACGCTGAGCAAGCTGGTGGCGGTGACCTGGAACGCGGTCAGCACCACGAGCAAGGCCGTGGGCTGGCCGGACGCGCACTTCAGCATCAGGTCGCGCAGCCGCGGGTAGCCGCGGGGGTCGAGGGTGCCGCTGACGCGCACCCCAGCACATCCGGCGTGCTCGCCGAGCTGGATGGACAGGCTGTCGTTGCCGGTCATCGCGATCCGCTCTTCCGGGGGCCGAGGGGCGCGGGTGAGCCTCAGGTTACCCGGTGCGGGTTCCTTCCCTCAGGACGCGGACGTGTAGGTGACGGTGGGCTGCTCGCGGCCCCGCAGCCGCAGGCGGCGGTGGCGCCGCCAGCGGGCGCGTTCGGCGGTGGTGGCGGCGTCGACGACGGCCCGGCTGGCCAGGATCCGGCCGCGCACCTTCTTCGCGTGGTCCGTCAGCCGCGCGGCTTCGTTCACCGCGTCGCCGATCACGGTGTACTCGAACCGGCTGCTCGCCCCGAGCTGCCCGGCGAACACCGGGCCGCTCGCCACCCCGATGCCCAGGTCCAGCTCACCGGCTTCGCGCACGGCGTCGCGGATGGCCCTGGCCGCCTGCAACGCGGCCGTGGCGGGGTCGGCCAGCCGCGTCGGCGCGCCGAAGACGCACAGCGCGGCGTCGCCCTGGAACTTGTTGACCAGGCCGCCGTGCGTGCCGACGGCGTCGACCACCGAGGCGAAGAACCGGTTCAGCTTCCGCACCACCTCGACCGGCGGCGACTGGTACGCCATCGCCGTCGAATCCACCACGTCGACGAACAACGCGGTGGCCTCGCGCACGTCCCCGGACAGGGAAGCGCCGTATTCGATGGCGTGCCGCGCCACGTCCGCGCCGACGTGCCTGCCGAACAGGTCACGCAGCCGGTCCTGCTCACGCAGGCCGTCCACCATGTCGTTGACCGACGCCTGGAGCCTGCCGATCTCGCTGGAGTCGTCCACCGGCACCCGCACGTCCGTGCGCCCGCGGGCGACCCGGTCCAGCGCCAGTTTGAGCTGGTGCAGCGGCGCGGCCACCGACCGCGCCAGCAACGCGGTGGCCACGGCACCGACCACCAGGCCGATCACCGAGAGCAGGATCAGGCTCGGCGTCGGATCGCCGGTGCCGAGGTACGGCGGCGACACCACGAACAACACCCCGAGCAGCGGCACCCCGCTGGCCAGCGCCCAGGTGACCACCAGCCGGCGGAGCACGGTCACCGGCAGCGTGCCGTCGGCGGGCCTGGCCTTCAGCGCCAGCGTCATCACCGGCCGGGCCAGCCGTTCGGCGAGCAGGTAGGTCAGCCCGACCGTGGTCAGCCCGCCGAGCAGGGTGGTCAGGCCGACGCCCATGGCGTCCCAGACCGAGCCGAGCACCCAGGTCAGCGTGCCCAGCACCACCACCCCGATCAGCCACAGCGTGCCGCTGACCACGGCGAGGTCGATCGGTATCCGCAGCGCGCGGCGCACCTCCTGCTCGGACGGTTCCCGGTCGAACAGGAACCAGACCGCGGTGCGCCGTTGCAGCAGCGCGGTCCACAGCGAACCGGCGAGCAGCGCGAAGGCGATGTACCCGGCGGCGCAGATCGCCAGCGTCCAGCCGTGCCCGCCGACGTCGTGCGGGATGTCCTGGAGCAGGAGCAGCAGGAAGACCACGCCGGAACCGCACACGCTGGAGCCGATGCCGAGCGCGGCGAAGCCCAGGCTGGTGCGCAGCAGCAGCGGGAATCTCGGCGGGAGATTCTGGCGGAGGCGCACCCGGTGATCGTATGGCGCCGCCGGAAAATGCGTGGCCGCGGCTCGCTGGCCGAATTAGCCTGGCCGATCGTGGAACCGCTCACCGAAGCCGAGATCAGGGCATCGTTCGTCAACTGCTCGAAGGGCGAGGCGAAGGGCCTGACGCTGCCCGCCCGAACCGACGTGATCCGCTGGTCCGACCTGGACTTCCTGGCCTGGCGGGATCCCCGGGCGGTGGCCAGGGCGTACCTGGTGACCCGGTACGGGGACGCGGTGGTGGGGCTGTCGCTGCGGGCCACGGACCCGCCGAAGAGCCGGTTGCGCAGCAACATGTGCGGTCTGTGCACCACCACGCACGGGGTGGCCGACGTGGCGCTGTTCTCCGCGCGCCGGGCGGGGCAGTCCGGAAAGGACGGCAACACCCTCGGCCTCTACGTCTGCGCGAACCTGCGGTGCTGCGACTACCTCCGCGGCAAGCTCAAGCCGGACACCCCGCAGCCGAGGGAGACCGTCACGCTGGACGAGCGGATCGCCCGGATGCGGACCAAACTGGACCGGTTCGTCGGGCAGGTGCTGGAAACCCGCTGACGCCTCAGGAAGCCTTCTTCCGCGAGGACTTCTGCACCGCCTTCTCCAGCTCCGCCCTGGTCATCTTCGACCGGCCCTTGATGTCCAGCTCGCGGGCCATCTTGTCCAGGTCCGCCTTGCTCAGCGAGGACAGGTCCTCCTTGGCCTCCCTGGCCTCCCTGGCCTCCTTGGTCTCCTTGGCCGGTTTGGGCGCTTTGGCCGCGCCGCCGCCGGACTTGCGGCCCTTCACGCTCCTCGCCAGCGCCTCGAACAGGTCCACCACCTGGGTGGCCTGGGCGGGTTCGTCCTCCGGGGTGACCGTGCGCCCGGCCTTCTTGTCCTGCACCAGTTTTTCCACGCGCTCGGTGTAGGTGTCGTGGTAGTTTTCCGGCTGCCACGGCTCGGCCATCGACTCCACCAGCGCCACGGCCATGTCCAGTTCCTTGCCCCTCGGCTTGGCCTTGGCAGGCAGCTTCCGCAACTCCTCGGCCGGGTCGCGCAGGTCCTCCGGGAAGTGCAGCGTGTTCAGCACCAGCACCCCGTCACCCGCCCGCAGCGCGGCGAGGTACTCCTTGCCCCGCATGACGAACTTCGAGATCGCCGCCTTGTTCGTCTTGTCCATGGCGGCCAGCAGCAGCGTGTACGCCCGCTCGAACTCCTCCTTCGACGGCGTCAGCCAGTACGTCTTCTGGAAGTACGTCGGATCGATCTCGTCGAGGTCCACGAAGGCCTCGATGTCGAGCGCCCGCGACCGCCCCGGCGCGATCTCGTCGAGTTCCTCCGGCTCGATCAGCACGTAGTCACCGTCGTCGAGTTCGTAGCCCTTGACGATGTCGTTGAACTCGACCTCCTTGCCGGTCCGCTCGTTCACCCGGCGGTACCGGATCCGGTCCGAGGTGCCGCGCTGGAACTGCCGGAAGTGCACGGTGTGGTCCTCGGTCGCGCTGTACAGCTCCACCGGCACCGTGACCAGGCCGAAGTTCACCGCACCGGACCAGATCGGTCGTGCCATGTCGAGCCTCCTACCCGAACTCGGCGAGCTGCGCCCTGGCCGCTTCGGCCGAGCCCGCGTGCTCGTGCATGTCCTGCCAGGGATCGTCCTTCTGCGCCAGGCGCCGGCGCAACTCGGGGATGTCGTAGGCGTCCGGTTCGGTGCGCCCCAGCTCGTCCCAGTCCAGCGGGGTGGCCACCCTGGCGCCCGCCCGCCCGCGCAGCGAATACGGCGCGACGAAGGTCTGCGCGTAGCCGTTGCGGGCGGTGTCGAGGAAGATGCGCTTGCCGCGCTTGTTCTTCCGGAACTCCGTGGTCAGCATGCCAGGGGCCTTCGAGGCCAGGAAGCCGGCGGCCTCCCTGGCGAAGGCCACCACCGTCTCGTGTGGACTCGATTTGTCCAGCGGGGCCACCACGTGGTACCCGCGGCCACCGGTGGCCTGCACGTACGCGGTCAGCCCGACCGCCTTGTACAGCTCTCGAACCGCCCGCGCGACTTCCCGCAGCGAGTCGACCGCGGTGCCGTGCGGCGGGTCGATGTCGATCACCACCAGGTCGGGGTGGTCCAGCGCGTCCCACACCGAGGTCCAGATGTGGAACTCCAGCGCCGCCTGGTTCGCCAGGTAGACCAGGGTTTCCGGGCTCTCGGCCAGCACGTGCCGGGTGGTGTCGCGGCCGTCGTGCTGCGGCACGTCCTCCGTGCGCATCCAGTCCGGCCAGTGCGACGGCGCTTCCTTCTGGAACCAGTTCTCCCCGCCGACGCCGTGCGGGTAGCGGCGCATGGTCAGCGGCCGCCCGCGCAGGTGCGGCAGCATCACCTCCGCCACCGCGCGGTAGTGCTCGATCACCTCGCCCTTGGTCACCCCGTCGGCCGGGTAGTACACCTTGTCCAGCCGCGTGGTCTGCACCTCGAGGGCGGGCACCTCGCTCACCACCTCCCTCGGCGCCTTGTCCGTCCGCAGCCCCAGGTACCTGGCGTGCCGCAGGCGGCCGTCGGAGGTCCACTCGGCGAACCCCGCCTGCACCACCAGCTCCGGCTCCACCCAGTGCGGCCGCCGCTCGGGCACCTCGCCGGTGAACGGCGAGTCCTTCCTGGACAGTTCACGCAACCGCCCGTGCAGCTCGCGCAGCGTCCGCTGGTCGAAGCCGGTGCCGATCTTGCCGGCGTACCGGAGCACTTCGCCCTCGTAGTACCCAGCCAGCAGCGCGCCGAACCCCGCCCGTGACCCGGTCGGCTCGGTGTACCCGCCGATCACCACCTCCTGCTCGCGCACGCACTTCAGCTTCAGCCAGTCGGAGGACCGGCCGGGGCGGTAGGGCGCGTCACCCCGTTTGGCGATCAGCCCCTCCCAGCCTTCGTCCCGGGCTTCGGCCAGGAACTTCTCGCCCTCGGTCTCGCGGTGCTCGGACAACCGCAGCGGGTCCTCGAAGTCGAAGGCGTCCGCGAGCAGCTGCTTGCGCTGGCGCAGCGGCAGGCTGGTCGCCTCCATGCCGCCGAAGGCCAGCAGGTCGAACAGGTACAGGTACACCTCGATGCCGGTGGCCACCGACGCACGGGGGTCCCGCAGGTGCATCCGGTGCTGGAGCCGGGCGAAGCTGGTGCGGTTCCGTTCGTCGAAGGCGACCACCTCGCCGTCGACGACGAAGTCCGGGCCGCCCTGGGTGGCCAGCGCTTCGACCAGTTCGGGGTAGGCGCCGTTCATCAGCTTCTGGTTGCGGGACCACAGCTGGGGTTCACCACCGCCCTCCCGGACGATCAGCGCCCGCACGCCGTCCAGCTTCCGCTCGAAGACCCAGTTCGGATCGGTGAACGGGCGGTCGGACAGCGTGGCCAGCATCGGCTCGCGCTGGACCTTCATCGGCGCACCCCTCCTAGAACCGGCAGCGGACTATGCGCCCCATCCTGTTCACCGGCGGGAACCACCGCAACGCCTTGAGCTGCCACCGGGGCACCACGCCCAGCTTCGGCAGGTCCTCTTCGGCCGCGAACTCCGTGGCGTTGTGTTCGTCGACCACCTCCAGGCCGTACTCCCGCAGCTCGCGCGAGTCGTCCAGGCCCCAGTGCAGCGTCGAACCGCTCTTGCGCACCACGGGGTTCAGCTTCTGCGCCTTGATGCCCAGCCTGCTGAACAGGTCGAAGACGAACTCGCCGGACGGGAAGCGCTCGACGATGCGCCGGATCAACCCGGCGACCTCGGCCTCCCGCAGGTACATCGTCAGCCCCTCGGCGACGACCACCACGGGCCGGTCGGCGGGCACCTCCTCCAGCCACGCCCAGTCCGTCACCGAGGAGGCGAGCACCCGGTAGCCCTCGCGCTCGTCGAGTTCGGGCCACAGCTGGTGCCGCAGTTCGGCGATCTCCGGGAAGTCCACGTCGAACCACCGCGACTCCGGCGGCGGGCCGAGCCGGAACACCCGGGTGTCCAGTCCGCAGCCGAGGTGCAGCACGGTGGCACCCGGGTGCGCGGCCAGTGCGGCCCGCGCCCAGGTGTCCACCGCCTTCGCCCGCAGCGCCACGCTCAGCGCCATGCTCGGCTTCATCAGCTTGCCGAAGTCGTAGTCCAGCCTGCCGACGGCCTCGGCCGCGGCGGTGTCGCCGAGGATCGGCCGCGCCGACCGGCTGTCCAGCGCCCGCCCCCAGAGCGTGGCCAGCATCGTCTCCTTGGTGCCGCTGAGCTGCACTCGGGTCATGTCGAGTTCCCCCATTCATAAACTTTCACAAGTTTGTGAATGAAGTGTACTCTCATTCGCCGGGCCGGCGGCTGAGCCCTTCCCGCAGCTGGGTGAGCGTCCGCGCCAGCAACCGCGACACGTGCATCTGCGAGACGCCGATCTTCTCGGCGATCTGCGTCTGCGTCAGGTTGTGCACGAACCGCAGCGCCAGGATCTTCCGCTCGCGCTCGGGCAGGCCGCGGATCAGCGGCTGGAGCATCTCGTGGTTCTCCACGTCCGCGAGCGCGCTGTCCTCCTCACCGAGCGTGTCGCCGAGCGAGACGTTGTCGGTGTCCCCGGAGAGCACCTCGTCCAGCGACATCGAGTGGTAGGCGTTGCCCGCCTCCAGGCCCTCGTACACCTCGTCCTTGTCGATGCCGAGGTGCGCGGCCAGCTCGCTCGGCGTCGGCGCCCGGCCCAGCCGCTGCGCCAGCTCGGTGCTGGCGTTGCTGATGGTCAGGTGCAGCTCCTTGAGCCGGCGCGGCACCCTGATCACCCAGCCGGTGTCGCGGAAGTGCCGCCGCACCTCGCCCATCACCGTCGGCACGGCGAAGGAGAGGAAGTCGAAGCCGCGTTCGGCGTCGAACCGGTCCACCGCGTTGATCAGCCCGACCCTGGCCACCTGGACCAGGTCCTCCTTGGCCACCCCGCGCCCGGCGAAGCGCTGGGCGATGTGCTCGGCCAGCGGCAGGTAGCCGGTCACCAGTTTGTCGCGCACCTCACTGCGCCGCGGATCCTCCTTGGGGAGCGCGGCCATCTCACCGAACAGCGGGGCCAGGTGCTCGTACCCGTTGCTGTCCGGCTGGACCGCCGTCACGCGCCCGGCCGCACGTCGGCGCGACGCTTGGCGAGTTCGATGTGGACCTCCTGCTCACCACCGGCGGACCCGTCGACCCAGCTGGCCGCCGAATCGGCCAGGGTGGTCAGCACCCGCCAGCCGAACGAACCGGTGCTCGGCGCCTCCGCATCGGTGGACGGCACCGTGCCGCGGAACCGCAGCTGGCCGTCCTCCAGGACGAACCGGCAGGTCAGCAGGCTGCCCGAGCGCGCGCGGGTGATCAGCGTCGAGCAGGCTTCGTCGATCGCCAGCCGCAGGTCGGCGATGGTGTCCAGGTCGAAGTCCGCGCGGACGGCCAGGTTGGAGACCAGGGCGCGGATGATCGGCAGGTGTGCCAGATCCGCTCCCAGCCTCACCTCTATGTCGTCCAGGGGGCCGATCTCGTCCAGTGCGGGCTGCTTGCCGTTCGTCACGTCCACCTCGTCAGTCGACCCGTTGTCGCGAAGCATTTTCTACCCCGCGGGGAAAAACCCGAAACCCGGTCCGAATCCTCCTGGGACGGGCGTCACGTTGTCTAGCGGGACACACCCGGTGCGCGCTGGGCGGGCGCCGTGCTTAGGGTGCCGGTTGTGATGACCCAGTGACGTGGTGGCACGCGATTCTGATCGCTCTCGCGGGGGTCTGGGCGGGCACCATCAACGCGGTCGTCGGCTCGGGCACCCTGGTCACCTTCCCGGTGCTGGTCGCCTTCGGGTACCCGCCGGTGACCGCGACGACCTCCAACGCGATCGGGCTGGCGCCCGGCACCATCAGCGGTGCCTGGGGCTACCGGCACGAACTGCGCGGCCAGGGCAGGCGGCTGGCCGTCTACGGCGTCGCCTCCTTCCTCGGCGCGGTCGGCGGGGCGCTGCTGCTGCTCGCGCTGCCCAAGGACGCCTTCGAGACCGTGGTGCCGGTGCTGGTCGGGCTGGCCGTGGTGCTGGTGATCATCCAGCCCAAGGTGGGCGGCTGGGTGGCCGCGCGACGGGAGCGCAAGGAGAAGCCGGAGCGGCGGTACGGCCCGCTCCTGCTCTTCCTGCTCTTCCTCGTCGGCATCTACGGCGGTTACTTCACCGCCGCGCAGGGCATCATGATGGTGGCCTGCATGGGCATGCTGCTGTCCGATCCGGTGCAGCGCATCAACGGCATCAAGAACGTGCTCTCCGCCGTGGTGAACGTGGTGGCGGGCACCATCTACGCCTTCGTCGCCCCGGTGGACTGGGCGGTGGTCGGCCTGCTGGCCGCCGGCTCGGTGCTCGGCGGCCTGCTCGGCGCGAAGATCGGGCGCAAGCTCTCCCCGGTGGTGCTGCGCTCGGTGATCGTGGTGGTCGGCCTGGCCGCCATCGTCCAGCTGGTGCTCAGGTGAGCGCCGGGAACGACCGGGCGGCGGCCAGGAACACCTCGTTCTCCTCCGGGCTGCCGATGGTCACCCTGGCGCCGTCGCCGTCGAACGGGCGCACGATCACCTTGTTCGCCAGCGCGTGCTCGGCGAACTCCATGGTCTTCTCGCCCAGCGGCAGCCAGACGAAGTTCGCCTGCGTCTCCGGCACCTGGTAACCGGCTTCCAGCAGCGCGTCCCGCACCCGCGAGCGCTCGGCGACGATCTCCGTGCAGCGCGCCAGCAGTTCCGCCTCGGCGTCGAGCGAGGCGATCGCGGCCGTCTGGGCCAGCGAGTTCACGCTGAACGGCAGGTAGACCTGGCGCAGCGCGGCGGTCACCTGCTCCGGCGCCACCGCGTAGCCGACCCGCAGCCCGGCCAGCCCGTACGCCTTGGAGAAGGTCCGCAGCACGGCCACGTTCCCGCGGCTCGCGGCCAGCTCCAGCCCGTCCGGCACCTCCGGGTCGGTGACGAACTCGCGGTACGCCTCGTCCAGCACCACCAGCACGTGCGGCGGCACCGCGTCGAGGAAGCGCTCCAGCTGGGCGCGCCGGACCGAGGTGCCGGTGGGGTTGTTCGGGTTGCACACGAACACCAGCCGGGTCTTCGGCGTGATCGCGGCGAGCATGGCGTCCAGGTCGTGGGTGTGCCCGGCGTCCAGCGGCAGGGTGACCGCGGTGGCCCCGACGATCTGGGTGAGGATCGGGTAGGCCTCGAACGACCGCCAGGCGAACATCACCTCGTCACCCGGTTCGCACAGCGCCTGGATCAGCTGCTGGCACAGGGCGACCGAACCGCAGCCGACCGCGACCCGCTCCTTCGGCACGCCGAACCGGGTGGCGATCCGGTCGACCAGCGCCCACGCGCCCATGTCCGGGTACCGGTTGATGTCGGCAGCCGAAGCCGCGATGGCCGAGGCCACGCTCGGCAGCGGACCGGCGGGCACCTCGTTGCTGGCGAGCTTGATCGCCCCCGGCAGCGAGCGGCCGGGCACGTACTTGGGCAGCGACTCGAGACCGGCGCGGGTCGGCACGACGGACGGAGTGGACATCGAGGCTCCTCGTGGGTCACTTGGTCGACTGCTGCCACGTTAACCCGGGTGGACGCGCCGGTTGAGGTTGACTCGAGTTCACCCATCAGTGGTTGAGTAGGCGCATGACGCAAACCCACACCGACGACTACCGGCACGCCGACGGCCGAGTGCTCCGCCTGACCTTCGCCGAGCCGGACGGCGTGGTCCGCGGTGGCCTGGTGGTGCTGCACGAAGCGGACGGCGTCACCGACGGCGTGCGCTTCCTGGTGGCGAGCCTCGCCGAAGAGGGCTGGCTGGCGGTGGCCCCGCACATCTACGAGGCGGCGGGCCAGAACGGGAAGCTGACCGGGCAGGACGTGCTCGACGCCACCGACATCACCCTGGCCTGGCTGCTCGACCGCGGGGTGCAGGCCGACCTGCTCGGCGTGGTGGGCTTCGACCTCGGCGGCACGGCGGCGCTGGTGGTGGCCGCCAGCCGGAAGCTGGGGGCGGCGGTCAGCGTCGGCGGCCAGTCCTCGACCAACGACCTGCCCGCGCTGGTGGACATCGCGGGCAAGCTGACCAGCCCGTGGCTGGGCATCTACGGCGATTCCGGCGACGAAACCGGGGTGGCCGAGGTGGAGCGCCTCCGCGAGGTCGCCGCCTCGTCGAAGGTGGCCACGAACGTGGTCCGCTACCCGGGCGCCAACCACCGGTTCGACGCCGATCCCGGGGCCGCCGCCGAAGCCTGGCAGCGCACGCTCAGCTGGTTCGACGCCCATCTGCGCTGAGCGGGAGCGAAGCGGTACGCCACTGCGTCCAAGGCCGGTACAGTTCGGCTTCGAGTGTCACGCAGGGGTGGGGATTCGTGATGGCTGCTGTGAACGAACCGGCGAGCACACCGCCGCCGTCCTTCGGGCCCGCGGCGGGCGGTGCGCTCGCGCCGATCGCCGGGGACGTCCGGAACGTCAAGCACGAGGCCAAGCAGGGCGGCCTGCAGCTGAGCGACGAGGCAGCGGAGGAGCTGCTCGGCGCGCTCGCCGAACTCGAGGCCACGGTCGGCCAGCTGATCGGGGACTCGAAGGAGCTGGACGTCCCGCTGCGGCTCGGCGCCAACTTCGTCGGCCGCACGATGGGCGAGCGCCTGCGTGAAGCCGCCACTTCGGCGGCGACGCCGGTGCTGCAGGACTTCGCCGGCGTGCTCAACGACCTCGAACTCACCGTCCGGGCCGCGCGCAGGAACTTCAAGAGCACCGACGCGGAGGCGCAGGACCTGCTCGCCGACGCCCGCCGGCGCCTGGACGAGGTGGTCGAGGGCGGTGGGTGCCGGTGAACCGCCCCGACGAGGCGAGATGCCTGCCGTACCCGCCGCCCTACCCGCGTGAGCCCGAGCCGGTGGCCGGTGACCTCGGCACCCCGGTGGACTGGCTGACCTACGAGCACCCCGACCTCTACGCCATGGTGCACCGGGACGTGGACCTGGCCGGTGCGCAGACCGTCGCGGCGACCTGGGCCACCATCGGCAGCAGGCTGACCGAGATCGGCGCGGAGCTGCGGGCCGCGATGGCGAAGGCGAGCCGGGGCTGGACCGGCGCGTCCGCCGAGAAGACCAGGCAGACCGTCGAACGGCTCGCCGCCTGGTGCGACGAGACCGGCGACCGGGCCACCGAGGTCTGCGGCTGCGTGACGCGGCAGGCGGAGAACGTGCGGGTGGCGATGAACACCATGCCCGAGCCGCGGACGGCCGGGCCGGACGGCCCGGCGGCGAGGTCCTTCGCCGACGGCCCGCGGCTGGTGGCCGACGACGAAGTGGCCCGTCGCGGTGGTGACGAGCTGCACCAGCAGGCCGCCGACGTGATGAAGCGGCTGCAGGAGGACTCGTACGAGGTCTACGGCACCGTCCCGGAGTTCAGCACGCCGACCGGCGAGACCATCCCGTACCGCGAGCCGGAGGCCCCACCGGAGCGGGCACCCGACCCCCCGGACGATTCGACCGGGGCCAGCAGCGCGCCGGTGGACGGCGTCATCGGCGGCGGGTACACCCCTTTCCGCGAATCCTCGTCGTCCCCGGTGCCGGTGGCCGGTGGCGGCGGCGCCCAGGCCGGCGGGGCGATCCAGGACCCGATCGCCGGTGGTGGGCGCGCGGGCAGCCGCCCGGGTGCCCCCGGCCCCGGCGCCGTCCCCGCGGCCACACCGCGTGGCGGCGGTGGTGGTGCCACGGGCGGGATGCCGATGGGCGCGATGCCGATGGGGGCGGGCGGCCAGCGGCAGGAGGACCTCGAGCACAAGCTGCCGGGGTACCTCCAGGAGGAGGACAACATCTTCGCGAGCGACCTGAAGGTCGCGCCGCCGGTGCTCGGTGAAGACGGGCCGCGTCGCCGTGCGTGATCCGGAAAGCGGCTGGATCCGCTTGTACCCCGGCGAATTCTTCCTGCTGTGGACGCG
Organism: Amycolatopsis sp. NPDC045836; assembly: GCF_056431745.1. NCBI lineage: Bacteria > Bacillati > Actinomycetota > Actinomycetes > Pseudonocardiales > Pseudonocardiaceae > Amycolatopsis > Amycolatopsis sp. NPDC045836. Next base: position 109,519 of record NZ_JBWKKF010000019.1, on the reverse strand, counting down.
GCTCGGGCTGGGTGAGCCGCCGTCCGTGCTCGGCGTCCGGCACGTCGGGCGGACCGCCGCCGCGCGCCGGTGGCACACCGAGGCGGCCGACGCGCAGCTGAGCGCCCGCGACCTCGGCACCCTGGACCACCCGGCCCGGGATCTGGTGCAGCTGCTGAAGATCCTCGGCGAGGGCGACCTGCGGCTGGACCTCGACCTGGCCGGTTCGACGGGCGAGGTCCGGTCGTTCTCGGCCGCCGGTCGTCTCGGCGCGGCGACGGCCGAGGTGGTCGGCCACGAGGTCCGCGTCGGCCCGGTGCGGGAGCCGATGCTGGTGGCGACCATGCTCGACGCGCTCGAGCCGTTGCCCGCGGCACCGGGCGGCCCGGCGAACGTGCGGGTGGAGGACTTCCACGACGCCTGCGCGGAAGGCGAACGCGACGGCCGGGCCGGTTTCCTCGGCAGGCTCGAGGACGGCGGCGTGCGTGGTGGTGAGGCGGGCGTCCTGCTGCGGTTGCTCACCCAGCGCACCGGCGGCGGGCAGTTCGGCGCGGACGTGCGCGGCCGGTCGGGACGCTGGTCGCGGGCGGGCAGCGTGGTCAACTGGGTGGACACCGACGAAGGCCGGTACGCGCTGCGCACCCGCGGCGGCTGGCTCACCGCGACGCCGGTGGACCCGCTCCGGCTGAGGGTGTGGGCTCAGGACATGGTCGGGGAGCTCGTCGGTCGCTAGGCTCCGCCGCATGACCAGCGACACCCCTGAAGTGCTGTGGCGGCCGGATGCGCACCGGGACACCAAGATCGAGGACTTCCGCAGGTGGCTGCGGGAAAACCGCGGTGTCGCGACGGACGACTACCACTCGCTCTGGGAGTTCTCCACCGACGACCCCGCCGCCTTCTGGTCGGCCGCGGCGGAGTACCTCGGGGTGGTGTGGCACGACCGGCCCGCCGAGGTGCTCTCCGGTGAGATGCCGTCCGCGCGCTGGTTCGACGGCGGCACGCTGAACTACGCCGAGCACGCGCTGAGCCCCGGGGTCGCGGGAGCGACCAAGGGCGACGACGAGCTGGCGCTGGTCTTCCACCGCGAGGACGGCCTGTCGGCGCAGCTCACCTACGGCGCGCTGCGGGCCCAGGTCGCCGCCGCCAGGGCGGCGTTGCGGGAGCTGGGCGTGACCAGGGGCGACCGGGTGGTCGCGCTGGCGCCGAACTGCCCGCAGACGCTGATCGCCTTCCTGGCCGCGGCCAGCCTCGGCGCGGTGTGGTCCTCGTGCTCGCCGGACTTCGGCGTGCGGGCGATCGTGGACCGGTTCGCGCAGATCGAGCCGGTGGTGCTGATCGCGGTGAACGGCTACGCCTACAACGGCCGGTGGTTCGACACCCGGCCCACGGTGACCGAGCTGCGCGACGGGATCCCGACGCTGAAGGCGACCGTGCTGGTCGACTACGCCGGCGGTCCGCTGGCGGGCACGCACGACTGGGACACCCTGCTGGAGCGGCACGAGGGCGCCGAACTGGCGTACGAGCCGGTGCCGTTCGCGCACCCGCTGTGGGTGCTGTACTCGTCGGGCACGACGGGGTTGCCGAAGGGCATCGTGCACGGGCACGGCGGCATCGTGGTGGAGCACCTGAAGGCGCTGGCGCTGCAGAGCGACCTGGGGCCGGGTGAGCGGTTCTTCTGGTTCACCACCACCGGCTGGATGATGTGGAACTTCCTGGTCTCGGGCCTGCTGGTCGGCTCGACGGTCGTGTTGTTCGACGGCAGTCCCGGCTACCCCGACCTGAACGCGTTGTGGCAGCTGGCCGAGCAGCACCGCGTGACGTACTTCGGCACGTCGGCGCCGTACATCCAGAGCTGCCTGAAGGCGCACGTGACCCCGTCGAAGGACTACGACCTGACGGCGTTGCGGGCGCTCGGCTCGACCGGCGCGCCGCTGAGCCAGGAGGGCTTCCGCTGGATCGCCGACGAGGTGGGCCGGAAGGTGCAGATCTGCTCGGTCTCGGGCGGCACGGACCTGTGCACGGCGTTCGTCGGGGCGTCACCGGACACCCCGGTGTGGCTGGGTGAGCTGTCGAACCGTTCGCTGGGGGCCGCCGTCCAGGCGTACGACGAGGCCGGCAACGCGGTGGTGGACGAGGTCGGCGAACTGGTGGTCACCAAGCCCATGCCGTCCATGCCGGTGTTCTTCTGGAACGACCCCGACGGCACCCGCCTGCGCGAGGCGTACTTCGACGTCTACCCGGGCGTCTGGCGCCACGGCGATTGGATCAAGATCACTTCCCGCGGCTCCGCCGTCATCTACGGCCGCAGCGACTCGACCCTCAACCGCGGCGGCGTCCGCATGGGCACGGCCGAGTTCTACCGCGTGGTGGAGAACCACGAGCAGGTCGCGGACTCCCTGGTGATCGACACCTCCGCGGCCGGCACCGAAGGCGAGCTGCTGTGCTTCCTGGTGCTGGCCGAGGGAACTTCGCTGGCCGACATCGAGCCGGCGCTGCGCAAGGAGCTGCGCAGCGCGCTGTCCCCGCGTCACGTGCCGGACCGCTTCGTCGTCGTCACGGAGGTCCCGCGCACCCTGAACGGCAAGAAGTGCGAGGTCCCGGTGAAGAAGATCCTGGCGGGCGTGGCCCCGGACCGAGCCGTCAGCCGGGACGCGTTGCTGAACCCGGACGCCCTGACCCCGTTCGTGTCCCTGGCGGCCCGCTGACCAGCGGTTTTGCTCCGTTCGGGGGGTGCCTTCACGCGGCCGGGGGGCGGTGTGTAATCTTTACGAGCAGTGGTCGTTCGACCTGGGAGGCTTCGCCTAGTCTGGTCTATGGCGCCGCACTGCTAATGCGGTTGGGGGTAACCCCCCCTCCCGGGTTCAAATCCCGGAGCCTCCGCTGGAGCTCGGCCCGCCGAGCCCCACACCCGGTCGTCCGACCGGCACAACTGAACACGAGCGCCCGTAGCTCAACGGATAGAGCATCTGACTACGGATCAGAAGGTTAGGGGTTCGAATCCCTTCGGGCGCGCGTCTGGTTGAGACAGCGAAGAGCCCCCTGGCAACAGGGGGCTCTTTTCTTTGTCTGCCTCGATGCCCGGCTCCACTCCGAGTGAGCTGCGGCTACTCTTTCGTGGGAGAGTCATCCCATGGGGTCACTCGTACGGGTCGGAGAGGTGCTCCGCTACAAAGCCGACAAGAATCCAGACCCGCGGTACATCGACGGATACCGCAACTTCTTCAACCTCACTCGGGCATCGGCGCCGGGAATGCCTCGGGTCCAGCTCGAACGCGGGATCGATGTACCCGCCGAGGTACGGGCAGTGGATGGCAACCGTCGCCCGGCGATCCTCATTCGCTCGAGCCCCTGGAAGGCGGGGTCGGAACAGACTCCATGGCACGACTTCTTCGACCTGAACGGTGGGCACGTCCGGTACTTCGGCGATCACAAGGTGAATACGCCGGAGAAGGTGGGTGAGACACTCGGCAACAAGGCGCTGCTGCAAGCGTTCTCGGCCCATCAGGCGCCGACACCGGAGTTGCGGATGCAGGCCGTGCCGCTGTTCGTTTTTCGCTCGGTCCGGCGGAACAAGCAGGTCAAGGGGTACGCCGAATTCTGCGGTTTCGGCATCGTCGAACGTGCCGAACGCGTCGTTCAATGGGCGCGGGCCGGGTCTTCCACTTTTGTCAACTACGTCTTCGACATCGCGTTGCTCGATCTCACGCCAGAGGACGATCGAGTCGACTGGGCGTGGGTGAACGATCGGCGGAATGAGACTCTCACCGTGGAGAAAACCCTGCTCCGAGCACCGGCGTCCTGGCGGAGGTGGATTGCCGAGGGAACGGCGGCATTGCCACGACTCCGTCGTCGGGTGGCGCGGGCTTCGCTGCAAAGCTCCGAAGAGCAACGGCCGCAGGTGGACTCTACGGAACAGAAGGACCTCGAACGCATCTATCGTCGATTCGACAAGAACAAGGTCGAATTCGAGAGCCTGGCTGCGGCGGTCGCAGCACGAGTCATCCGCAATAGCGGGGCGGATTACCACGAGGGCTGGCTCACTCGCCCCTCGCAGGACGGTGGCACCGACTTCGTCGGTCGGCTCGACGTCGGCACCGGGTCCGCGGTCACCAAGATCGTCGTGCTGGGACAGGCGAAGTGCGTGGCGCCCGGCACGAACATCAGTGCCGAGCAAGTGGCTCGTGTGGTGGCCAGGCTCCAGCGCGGTTGGATCGGGGTCTACGTGACCACCGGCGTCTTCAGCAAGGCCGCACAGCTGGAAATAGCGGAGGACCGGTATCCGATCATCCTCATCCACGGGCGCATGCTGGCCGAACAGATCCGACAGCTCAGCAACGAAAGTCACGCGGGTGACCTCGACGCGTGCGTGGAGAAGCTGATCGGGCAGTCGTCGGCCGAAGTGGTGCACCGTCGGCCGGAAGAAATACTGCTGAGTTGAACCGCAACTGACCTCACCGACGTCGACGGGCTTGGTTCAATGGTGGGCGTGACTTGGTTCAGTGAGGACGAGCTGCGCGCCATCGCCGGTAACGCGGTGTTCCAGCGGGGTCGCGGCATGGTGGGGAAGGTGGAGGACCTCGGCGGCCTGGTGGACGGGGTCACGGCGGTGGTCGTCGGGTCGGAGCCGTATCGGGTGGGGTTGAAGGATCGCGGTGGGGCGATCGAGGCTCGCTGCACGTGTCCGTTCGCGGCTGACGGGGCGGTCTGCAAGCACGCGGTGGCCGTCGGGCTCGCGTGGTTGCGGGGGGTCAAGCCGGTGGGTGACCAGAAGCTCGTGCGCAAGTACCTCGGTGAGCTCACCCACGACGAGCTGCGGGAACTCGTCCTCACCGAAGCGGCCCGCGACGCCTCCCTGCTGCGGCGGTTGTCCTTGCGGGCGACGGCCAAGCAGGCCGGGACGCTGGGCGGGCGGGTGGACGCCCTCGAGCAGGAGCAGGTGTTCCTCGAGGACGCCCGCGACCTGCTCGACCTGCTCGAAGAGGACCTCGCCGGCAACCGGGACCTGATCCGCCGGGCCGTCGAGCTCATGGCGGGCGTCGCGCCGGAGATCGATGATGACTCCGGGGCCGCGGCCGCGCACCTGCTCCGCGCCATCGCGTTGTACGCGCGTGCCTGTGCGGTGCACCGCCCCGAGCCCGGGGAGCTGGCCACCTGGATCGCCGAGTTCGAGAAGCGGCTGCCCGGCTGGCTGGAGGTGCGGCCGTTCGCCGAGGCGCTCCAGGAGGACGGTCTCCGGCACCTCGTGGACCTCGCCGGTGACGAGCGGAAGTTGCGCGAGCAGGCCGTCGAGGCGCTCGGGGACGTCGACGAGCTGGTGAGCTTGCTGGCCGAGGACCCCCGAGTGGACCACGTCCGGATCGCCAAGGCGCTCTACGACGCCGGTCGCGTCGACGAGGCGATCGAGCGCGCCGAGCAGAGCATGACCGAGCTGCCCGCCACCCGCTGCGGTGACCTGGCCGAGTTCCTGGTCTCCGTGCACCTCGAAGCCGATCGCCCCGAGCAGGCGTCGGCCGTGCTGGAGCGCCTGCTCTGGCGCTCGCCCACCAAGCACGCCTACGACCAGCTCAAACAGCTCTGCGAACGCCTCGGCACCTGGCCCGGACCCCGCAAGCGCGTGCTGCGCGTGCTCCGGGCGTCCGCGCGTGAGCGCCAGGCCGACGAACTGATCGACGTCCTCCTCTCCGAAGGTGAGGCGGCCCAGGCGTGGGACGCCGCCGCCGAATTCGGGTGTTCGCAGTCGGCGTGGTTGCGGGTGGCCGACCAGGTCGCCGAGTTCCGGCCCGCCGAGGTGGCCGGCGTGTACCGCCTGCTCGCCGGTGACTGCGTCAAGCAGGCCAGCCGCGACGGTTACCGCCAAGCCGTGGTGCTGCTGAAGAAGCTCCGCCGCGTGCACGAGATCCTGGAAAGCCACGAGGAATTCGAGGACTACGTCGACGAACTGCGCCGGGAGAACGAGCGCCGGCCCGCGTTCCTCGACGAACTGCGCAAAGCCGGGCTATGACTCGGCGTTCCAGGCGGCGCTCAGCGCGGCCGCCGCTCCGGCCACCTCGGTGACGGTGTGCGTCGCGGTCACCAGGAGCGTGACCGTGGTGTTCCCGTGGCAGTCCCGCCGCAGCAACGCGTCGACGCCGCCCGTGGTCAGCCGTTTGAGCACCCGCCTGCCGACCGCGACGGTGACCGGTGGGGTCGCCTGCGCCGGGAACAACCCGCCGGACAGCGGCAACCCCTGCGCACCGCAGGCGCGGCGCAGCTGGCGCACCCGCGACGCCAGCCGTTCCCTGGTGGCGTTACCCTCGGTGTGGTTGACCCGCAACGCGTGCGCCGCCGCCGCTATATCCACAGTGGACGGTGGACTGGCGTGCAGCGCGCTGCCGCCGTGCCTGCGGACCCGGTCCACCAGCACCTCCGGCCCGGCCACCGCGGCGATCGGTGCGCCGAAGGCGTTGGCCAGCGAGGAAACCAGCACCACCGGACCCCGGGTGCCTGCCAGCCGCAGCGAACCGCCACCGCCGTCGCCGAACGGGTGCCCGGGGCCGGGGCGGTCGCCGAACAAGCCGAGTGACTGGCTGTCGTCCAGCAGCAACAACCCGTTGCGGGCGGGCAGCCTGCTGACCGCGGCGGACAGCGGGAACGGCTTGCCGCAGCCACCGCACACCCCGTCGGCGACCACCAGCGGCCGCAAGCCCCTGGCCTGCAACCGGTCGAGCGCCCCGGCGAGCGAACCGAGGTCCTGGTGGGGGATCCGCAGCACCGGCCGTCCCGCACCGGCTGCCCGCCGGACCGCCCAGCGGGCGATGGGGTAGGTCGCCGCGTCCAGCACGACCCCGGTGTGCTCGTCGCCGAACACCTCCAGGCAGTCGGCGAACGCGTGCAGCGTGGACGGCGCGAGCAGCGCCCGTTCGGTGCCCTGCAGCTCCGCCAGCGCCTTCGCCACGCCCTCGGCGACCGGCGGCAGGCCCAGCGCGGCAGGCCGCCCGGTGGTCAGCGCCGACCAGCCGGGCAGCTCCGTGCTCGCGTGCCGCATGCCGAGGTAGAGCGAGGACGTGAAGTCGGCCCGCGGACGGCTCATACCGCACGATAACCCCGCCCCGGCCGGCTCAGGCGGCCGAAACGACCGTTCTGGTGAGTTCGGTGATCCGGTTGGCCGAGTCCCGGAACGGCGTACCGGCTGACTGGAGGGTCAACACCACGACGATCTTTTCGTCCGCACCGCCGACCGTGCCGCTGGTGTGCATCAGCGGGCTGGTCAGGTCGACGTCCGAAGTGGACGGTCCGGCTGGGACGGGCGCGCCGCGTGCGGCGCTGCACTCCTCACCGGGTGGTGGCGCGTCACCCCAGGCGGACCAGCCCTGCTTGACCGCCCAGGGCTCGGAGACCGCGCTGGGGATGCCCCACGACTGGTCCCAGGCGTCGGAACACTTGGTGGCGGCACGCAAGTTCCCCATGATGAACTCGCGGTGCCCGGCATCGGCACCGTCCAGAATGTACTGGTACACCTTGACCACGTCCGCCGCGCTGGTCGCGGTGAAGCCCCACATGCCGGGGTCGGCCGGGGGAGCGGTGTCGGTGAGCCCGAGCTTGGCGACCACGCGGTCGACGACCGCGCCGTTCCCGCCGCGCACCCACAGTTCGCTCGCCGGGTCGTTCGCGCTGCTGCGCAGCATGGGTTCCAGCAGTGCCGCGTCCGCGGGCGGGACCTCCTTGCCCGCACCGAGGGTTTCCAGGTAGTCCAGGGCGATCAGCAGCTTGACCACCGAAGCCGAGCGGAAGCCCGCGTGCTCGTCCTGCGCGACGGTGTGGCCGGAAGCCCGGTCGAGCACGAGGTAGCTCGCCGTCATGCCCGGCGGCAGGTCGACGGCCGCGGAGGCGGGCGGGGCGAAGAGAGCCGCGGCCACGGTGGCCCCGGCCAGCGCCGGAGCCAGTCTGCGAAAACTGATCACGATATGCACCCCAGTTCTGGTCAGTTGGTAACGCGGGACCGTACTCCGGGGTTTTCGCGGCTCGCAGCCCTCTTCAGCCCAGGCTGAATCAGCCGCCGATCGGGGCACCCCGCGGTGGGATCTGCTCGGCGGCCGCCGGATCGACGCCGGCCAGTGAACCGTCCGCGGCGCTCCTGGCGATCGCCAGCATGGCCGTCTGCGCCGAGCGGATCTGCGCCTGCTCGTGTTCGGGGCCCATCGCGCTCAGCTCGATCAGCACGCTGCCGGCGCCGAGCAGGCCGTAGCCGTTGCGCGCGATGCCCTGGTAGTCGCCGCCCGGGTACTGCGACACGTTGCCGCCGGCGGCGTCCATCGCGCGCTGCGCCACGACGGTGATCTGCTTGGCGAAGTCGACGTCGGCGGGCTTCACGTCCGGGTGGGTCGGCCACATCGCGGACGCGGTGATCTCGCGGCCGTCGTCACCGCGGTAGCGGCCCTGCATGTGGTAGTCGACCACGATCGACGGCCGGAAGGCCGCGAAGTGCCGCTGGACCAGGCCCGCCTCGGTGGCCGGGTTGTCCGCCGGGGCCACCGCGGGGTCGTGGTAGCGGTTGATGTCGTAGCCCTTGCCCTTTTCGCCGTACTCGGGATCGGCGCCGGGGTCGTAGTTGAAGCGCCAGTCGCGTTCGTGCCCGTCCGGGTTCGCGCGGACCACGACGTCCACGGTGACCCGGTCGCGCAGCCGGCGCTTCCAGCCTTCGCCGCCGGTGCCGACCTGCCGCAGGAACTCCAGCGCGGCCGGGGTGCCGAGCGGCTCGTCGCCGTGCTGCTGGGTGACGTAGAGGATGCGCAGCGGGCCGGTGCCGACCCTGGCGTGCCAGACCGGGCGGCCTTCGTTGGACTTCCCGATCTTGCCGACCCGCACCCGGCCGTGGCTCAGCCAGGGCAGTTTCTGCAGTTCCCAGGCGAGCTCCGCGGTGCTGGGCCGGGGATTCGGGGGCTTTTGCCCGGTGGCCTGCGCGGCCGGGGCGGCGAGCGTGGTGGTGAGCACGAGAGCGGCGAGAACGCCGATGATGCGCTTCATGGCGGTCGAGTCTGCCAGCGCGTGCGCCGGTGCGACAGGGCCGTGATCGCGATGCGTGCCGAATCGGCAACTGCCGGTTGTGGACTATGCCAGTCGTGGGGTAAGGTGGCCTAGTCCACTAATCAAGGGGGTAGGGGTAGAGCAGCTTCCACACTTCGGCGGGGAAGACGGACTCGTCGAAGCGGAGCGCGTGGCCTTCGGCGTCGAAGAGGATCAGGTGCTGTTCCAGCACGGCTGACGGGCTCGGCAGGTGCAGTCGTTTCCGTTCCCCGGCCGTGGCGAGCCGCGCGGACACCTGGTCGCGACCGTAGGAGGGTTTGCGCCCGGTCTGCGCCGTCACGTACTCGTCGATGGACGCCGGTGGCTTCGCCGGGTCGAGCAGTTGTGGTGCCCGCTGGGCCAGTTCCTTGGCGTACCACGAGGTGCGCAACTCCGACGGGGCGCCGTTCTCGTCGCTGACCAGCACCTGCCGCCGGACGGCGGGAATGTCGGCGTGCTGGCCGAACGCGTCCGCGACGTGCGATGGCACCGTGGTTTCCTCGGCGAGCAGCAGCTCGAGCGCGCCGCCGCCGCTGTTGTCGATCGTGCGCGCCTGGGCGAACCGCCTGCCGTGGCCGCCGGGCAGGTCGGCGCGGACGTAGGTGCCCGAGCCGTGCCGGCTTTCCACGTATCCCTGGTGCCGCAACAAGCGCAGCGCGTCCGCCGCCGTCGGCCTGGCCACGTTCCAGTCCTTTTCGAGCCGGCGCTCGGACGGCACGCTGTCCCCAGGTTTCAGCTCGCCGGTGATGATCTGCCGGCGAATGCTGTTGGCGATCTGGTGGTACTTCGGAGTTCCGTCGGTGTCCGGCATGCACGTCCCGGTTCAGCATGGTGCGGCGCGGCGGTCGCGCACACGTCAGTGGCACAGTCGACCGGACTTTAGCAGCGAATTCTCCACATGCGGTGCCTCCGCGCCGGGAGTTCACGCGTTTTCTGACGGTTGTACTACTCCTAATGGATGATGAACGGCGGAAACACTCGTACTGGGCGTGAGCTCGGTGAGCCGCGCAGCTCCCGCGGGCACGGCTTCTGCCGGGAGTCGAACGGCCGCGCCGCGGTGTTACGGCAGCGGGTAGGTGCCCGGGAAGTTGATCGTGCACACCAGGGCGTCGCGGCGGGGGGTGCCGCTGGCCGGGGGGATTATCGGGGTGGTGCCGTGGCGGAAGCGGCTGTCCTCGAACACGAGCAGGTCGCCGGGGTACAGCGTTTCCTGGTGCACCACGGCATCCGAACCGGCGTCGTACAGGATGGTTTCCGCGCCGCTGCCGCGTTTGTCCAGCACGTAGACGAAGATGAACTCCTCCTCGTCCTGGTGCGGCCGGGTCACCACGTTGGTGTGCGTGCGGAACAGGTTGACGCCGAACGTGCCGCGCGCCTGGCGCCGGTGCTTCGGCACCAGTGACACCGCGGTGTGGATCCAGCGGGTGAAGTCCGGGCTTTCCAGCAGCGGCACCTGTTCGAATTCGCGGCGCTGTGAACTCCAGTCACCGCGGCCGTCGATGGCCACGCAGTCGTGTTCGCGCAGTTCGAGCACATCGCCGTGCCAGTCGTACCGGACCACGTCGCGGGCCCGTTCCCGATCGGCCGGGATGTCACCGGGGTAGTTCCGCAGCACCCCTTCGTGGAAGTAGTCGCGGTGGATGTTCTCGCGAACGGAAGCGGGCAGGCCGAGGTCGTGGTCGTCGATGATCACGAAACCCTCGCTGCCGAGGGTTTTCCGGGCCAGCTCGTGGGATTCGCGGTCGAGCGCCGGTAGCGGTCCGAGCGTCATGAGGTTTCCAGTGAATGGTCGGGGTGGGTGCTAGGAAAACGATTCTTCCTGCACCGAACGGATCAGCGCGCGCGTTTCTTCGGGCGGCAGGGCGTGGTCGTAGAGGTTCTCGTAGTACCGGCGGTACTGGGCCACCCGGTCCGGGGTTTCGATGTAGCGGAAACCCGCGTGGGTTTCGACGTTGACCACGTCGCGGTCGAGTGCGTCGCTGTATTCGAAGTAGGCGTACATGCAGGTGCTGCTGAACAGCGGCGGGGCGGAGAACGGCAGGATCCGGAATTCGATGTTCGGCGCGGTGGAGCGTTCGACGAGGTGGTCGAGCTGCGCGTGCATGATCTCCTTGGACCCGACCAGCTGCCGGATGCTCGCCTCGTGCGTGATCGCGATCAGCTTCAGCGGCGGCAGGCCGTCGCGTTCGACCAGGGCGGCCTGCCGGAGCAGGCGCACCTTGAGCAGCTGCTCGACGTCGTGGTCGGACCACCACGGTTCCGCGCTGCGGTAGACGGCCCGGATGTACTCGGGCGTCTGCAGGAGCACCGGCAGCACGGGAATGGTGTAGACCCGGGCCACCGTGGCTTCGGTCTCGTAGGCGATGTGCGCGTCGAGACCGCTCGGCAGGGTTTGCGAGTAGTCGGCCCACCAGCCCTGCCGCCCGGCGTTGCGCGCCCAGCGCATCAGCTTGTCGGCCAGTTCGGTGCCCTCGATGCCGTAGAGCCGGATCAGGTCCCGCACGTCCCGCGACTGCGGACTGCCCTGGGCGTTCTCCAGCCGCGACAGCTTGGAGGTGGAGATCAGCAGCTCCGAGGCGACGTCCTCCAGCGTGCGCCCGGCTTCCTCGCGCAGCCGGCGCAGGTGCTCGGCGATGCGCCGCCGCGGGATGACCGGGCCTTGGATGGTTGCCATGGGACCTCGTCTGTGCCGGTGACCGTCTCGCAGAGGGATGTGCCTCGTGGGAATCCCACCGCGGGAGCGTACACCAAGGCGATCGGAGCCCGCTTAAGCAGCGCTAGGCCCTTCCGGTCCCTGAGATTGGGCTGTCCGAGTGAACAGGTGCCCGTGGGTTCCGTTCAGTGGGTATTTCGTTACGGGATAGACGTTTTGGGAATTGCACAGCGGGCGTGCAGTGCGGGATGCTTGAGTCCTCGATCCCACCACTCCGGCGCTTCCGCACCCGAACGCGGGGGCACCAACGAGCCCCATCGGGGCGGAGAGGACCGATCATGTTAGTCGCACTCCGATTGGGGTCCCTGGTTCGCGCCGCGGCGGTCGTCGCGCTGCTCGTCGGTTTCCTCGTGTTGTTGCTGGTCTGGCCGCGGGCCGCGGAACCGGCCGCCGGTGGCCCGGCGCCCGGCGAGCCGGTCGGCGAGCAGGCGCTCGGCGAACTGCCGAGCATCGACTTCTCCCTCAGCGGCACCGGTGCCACCGGGTTGAACGTGCGCGACTGCCCCGAGGCGGCCTGCGCGAAGGTCGGCCTGGTGCGCCCCGGCGGCCACTTCACCGCGCACTGCTGGCTCACCGGTTCCGCCGTCGACGGCGACGACCTCTGGTTGCGCGGGACCTTCGACGGCCGGACGGGTTTCGCCTCGGCGCGCTTCCTCGACGGTCCGGGATTCACCGCCACCACCGACCTGCTGCCGGGCTGCGTCACCGCGGTGGAGCTGTCGGGAACCCTGGCGGCGGGCTGAGACCGACGGGCTCGTGGCCGCTCGCGAGCCCGTCACCAGCGGTGATGTCACCGAGGGTCAGCAAACACGGAGGGTCAACCCGATAGGGTGGAGCTGTCTGGTTGATCATGCGTTGCAACTTCCGGCCTAGTATCTTGGGCCGACTTTGTGAGAAATGCCCCCACCAGACCCCGCTTTCCGGTAAAAAGACGTCCCGCGTGCGTCTTCTACGGTCGAAGGGTCCCCGCGTTGAAACACGAAGTAACAGTGGCTCAGCTGTTGGAGCGCGAGGGCTGGGACACCAGACGCCGGCCCAAATCGCGCTCGCGGCTGCAGTTGTTCTCCGTGATGGCCGCCGTGGTGATCGGCTGCGGCATCGCCGCGCTGCTGGTCCGCGTGGTCCACGCGCCCGCCCCGGAGCACCGCGCCGAGACCATCGTCGAGGACGTCGGCATCGTCCACCCGCCGGCGCGCACGCCGAGCGGGGTGGCCGGTCCGGAGGCCACGGTCGCCCCCGACGAGCCGAGGCTGGTACCGGGTGGTGGCGCCTGGTACGAGGAGGAAACCACCGCGGAGGACGAGCCGGAGACCACCGAGCCGACCACGACCACCAAGAAGAGCACCACCACGACCACCACGAACCGGCCCTCGGATCCCGGTGGCGACGCGGACCCGACGACCACCACCACCTCGAAGAAGCCGACGACCACCACCACCAGCCGGTGCGTGCTCTGGCCGCTGATCTGCTGAGCCCGCCGGTCAGCCGATCAGCGCGCTCAGGTTGCTGATCGAGCGGCGCAGTTCCCCGCGCACCGCCCGGCCGATGGCCAGGCCGACCGGGCCGAACACCGGTTTCCCGCGCACGTCCGCGTCGATGCTGACCTCCGAACCCGAGGTCACCGGCCGGATGCCGAGCGCCAGCGCGATGCGCACGCCGCCGACCCCGTCGCCGGAGATCGACATCGCGCTCGGTTCGTCGTAGCTGTCCACGCGCCAGGTGATCCGGTTGCGGAAGCCCTTCACCGACACCACCGAGGTGAACGTGGTGCCGCAGGTGATCTCCGGCGGGATCGGGCTGCGCCAGCCTTCGTGCAGCACCAGCCATTCGTCGAACCTGGTCAGGTCGGCCGCCACCGACCAGGTCTGTTCCGGCGTCGAAGCGATTCGAGCCGACACGCTCACCTTGGCCACCGGCGCAGGTTACCCGCCGGGACGAACTACTGTGTGCGCCTGTCGACCGATGGAGGACAGTTGTGATGCGAACCCGTTCACTCGGCACCACCGGCCCCGAGGTCCCCGTGCTCGGGCTGGGCTGCATGGGCATGTCGGACCTGTACGGCCCGGCCGTCGCCGACGACGGGATCGCCACCATCCACGCGGCGCTGGACGCGGGCCTCACACTGCTCGACACCGGCGACTTCTACGGCGCCGGCCACAACGAACTGCTCATCGAGCGGGCCCTGCGCGGACGCCGGGAGCAGGCCGTGATCAGCGTGAAGTTCGGTGCGCTGCGGGGTCCCTCCGGCGACTGGCTCGGCTTCGACGGCCGTCCGGAAGCGGTGAAGAACGCGCTCGCGTACTCGCTGGGCAGGCTCGGCGTCGACCACATCGACATCTACCGCCCGGCGCGGCTCGACCCGGCGGTGCCGATCGAGGAGACCGTCGGCGCGATCGCGGAGATGATCGAAGCCGGGTACGTCAAGCACATCGGCCTGTCCGAGGTGGGGGCCGAGACCATCCGGCGGGCCGCCGCCGTGCACCCGATCGCCGACCTGCAGATCGAGTACTCGCTGCTCTCCCGCGACATCGAACGCGAAATCCTGCCGGCCTGCGTGGAACTGGGCATCGGGCTCACCGCGTACGGCGTGCTGTCGCGCGGGCTGCTCTCCGGGCACTGGAAGCCGGAACGCGAACTCGCCGCCGACGACTTCCGCGCCATCAGCCCGCGTTTCCAGGGCGAGAACCTGCGGCGCAACCTCGAACTCGCCGACGCGCTGCGCCGGGTCGCCGAAGCCAAGGGCACCAATCCGGCCGCGGTGGCCATCGCCTGGGTGCTCACCCGCGGCGAGCACGTCGTGCCGCTGGTCGGTGCGCGCAAACCCGAGCGGCTGGCCGAAGCGCTGGCCGCGGTGGACCTCGAACTGTCCGAAGCGGACCTCACCGAGATCGAGGCCGCGGTGCCCGCCGGTGCCGCCGCCGGGCCGCGCTACCCGGAGCCGCTCATGGAGCACCTGGACTCAGAGCACTGAGCTGGCGGTCGTGCGGGCGCCGGAGCAGCAGCTGCGCCGCGACGGCCCCGCACAGGCAGAGGAACATGTCCCACTGGGTGTCCCAGACGTCGCCCTGGGTGGCGAGGAAGTCCTCGGCGCCGGCGCCGAGGACCACCGCCGAGCCCCATTCGACGAACTCGAAGCAGGCGGCGAAGGCGAGGCAAACGCTTGCGGTGAGCAGGAAGGTCCAGCCGCCGCGGCGCAACGGGGTCAGCCGCAGCAGCAGTTCGCGCACCAGGATCGCCGGGACGAAGCCCTGGACCACGTGCGCGAACCGGTCGTAGTGGTTGCGTGAAGTACCCCAGTTGTCCCGGACCCAGTTGCCGAGCGGGGTTTCGGCGTAGGTGTAGTGGCCGCCGTAGCAGAGCACCAGCGCGTGGAAGACCATCAGCCACAGCAGCAGGCGCGTGAGCGGGAAGCGCTTGCGGAAGACCAGCACCAGCGGCAGGCCGATGAGGATCCAGACCACCTCGAGCAGCCAGGTGAGCGCGCTCTTCGCGCCGATGCCCGACCAGACCAGCGCGGCCGCCAGCACGACCAGCAGGAAAACGCCCTCGCCACGCCTGGTCATTGGGTGGCCAGCACCATGAACAACCGGGTGTTGATCCGTTCCATCACCTCGTGCGGCACCGTGCCGAGGTGCTCGCCGAGCAGCGACTTCGGCAGGTGGTCGAGGCGGGTGTAGGCCACGCGCGAGCCGTCGGCCAGCGCGACGTCCATCGGTTCCGGCACGGCGGTGACCTCCATGGTGATCACGTACGGCACGTCCGGCAGGTCGTTGAACATGTTGCCCGAGTAGACCAGCACCCGGCGGCCCGAGTCACCGGCGACCCGGCGGATCTCGCCCCTACGCGGCGGAGGAGTCACGGCCGCCCTTCACCGCGTGCCGGTGGCGGTACTCGGCGGCCTGCCGCTCGGCGGCCTCCGGCCGGTTCGCCCACCACTCGTTGGTCTCCTGGCACAGTTGGCGGAAGTTCTCCCGCTCCAGCGCGGCGATGATCCACGAGTGCACCGAGACGCCCGCCGCGTCCGCCCGCGCCTTGATCTGCGCGTGCGTGTCGTCGGAGAGGTTGAGGCCGAGGCGCTTGGACATCGCGTCATGCTACGACGCCGCGCAACGGCGCCGGTGCAGGGTGCACCCGCCGGGCGTGGCGGGGAAAACCGGTGGACGGCCGGTCGATGATGGGTGCCGTGAGCTGGACCGTGGAACCCGTCAAGGCCATCGAGCCCGAAGCCGTGGAAGTGCTGTTCCGCTACTTCCACGAGCTGTCCACCCGGTACTTCGACCGGCCGGTGCCGCCGGAGGAGGTGGAGCGGTACATGCGGGAGGAGCCCAGCGACGACCTGGTCCCGCCGCACGGTGTGTTCCTGCTGGGACGGCTCGACGGGAAGCCGGCCGGGTGCGTCGGCGTCCGGCTGCTCTCGCCGGAGGTCGCCGAGTTGACGCGCATGTTCGTCGACCTCCCGGCCCGGGGTTCGGGTGGGGCTGGCCTGCTGCTGCGGGCCGCCGAGGAGGCCGCGCGGGGGTTCGGCGCGCGGTCGATGCGGTTGAACACCAGGGACGACCTGGTCGAAGCGCGGGCGTTCTACGCCAGGAACGGCTACCGCCCGATCCCGCCGTACGGCGACGACCCCTACGCGGAGCACTGGTTCGGCAAGGCGTTGTAGCCCTGGCGCGAGCGGTTCCGGTTGAATGGTGGGACTGCTGTTACCGCTGGGGGAGATGTTGCGACGATGATGGGGCGGACCCACGCGCTGACCGGCTGGTGCGCGGGGCTCGCGCTGGCGCCGGTGGTCGGGGCCGGCACGGTGCACCAGGCGGTGGCGTTCGCCGCCACCACGGCCGGGTTCGCGCTGCTGCCGGACCTCGACCACCCCGGCGCCCGTGCGTCGAAGCTGCTCGGGCCGATCACCGGGGTGCTGTCGTGGTTGCTGCGCAAGGCGTCGGCCGGGTTGTACCAGGTGACCAAGGGCCCGAAGGACGAGCGGCGCACCGGCACGCACCGGCACCTGTCGCACACCGTGTTGTTCGCCGCCGCGCTCGGCCTGCTCACCGCGTGGGGCACCGAAGCGGGCGGGCACTGGGCGGTGGCCGGTGTGGTCGTCTTCGGCTTGCTGCTGGCCGAGGACGCGCTGGGCGACTGGGTGCTGCCGGTGGCCGGGGTGGCCATCGTCTGGTGGATCTTCAGCGCGGGCCCGGCCGCGTTCGGCGAGCTGAACCAGATCGCCGGCCAGCTGGGCATCGCCGTCGCGGCGGGCTGCTTCACCCACTGCCTCGGCGATTCACTGACCGAATCCGGCTGCCCCTTCCTGTTCCCCCTGCTGATCAAGGGCGAGACCTGGTACGAGATCCGGCCGCCGCGCAAGCTGCGGTTCCGCACCGGGAAGACGGTGGAGAACCGGCTGGTGTTCCCGGTGTTCCTGGTGCTGGCCGTGGTGCTGGTGCCGGGCGTCTGGGACTTCCTGGCCGAGAACTTCACCCGCCTGACCGGCCCGGCGGAGGCGCGAGCGGGGAACTGAGCGGGTCCGACTCCCGTCCACTGTGGAACACAACGTTCGCGCAGGCGGCGCTGCCGTTCCCGGTCGATGGCGGTGACGGCTTCGAGGCGGGCCACGCAGGTGCCGGGTCGAAGGTGGCCACCAGCACCGCGACCTCACGACCGGCGAGGGGCGTCCATGACGAACATCATCGGCCGCCGTGGACATCGGTATCTGCCTGCGTCCGGGTGGGAACTGGAAAGCTGGCCGGAGTGACCCTCGCCATGGCCCCGGTGGAGTTGGGCGCCCTATATTGGCGGCCAGTCGGGGGATCACGGGTGATGGAGCTGAACGACCAGCAGCGATCGAGCCGGCTGATCCGGCTGGCGACGGTGGGCGTCGTGCTCTTCGGCGGGGTGGCCCCGGTGCTGACCATCTACCGCGTCGCCACCGTGCCGATCGACACCGTGCGCGTGCTGCCCGCGCTCATCTTCACCATCTGCTACCTGCCGCCGCACATCCGCAACGTGCTCTACGCCGCCCGCGGGGAGCGGCCGCCGCGGTCGCTGTGGGCGCTCGGCGTGATGGCGGCGCTGATCCTGAGCGCGGTCCCGGTGGCCGGCATCGACTGGCTCGGTGCGCTGTGGGCGCTGGCCGCCTCGGTCCTGCTGGTCATCCCGCCGCCGTGGTCCTTCTTCACCTTCGCCGGGGTGGCCGCCGCGCTGGTCCCGTTCGCGTCGGTGTCCGGGCACCTGGAGTGGGCGGTCTCGCTGGTGCTCGACGCCTTGTTCTTCGCCCTGTCGCTGGCCCTGCTGACCTGGGTGGTGGCCATCGCGCGGCAGTTGCACGAGGCCCGGCTCGACCTGGCGGGCCAGGCGGCGGTGCGGGAGCGGATCCGGATCGACCGGGACGTCCGCCGCACGGTCGGCGTCGAACTGGAGGGCATCATCGCACAGGGCGAGCGGGCCGCCGCACTGGCCGATGACCCCGATGACCCCGAGGCCGCCGACGCCGAGCTGCGCGCGCTGACCCTGCGGTCGCGGGCCACGCTCACCGCGGTCCGCAGCCGGATCGCCCGCGGCCTGACCGCCGGGGACGGCGATCGGTGAACCCGTTCTGGACCGCCCGGCGCACCCGGTTGTTCCTGGTCGTGGTGAACCTGCCGATCGCCGTGGCCCCACCGGTGTTCACCATCGTCGGCACCCCGCACACGCCGCCGACGCCGTACCCGGTGGTGGTCCCGATCGCGCTGGGGCTGCTGCTCGCCGCGTTGCAGCTGCGCCACAGCACGGCCGCGGCCCGCGGGGAACGCCCGGCGGGCTGGCCGTGGACGCTGGGGGCGATGGCCGTGCTGGCGTACCCGCCGCTGCTCTGGTTCGGCCGTCCGTGGCTGGACGCGCAGGTGCTGCTCGCCGCGTCGGCGCTGATGGTGGTGCCGCGGCGGTGCGCGCTGCCGGTGGCCGCGGTGCCGCTGGTGGTCACCGCCACCTCGTCGGCCCTGCAGGCGGGACCGGAGGACAACGTGTTCCAGGTGGCCTACGCGGCGCTGTCCGGGGTGCTGCTGTCGATCATCGCGGTGGCGCTGTACGGGGCCGCGCGGCTGGTGCGCCTGCTCGACGAACTGCAGGTGGCGCGCATGGAACTGGGTGAGCTGGCGGCTGAGCGGGAGCGCCTGCGGCTCTCGCGCGACCTGCACGACCTGCTGGGGCAGAGCCTGTTCGCGGTGTCGCTCAAGGGGGATCTGGCGATCCGGCTGCTGCGGCAGGAGCCGGGCAAGGCGAAGGCGGAGATCGAGAGCCTGGTGGGGGTTGCCAGGGAGGCGCTGCGCGGGGTGCGCGCGGTGACGCGGGACGAGCACGTCGCGTCGCTGCCGAAGGAGACCGAGGGTGCGGCGGCGTTGCTGGAGGCGGCGGGCATCGGCGCGCGGATAGACCTGGACCTGCCCCCGCCGCACGAACTGCCCGACCGGGTGCACGCCACGCTGGCGTGGGCGCTGCGCGAGGGGGTCACGAACGTCCTGCGGCACAGCCGGGCCCGCGACTGCGAGATCATCGGGTGGGTGCGGGACGGCCGGTGCGTGCTGGAGATCGTCAACGACGGGGCGGGCGGGCAGATCGGGGAGGGCAGCGGGCTGGCCGGGTTGTCCGACCGGGTGCGGGCGCTGTCCGGCACGGCGGTGGCCGAGCACACCGGCGACGGCCGGTTCCGGTTGTTGGTGGAGATTCCGCAGGAGGCATCGTGATCCGGGTCCTGATCGCCGAGGACATGCACATGATCCGCGGCGCGCTGACCGCGCTGCTGGCCATGGAGGACGGCGTGGAGGTGGTGGCCGAGCTGGACCGCGGGGACGAGATCGTGCCCGCCGCGCTGCGCACCCGCCCGGACGTGGCGGTGCTGGACATCGGCCTGCCCGGCCTCGACGGGCTCAGCGCCGCGGAGGCGCTGCACGAGCAGCTGCCGGACTGCCGGACGCTGGTGCTGACCGGGATGAACCAGCCGGGCCACCTGCTGCGGGCGCTTTCCGCGCACGTGCGGGGTTTCATCGTGAAGAACGCCCCCGCCGAAACCCTCGCCGACGGCGTCCGGCGGGTGGCGGCCGGTGAGCGGGTGATCGACCCGGAGCTGCTGGCGATGGCGCTGGAAACCGGCGCGAGCCCGCTCACCCCGCGGGAGACCGACGTGCTGCGGGCCGCGGACAGCGGGATCGCCACCAGCGAAATAGCCCGGCGGCTGGCGCTCTCGCCGGCGACCGTGCGGAACTACCTGTCCAACGCCATCGGGAAGGTCGGCGCGCGCAACCGGATCGACGCCATCCGCATCGCCAGGGACGCCGGCTGGCTCTGAGGAATCCGGAGTTCCTCGACAACTGAACCAGTAGCAGCGACGACGGCCTGCCGCGGCTTGACGGGTGCTGGAACGACGTTTCGCCCTGCCGACAGCGGCTGTCGTTCCTGCGACCGTGGGAACGCTCGGGTTCGAGCCGCTCCGGGATGGCGGTCACGGAAGAATGTGGCCGTGGACCCGCTGGAGACGACACCGCAGACACGAAGGCGGATGAGCCGCCAGAAGTCGCGGAACACGCAGGTGGAGTTGGCCCTCCGGAAGGCGCTGCACGCCCACGGTCTGCGATACCGAGTGCACCGCCGCCCGGTGAAGGGCGTGCGCCGGGAGGCGGACATCGTCTTCGTCGGGGCAAAGGTCGCCGTATTCGTCGATGGCTGCTTCTGGCACGGCTGCCCCGAGCACGCCACATGGCCCAAGAACAACGCGGAGTTCTGGCGCACGAAGATCGAAACCAACCGCCGCCGCGACGCCGACACGGACGCCCGACTGGCCGATGTCGGCTGGCTTGCGGTACGCGTCTGGGAACACGAGGACGTCGAGGTCGCTGCCACGCGCGTGCGGGAGGCAGTGAGGAGTAGACGCGCAGTGAAGTAACACTACCTAACGTCACCACGATACGGTCATTAGTCCATTCGGGCATGGCAACCGAAATTTGATTCAATTGCGCCAGTCAAATCTCAACTGATAGTGTGACCTGGCCTACTCGATGGACGCGAGAACACTGGGGCGTGGAAGGTGGTGGCGGGATGACCTCGCAGCAGGGTCAGGACTTCGGGCCGTGGCTGGCGCGCCAACTTCGGCAGTCGGGCATGACCCAGGCCGAACTCGCCGATCGGATCAAGATCACTCGAGCCGCGGTGTCCGCCTGGGTCAACGGTCGTGCCGAGCCGCGGCCGGAAACCCTGCGCAAGATCGCCGCGGTCCTCGGCATCGACTCGGCTTCGGTGTACAACCGCAAGGACGTGGCACCGGAAAAGCCGCTCTTGTGGCACCACCGCCCCGCCCACACCGACGGAGGACGTGAATACGGGAACGCCGCGGCCTTCGCGTTCGACGCGGACCTCGGAGCGCTCGTGCGGGAGGCCACGCAGAACTCGCTCGACGAGCAGTACGACCGCAACAAGCCGGTCCGGGTCCGCTACACCCTGCACGAACTGAGTGGGGAACACCTCGACGCGTTCCTCAAAGCAGCTCACTGGGATGAACTCCGTGAGCACTACGAGGAGGCGGCGTCCACCGGGCAGAAGGTGGCCCGGAGCTTGCGGGCGGCCCTCGACGACCTCGACGAGAACAGGTCGCTGATCCTGCTCAAGGTCGACGACTACAACGCTGCCGGCCTCACCGGCGACGAGTACGGCGATGGCCGGTTCGCCGCAGTGGCCCGCAGGCAACTCGACAGCCACAAGGAGTCCGGCAAGCGGGCGGGTGGATCCTACGGGATCGGCAAGGTCGTGCTGTGGGCGACGAGCCGGTTCAGCCTCGTCCTGATGAACTCGACGCTCTCCGAGCCGCACGAGGGTCGCACCGAGCGACGTGTCCTCGGTCGACTCGATCTGCCGTGGCGCAAGCTCGGCGAGCGGGCCTACGCCGGTCCCGCCTGGTTCGGGCAGGCCGAGACGGAGCCCGATCGCAAGGGTGTCGCCCGCTCTTGGTGGGCGGACGAGCGGACTGTTCGCGATCTTCACCTGGAACGGCTCACCGACGAGCCCGGTACCTCGTTCCTCATCGTCGGGGCCCACGACGCTTCGGGGGACGCCGCTTCTCTCCAGGCCATGCAGGACAAGCTGGTGACGGCGTTGGCCGACGGGTTCTGGGCGGCCATGATCGGCGGCCGAGACGGCGGCCCACTGCTGGAAGCCAGCGTCGCCACAATGCGGAACGGACGTGAATTCATCAAAGAAGTTCGGGTGAACCCGCATCTCACCCATGCTGCGTTGAGTCGCGCGTTCCAGGCCTACCTGGACGGGGAGACGGTGGACGAACTGACCGCGGACACCCAGGTGGCGCGCGCCGACGTACGGCTCGTCGTCCCGCCGCGACGGGATGCGACGGGTGCGCAGAAAAAGCCGTGCGAACACAACGCGGTCCTGTTGGTCACACCCGCCGAAGAGGACGGTGAGAAACCCAACGAGGTGGTGTACATGAGGGGCACCAGGATGTCCGTCATGAAGCGCCGCCCACGGGAACTCCCACTGGGGGCGACCCCGTTCCGAGCAGTGTTGCTCGCCGGTTACGCGACGGGGGGCAAGGGCGAAGACGTCGAGCTTGCCGAGCAGTTCCTTCGCGCCTCGGAACCACCAGAACACAATGACTGGAAACACACGGAGGAATTGACTTCCGTCTATGCGCGCGGTGCGCGCACTCGCCTTGCGGAGTTCCGCGGGGAGATCGAGAAGGCTGTGCGCCTGCTCGTCGGCCGTCGTGCCCCGCGCAGTGGCGGTGGGCCTGCCGTGTTGCGCGAACTGCTGAGGCTCGACGGGGTGGGAGCCGGGGGACCGCGCAGGCAACAGGGAGTTCCTACGGTGCGCAACATCAGCGGTCACGTGGACGACACGGGAGCCTGGAACGTCCGCGTCGACCTGAAGCTCCCGGACGCCGAGGACCCCTGGCTCCTCAGGCCGGTGGCGAAGTTCGACGTGCGTTCCGGTGGTCGTCCCGTGGTCGAATGGAAGGAACTGCTCGCCGCCGAGAACTGCCGCATCGAAGGGCGCCACCTGGTCATCGATCCAGGCGTGCGTTCGGCAGGCTTCTCCGGGATCACCGACGCGTCGACCCATCCGGTGCAGGGCAGCTTCTCCCGGTTGGTGGTCGACGTGCAGAAGGCACGTGGGGGTGCGGAATGAAGTCGGCGTTTCCCTATCGAACGCTTTTCGACCCCGTCGTCCTGGAGGTCGTCTCCGTGTCGGTGGATGGCAAGGATCTCCCCTACACGCAGATCTCCAAGGCCGACAGCGCGGTCGCCCTGCACCGGGACGGACGCGCCGAATGGGACCTGGCCAACCTGCGGCTCAAGGCCGTGCTCCCCGAGCACGAGATCGTCGAGGGACCCTGGTCCGACGTCGTCTGCCTGGCGGTTCTGACCGAGGGAGCGACCAACGCACGAAGCACCGCGCGGCTCACTCGAGGCAGCGACGGAGCTTGGCACGGATCGATCGATCTGGTGCGTGGGCGCCACTTCAGTCGAGCCTCCCTGTCAGCAGTCGTGGTCGGGGAAATCGGTGGTGTTCAAGGTCGCTTGATCGGCACCAGCGAGAAGCCCTGGTACGTCGATCTGAAGGAGGTGACGCCACGACGTCAGCGTGAGATCAAGATCGTGCAGGTCGACTTCCGCGACGGTCCCGACGAGTGGTTGCGTCCCTTCAAGGACTCGTTGTGGATCGTCGAGATGGTCGGTGACGTTCCGACCGTGTATCTGAACACCACGGCGGTGGAAGGCCTGATCGAAATCATCAACGACACCGGTGGTTCCCAGACGGAGAAGCTCCTGCGTGAAATGACGGCGAGTCAGATCGCGCAGGACACCTGGACGGCCATGTTCCACGCGGCGATCAGTGAACTCGAGGTCGAGGACGATGGCACACCGATCATGCCGACCGGTTGGCGCGAGCCCGTCCTTCGGATGATGATGCCCGACGTGTTGCCCGGCAGACAACTGACTGACGCGTTGTTCGAGGTCAACGATCGTCGGTCCAGCGGCTCGGGTTGGCCGGAACTGCAGACCAACATCCAGTACGCGGCAGGCAAGCGCAGCCAGATCACCAAGAAGCTGACCAACGCTGTGCGCTCGGCTCAGCGCGTGGAAGAGGGCGGTACGCGATGAGCCCCGTGTCCACTTCGGATTTCCCGACGGTGCTCGGTCACCTGTCCAACGCCGCTGTGACCAAGTACCTCAGCCTCGGTGTGCAGTCGGGTCAGGAAAGCGCGCCGCGAACAGCGCTCCGAAAGGCCGCCGTACCCCTGTCCGAGGAAGACCCCCGGTGGCGTGTCGAACCGGTGCGCGGACTGGTGGTCGAGGCGATGCGCCGCTTCGAGCATCGGCGTGAGTCCGCCGATGCCTGGCTTGCGCCTCGTCTGCACGCGACGCTGCGCATGACGCGCGCCGAGGCGGCGGACGGACGTTTCTGGAACTACCTTGCAATGCTGGTCGCACCGGACTACGTGTTGTGGCGGCACAAGGGCAAGGAAAAGGCAGAGGCGAACAAATTCAGTGGTCGTGCGGATCTGCAGGCGTTCTCCCGACTGTGGTGGGCGGCCGAGCTGTTCCGCGATGGTCCTGACTATCGGCCGGTGGAGATCGCTTTCGCATATCAGGACATCGCGAACAGCGTTGTGCGCTCGAGTCTCATCGGCCACCGTTCGACGGCTGCGGCGATCATCCGCATCGTCGAGCGAATGATCGATGAAGGTGTGCCCAACATCTCGGACCGCGTCAACGCACTGTACAGCGCGATCAACGCGGCGGGGAGCACGTTGATCTTCGACGTTCTGGCGCCGGAAGCCACACCGGACGATGACGCGCTTCGCGACTGGATCGCCGACTCGGCGCACGCGCCCGAGGTGCCGTGGGAGCGTTTGCCGGACGGCCCGGACGACGGGGCGGTGGATGAGAACGCCGTGGCGACGTTGGTACCCCTGTTCGAGAAGTTCCTCGCCGAGGCTCCGCTTCGGAAGCGTCCGAAGAAGCAGAAACACGAAGAGGAACGACAGCCGTCCTGACCGCAGATGTAGATGTGCTGCAGAAGTGAGGGGAAACAAGAAAATATGACAGCAATGGCGGAGGATCGTTCGGGGGGAGCGGTACCGGTGGGCAAGCGATTCAGCTCGATCGACATCTGTTCCGGCGGGGGTGGCCTGGCGCTGGGGTTGGAACAGGCGGGCTTCGACCCGGTCCTCGTCCTCGACGAACTCCCCGAGGCCTGCGAGACCCTGCGTACCAACCGACCGGGGTGGGATGTCCGGCAGATGGACCTCCATGACTTCGATCCGGCGAACGACCAGCACGTGTACGACGTGGACCTGTTGTCTGCGGGCCTCCCGCGGGTGAAAGCGACCGCAGCGGGCAATCGAGGCCGCGGTGACGCCGAAGAGTTGGATCTCCTCACTGTCACGAGCCTGCTTGCGCACGGGGTGCGCCCCCGAGCGGTGCTGGTCGAGAACCTGCCGGATCTGGTGACCAATGAACGCTATGGCCCGGCTCGGAAGGAGTTCGAAGCCGAACTCCGGCATCTCGGGTACGAGACCCGATGGTTCGTGGTCAACGCGGCCGGCTACGGAGTGCCACAGGATCGAAAGCAAGGCGTCATGATCGCGTTCCACGAGGGTGCGGACGCGTTCGAAGTACCGCCGATGCAGCCGCCTGCGCAGACGGTGGGTGCCGTGCTGCTGGAAACCATGGCCTCACGGGGCTGGCCCCAGGCCGCCGAATGGGCTGCCCAGGCCGATCGGATCGCCCCGACCATCGTGGGGGGCTCCGCGGATCACGGAGGTCCCGACCTCGGCCCCACCGGATCGAAGAGGGCCTGGGCTGCGATGGGGGTGAACGGTGTGTCCCTGGCGAACGAGCTGCCGCCTGCCGACTTCCGCTGGAACCCCGGTCTCGGGCCTGCGGGCATGGTCCGGCTCACCGTGGAGCAGGTTGCCCTCCTCCAGGGCTTCCCGAAGGACTGGCGGTTCGCGGGGCGCAAGACGAAGCGGTACCGCCAGGTGGGGAACGCGACGCCGCCGCCGGTGGCGCGAGCGTTGGGCCTCGCGATACGTCAGGCGCTGGAGAAACACTGACGCCGCCTGCGCCAAGCGCAGGGGTATCAGCGGTTAGACTCCGGCTTCATGATTCCCGACCAGCCTCCCGTACCCCAGCCCGGGCAGATCCACATGGTGGATCTCTTTGCCGGGCCGGGGGGCTTGGACGTGGCTGCGCACTGGCTGGGCCTGACCGTGGACGGGATCGAGTGGGACGGCAACGCCTGCGTCACGCGTGCCGCGGCGGGTCTTCGTACTCGGCAGGCCGATGTGCGCGAGCACAAGCCGTCGGACTTCCCCACGGCGACGGTTCTGGCCGGTGGTCCCCCGTGTCAGACGTACACGGTCGCCGGCCACGGCGCCGGACGTCGGGCGCTCGAGGACGTGCTGAAGTACGTCAAGCGAATGGCGGCAGGCGAGGACGTCAAGGAGAGCTTGGCCGAACTGGATGACGAGCGCACCGGGTTGGTCCTGGAGCCGTTGCGGTGGGCGCTCGAGGCGTACCACGGCGGACGTCCCTATGACGCCATCGTGCTCGAGCAGGTGCCTGCGGTGTTGCCGGTGTGGCTCGCGGTGAGAGAGGCGCTCGGCGGTATCGGCTACCAGGCCTCCTGCGGCATCCTCCACACGGAGATGTTCGGGGTGCCCCAGACGCGTCGTCGGGCGATCCTCATCGCCCGACGCGATCGTCAGCCGAGTCTTCCGGCGCCGACCCACCGCCGTTACCGCAAGGGCGAGCCTGCCACCGAGGGCGACCCGACCTTGCTGCCCTGGGAGTCCATGGGGAAGGCCGTGCGGCGGGACTCGCCGTATGTGGTGATCTCCAACTACGGCACCGGTGGTGACCCGAAAGCTCGAGGTAGGCGCACTTCCGACGAGCCCGCGGCCACCATCACCGGCAAGGTGTCGCGCAATCGGCTGGTGGCGCAGGACGAAACCGAACTCCCGCGGTTCAGCCTGGCCGAAGCCGGGCGTCTGCAGACCTTCCCGATCGACTACCCGTGGGCGGGCAAGGACGTCTCCCAGCAGATCGGCAACGCCATTCCGCCCAGGCTCGCGGCGCACGTTCTCGCGGCTGCACTGGGGATGAAGCTCGACGAGAAGGCACTGGACGCGGCTGTCGACGGCGAGTGGCGGATCACCAAGGACAGCAAGCCTCTCCTCGTGGCGGCACCGGGCACCGAGCCCGCTTGACCGGCGTGCTCCGACGAGGCGCCGGTTGTCCCCAGTGGTTGTCCACAGGGGGTGCTGGCTGTGGATAACTTCGGTGGAAAACCCAGGGGGGCCGGACCGGCGGGATAGGGTGGCCGGGCAGTGCGGGGGATGGGGAGAATGCTTCCGCGCGCAATCGGCACTAGGTAGAGGCGGTACAGGGTTTTGGCTACTTCCCGTGGCACGGTCAGCATCGAGGGCAAGATCGCCGAGGAGCTCGGCGTGGCGGAGCGGCAGGTCTCCGCCGCGGTGGGGCTGCTCGACGGGGGTGCCACCGTGCCGTTCATCGCGCGGTACCGCAAAGAGGCCACCGGCATGCTGGACGACACCCAGCTCCGCACCCTCGAGGACCGCCTCCGCTACCTGCGGGAACTCGAGGACCGCCGCACCGCGGTGCTCGATTCGATCCGGTCGAAGGGCAAGCTCGACGAGGCGCTCGAGGCGCAGATCCTCGCCGCCGACTCGAAGGCCCGGCTCGAGGACATCTACCTGCCGTACAAGCCCAAGCGCCGCACCAAGGCGCAGATCGCCCGCGAGGCCGGGCTCGAGCCGCTGGCCGACGGGCTGCTGGGCGACCCGAGCACCGATCCGCAGGCCGCGGCCGCGGCGTTCGTCGACGCGGACAAGGGCGTGGCCGACGCCCAGGCCGCGCTGGACGGGGCCCGCGCCATCCTGGTCGAGCGGTTCGCCGAGGACGCCGACCTGATCGGCGAGCTGCGCGAGAAGATGTGGACCGGTGGCCGCCTGAGCTCGAAGGTGCGGGCGGGCAAGGAGGAGGAAGGCGCCAAGTTCGCCGACTACTTCGACTTCTCCGAGCCGTACACCAAGCTCCCATCGCACCGGATCCTGGCCATGTTCCGCGGGGAGAAGGAAGAGGTCCTCGACCTCACCATGGAGCCGGACGACACCCCCGAGGGGGAGGTCATCACCGGGCCCGGTGAGTTCGAGAACCGGATCGCGCGGCACTTCGGCATCGCCGACCGGGGCCGCCCCGCCGACAGCTGGCTGCTGAACTGCGTGCGCTGGGCCTGGCGCACCAAGATCCTGCTGCACCTCGGCATCGACCTGCGGATGCGGTTGCGCCAGTCGGCCGAGGACGACGCCGTCGCCGTGTTCGCCGCCAACCTCCGCGACCTGCTGCTCGCCGCTCCGGCGGGCAGCCGCGCCACGATGGGACTGGACCCCGGCTTCCGCACCGGGGTGAAGGTGGCCGTGGTCGACGCGACCGGCAAGGTCGTCGCGTACGACACCATCTACCCGCACCAGCCGGCCAACCGGTGGGACGAGGCGCTGGCCAAGCTCGCGAAGCTGGCGCACGAGCACAAGGTGGAGCTGATCGCCATCGGCAACGGCACCGCCTCCCGCGAGACCGACAAGCTCGCCGACGACCTGATCAAGAAGTTCGCCGACCTCAAGCTGACCAAGGTGATGGTCTCCGAGGCGGGTGCGTCGGTGTACTCCGCGTCGGCCTTCGCCGCGCAGGAGCTGCCCTCGCTGGACGTGTCCATCCGCGGTGCGGTCTCCATCGCCCGCCGCCTGCAGGACCCGCTGGCCGAGCTGGTCAAGATCGACCCGAAGTCCATCGGGGTCGGCCAGTACCAGCACGACCTGTCCGAGGTCTCGCTGTCCCGGTCGCTGGACGCGGTGGTCGAGGACTGCGTGAACGGCGTCGGCGTGGACGTCAACACCGCCTCCGCGCCGCTGCTCACCCGGGTTTCCGGCATCGGCTCCAGTCTGGCGGAGAGCATCGTCGCGCACCGCGACCAGAACGGGCCGTTCCGCAGCCGCACCGCGTTGAAGGAGGTGCCGCGCCTCGGGCCGAAGGCGTTCGAGCAGTGCGCCGGCTTCCTCCGGATCCCCGGCGGGGACGACCCGCTCGACAGCTCCGCGGTGCACCCCGAGGCCTATCCGGTGGTCCGCCGCATCCTCTCGGCCACCGGCAAGGAGCTGCCCGCGCTGATCGGCAACTCTCCGGTGCTCAAGCAGCTCAACCCGCGTGAGTTCGTCGACGACACCTTCGGCCTGCCGACCGTCACCGACATCCTGACCGAGCTGGACAAGCCCGGCCGCGACCCGCGCCCGGCGTTCAAGACGGCCACCTTCGCCGAAGGGGTGGACAAGCTGTCCGACCTCAAGCCCGGCATGACGCTGGAGGGCGTGGTCACCAACGTGGCCGCGTTCGGTGCGTTCGTCGACGTCGGGGTGCACCAGGACGGGCTCGTGCACGTGTCGGCGATGTCGAAGAACTTCGTCAAGGACCCGCGCGAGGTGGCCAAGCCGGGTGACATCGTGCGGGTGAAGGTGCTCGACGTGGACGTGCCGCGCAAGCGCATCTCGCTCACCCTGCGCCTGGACGACGAGGTCACCCCGGGTGGCCGTGCCGAGCGCGGTTCGAACGAGCGCCGCCAGCAGCAGCCGCGTCGCCAGCAGGGCGGCGGGCAGCGGCAGGGCGGCGGGCAGCGACGCGGCAACGGCGGTGGCAGCGGCAACAGCGGTGGGGGTGGTGCGCTGGCTGACGCCCTCAAGCGCGCCGGCTACCGGTGACCGGTGGTGAGTGCGCAGGGCGGACCTGCGCACTCACCGGTGTCACGCGGGCAGCTTGAGCGAGACGATCTCGGCGCTCAGGTCGCCGCCGGGGGTCCGGTAGGTGATGGTGTCGCCGGACTTGTGCCCGACCAGCGCCCGGCCCAGCGGGCTGTCGCTGGTCAGCGCGGACACGTCCGGTGCGGTCGCCTCGTCGGCGAACTCGACCACCCGCATGGTCTCCTCGTCGCCGTCGGAGAAGCGCAGGGTGACCTCGGTGCCGCCGGGCAGCAGCGCCTCCTTGCCCGGTGACGCCTGGCTCTTGCCGTGCGTGAGCAGGTCGGTCACCTCGCGGATGCGGCGGTCGATCCACGCCGTGGTCTCCGCGCGCTCGATCACGTCCGCCTGGTCGGCGCTGTCCCCGATCGGGTCCTCGTCCCGGAAGTTGGGCGCGTTCACCGCACGCTGCTCACGCAACCGCGCGAGTTCCGCCTCCAGCCGCTCCCTGGCGGCGGGGCTCAGTTGTGTACCGCCCTGTTCGCTTCCGGTACTGGGCATGCGGGCCTCCGTCACTCACTGGTCTTCTTCGTCGACCAGTCTCCCTGCCCGGCGCTCCGCTCACCACCGTAAAACGGGTCACCCCAGACACTCGCGCACCGTGGTGAGCACGCGTCCGTCCAAAGAGGTCAGTTCGGCCAGGCCGTCGGCGCGGGTGAGCAAACCGCCCAGGACCAGGTCCGCGAAGCAGGCACCGACCTGTTCGGCGCTGTCCGGACCGGCCGGGTCGAACCAGGTCCACGCCCAGTGGGCGGAGCCGAACATCAGCAGGCTCCGGAGACGGAAATCACCCTCGCGGAACTCACCGGACGCCTGGCCGGCGGTCAACACCGACCGCACCAGCGCCAGGTACTCGGCTCGCAACCGCACGCCCTCGGCCATCGACTCGTGCTCGGCCAGCCGGGCGATCTCACGCTGGAAGGCGACCGTGGCGGCGCGGTCGTGCACCTGGTAGAGCATGAACGCGAACAGCAGCCCGGCCAGCTGCTCGGCCGGGGTCCGCAGCCGCTCGACGATCAGCCGCGCCTCGGCCAGCCGCTGCTGCATGTACGACTCGTGCAGCGCGGCCAGCAGCCGGTCCTTCGTGCCGAAGTGGTGCACGATGGTGCCCTTGGAGATGCCCAGCTCACCGGCGATGTCGCCGAAGTTCGTACCGTCGTACCCGCGCTCGGCGACGCTGCGGGTGAACGCGGCCAGGATGGCCGGTGACTTGCCCGCGACCGGCCATCCCGAGGTGCTCATCCCCCCATTGTGCTCACTTCGCCGCCACCCGTTTGATGGCCTCCCTGATCCGGGAGTAGGTGCCGCAGCGGCAGACGTTCTCGATCGCGTCGATCTCGTCGTCGGTCGGGTCGGGGTTCTTCCGCAGCAGGGCCACGGTGGCCATGATCTGGCCCGGCTGGCAGTAACCGCACTGGGCCACGTCCAGCTCCAGCCAGGCTTCCTGCACCGGGTGCAGCTCGTCGCCGTCGGCCAGTCCCTCGATGGTGGTCACCTCACGGCCTTCGACCTCGGCGAGCGGGACGACGCACGGGTTGATCGCCTCCCCGTCGAGGTGGCTGGTGCACGCCTTGCAGACGTCGATGCCGCAGCCGTACTTCGGCCCCTTGACGCCGAGCTTGTCCCGCAGCGCCCAGAGCAGCGGCAGGTCGGCGGGGGCGTCGACGGTGACGGTCTTCCCGTTCACGGAGAAGGTGTAGTTGGGCACGGGTGCACTCCTCAGCGGGGGAACGGGTCGAAGTCGACGTCGAAGTTGATCGGGAAGCTGCGCGGCCGGGTGCCGGTCGCCCTGGCGTAGGCGTTGGCCACCGCGCCGACCGCCGCGGGCACCCCGAGTTCCCCGGCCCCGCCCGGCTCCCCGTTCGCCGGCATCACGAAGACCCGCACGTCCTTCGGCGTGTCCTTCTGCCGCGCGTAGTGGAACTGGGAGTAGCTGCCCTCCAGCGGCAGGCCCCTGTCCAGGTGCAGGCCGGCGCTGAGCACGGTGGCGATGGCGTCGGTCAGCCCGCCGAGCATCTGCGCCTCCAGCCCGCGCGGGTTGATCGGCCTGCCCACGTCGACGGCGATGGTGGCCTTGGTGACCCGCGGTTTCTTCGGGTCCCGCGCGTCGATCTCGACCAGGCAAGCCGTGCGCGACTTGTACTCCTCGTGGAAGCCGATGCCCTGCGCGAACCCGGCGGGCAGCTCACGGCCCCACTGCCCGGCTTCGGCGACCTTGTCCAGCACCGCGCGCTGCTTGTCGTTCTTCAGCGACGCCCGCCGGAACTGGTACGGGTCCTTGCCCAGCTTCTTGGCGATCTCGTCGACGACGATCTCCTCGGCACCGCGGGTGGTGGCCGAGTACACCGAACGCCAGCTGCCCGTGTTCATCGCCAGCGGCACCTCGTTGAGCAGTTCGGTCACCACGCCGAAGTGGTAGGGCACCTTGACCGTGGTCAGGAACACCGTCTGCGCGAAGCTGAGGTTCCCGGCGACCGGCAGGCTGGCCGCGGTGGCGGTGAGGATTTCGCCGAGCCCGTGCCGGAAGTCGGTCTCGACGCTGGCCACCCGGTGCTCGTAGGTGAGCACGCCGCCCAGCGCGAAGGTGGCGCGCACCTTGTGGTGGGTGGCGGCGCGGGCGCGGCCGTGCCGCATGTCGTCGATCCGGGTCCACATCAGCTTGACCGGGCGGCCCGCCTTCTTCGACACCTTCGCCGCTTCCAGCGCGCCGTCGAAGAACAGCCGCCTGCCGAACGAGCCACCACCCGGCGTGACGTGCACGGTGACCCGGTTCTCCGGCAGCCCGAGCACGGCCGCGATGGTCTGCTTGGCCACGATCGGCGACTTCAGCGACGACCAGATCTCGGCGCGGTCGGCCCGGACGTCGGCGATCGCGGAGTTCGTCTCCAGCGGTGCGTGGCTGACGAAGGCGAAGTCGAACTCGGCGTCCACGTGCTGGGTGAGCAGCGGTGGCACGGCGAACGGCAACGCGGCGGCCCGCAGCTTCTTCCGGATGTCGGCGTCGGAGAGGTCGTCGACGGTGCCCGGGTTCCAGGTGACTTCCAGCCGGTCCTTGGCGGCGATCGCCTGCCCGAAGGTCTCCGCGATGACCGCGACCCCGCTGTCGATGGCGACGACGTCCACCACCCCCGGCATGGTGCGGGCCACCGAGTCGTCGAAGGAGCGGACCGTGCCGCGGATCGTCGGCGGCCGGTTGAGCACGGTCGGCAGCGCCCCCGGCACGTCGAGGTCCAGCGTGTACTGCTTCCGGCCGGTGACCATGGCGAGCGCGTCGATGCGGCCGGCCGGGGTGCCGACCAGCCGGTGTTCCGCCTCGGCCTTCGGTTCGGTGGCCACGGCGGACCGCTGGACCTTCGCCGCGGCCGTGGTGAGCGAGCCGAAGGTGGCCGACCGGCCGTCCGGCGCGACCACCGAGCCGTCGTGCACCCGGTACTTCGCCGCGTCACCGCCGAACTGCGCGGCGGCCGCGGTGACCAGCCGGGCCCTGGCGGCCGCGGCGGCGGTGCGCACCGGGCCGTAGATCGAGCGGATGGTGTTCGAACCACCGGTCAACTGGTTGAACAGCAGTTCCGAGCGCGCCTCCGACAGCGGAACGTCCACTTGGGACAGCGGGACGCCGAGTTCCTCGGCGACCAGCATCGCGGCCGCGGTGGTGATGCCCTGGCCGACCTCCGCCCGCGGCAACCGCAGCCGGATCCGGCCGTCCTCGCCGACCTCCAGCACCAGCATGTGCGCGGTGGGCGCGCCGGCCAGGATCAGCACGTCACCGAGGTCGACGAGGTCGGCCGGTCCGGGCAGGCTGGGCAGCTGCGCCTCGGCGGGCCGGTCGGCGGCCAGTTCGGCGGCGATGGTCAGGGTGGGGGCGGCGACCAGGAACGCCAGGAAACCGCGCCGGCCGAAGCCCGTTCCGTTCGTGGTGGGGACAGCCATCAGGACTCCTCCTGCGGGGCGACAGCACGTCTTCGTGCTGTTACCGCGATCACGGTAGCGGCCGACCGTCCGTACGGTCTCTACCCCGTTCGGGTGTTCCCCGGCGGCCGATCGCCGGAGCGCAGCGGCGAGAAAACCAGCCAGCCCGCCGAAGCCAGCATGCCCAGCGCAGCCGTCCACAGGTGGCGCGCAACCCGATCGCCGGGGCGAGCGCGGCGGCGGCCACGCTGCCGACCGGCACCACGCCGAGCGCGAGGAAGCGCACGGTGGCACTGACCCGCCCCAGCAGTTCCTCCGGGCAGTTCAGCTGCTGGTAGGTCAATTGCAGGACGTTGACCACGATGACGCCGAACGCGGTGCCGAACCCGGCGAGGCACCAGAAGGCCAGGCCCCAGCCGCGGCCGGTCAGCGGGTAGAGCAGGTAGGCGAGGCCGAGCACCCGGGGGACAGGCCGAGCTCGCGAACCAGGAACACCACCGAACTCGCGATGTGGATCGACTGGAAGAGGCTGGTCGAAGCGCCGCTCAACGCCGGCGCCCGCAACACGGGGTGCCGGAACACCAGCCGAAGTCCCTCGCCGATTTCCGTGTGCAGCCGGCGTTTCGATACCACCGGACGGGTTTCGCGGGTGCGGATGCGAGCCAGCCACCCAGCCGACGACTGGCGGTGGGTGCGGCGACCGCCGCCATCGACGTGTTCGTCTGGAGTTCGGCGTTGCCTTCGGGCAACGCCGACCGGTCGCCCAGGCGCGGGGGGTAGGTCTGGTGGGCGACGTCGAAGACGGTGAGCAGCCCGGTCAGCGCCACGACCGCGAACAGCTGCCAGAGCGTGAGCACGCCGAGCACCGCGCACACCGGCACCGACGCGATCAGCAGCGCGGCCGAGATCGGCGGCCAGCAGCACCGGCCGGACGCGGAGCCGGTCGCCCCACGCGCCCGCCTGCGGGCCGAGCACCGGGTACGCACTGGTTTCCAGGGCCCGCAACAGCGCCACCTGCGTGGCGGAGGCGTTCAGCGTGGTGGTGGCGAGCAGCGGCACCCCGAGGAAGGCGACGCGGGTGCCGAACTGGCTGAGCAGGTCGGCGGTCCAGAACCGGCGCAAGTCGGCTTTTCGGAGCAGTCCCCAGGTCGGCACGTCCTCCAGCTGCCGGCGGGGGCGGCGGGGATCCCGGCTTCAGCTACCGGCGAAGGAGCAACCGCACCCGGCCCGGCTCGCGTCTTGGCGGTATGCGCGCCTTCGCCCCGCTGGTGTTCCTGCTCGCCGCCCTGACCGCGTGTTCCGGCGGGGGGCACGCCTGCACGACGATCGGTACGCCGATCGGGGTGGGCGTCGACGTCGATCCGGCGCTGGCGGCCGAGGTCGACGCCGGCACCCTGGAACTCTGCTGGGATTTCCGCTGCCGGACCGGCACCATCGACTTCTACCCGCCCGGCGGCGGGCACGGCTTCGCCACCTTCGACGACCTGCCGCTGGTCGAGATGCAGGTGACCGTCCGGCTCAC
Source organism: Amycolatopsis sp. NPDC045836 (assembly GCF_056431745.1). Classification (NCBI taxonomy): domain Bacteria; kingdom Bacillati; phylum Actinomycetota; class Actinomycetes; order Pseudonocardiales; family Pseudonocardiaceae; genus Amycolatopsis; species Amycolatopsis sp. NPDC045836. The sequence continues at coordinate 74,509 of NZ_JBWKKF010000019.1, read as the reverse complement.
CGGCACGAGCGGTGCGGTGGTGGTCCACCAGACCCTGCCGGTGACCGCGGAGCAGACCTATCCGAACGGACCCCACTGCGGCGCGGGCGGCCCGCAGCAGCAACTCCTGGTTGATGCGAGCGGGACCGTCCGCGTCCGCTGATCCTCAGCCGATGTCGCGGCGGCGGAAACCGTGGAGACCCGCGCCGAACGCGACCACGGCGATGCCCGCCAGCCACACCAGCGGCGTCGCGGTGAACTCCGCGCCCGGCAGCTTCGGGATGTGCGTGTACGGCGACAGGTTCAGCACCGCCTGGCTCAGCTGCAGCACCGGTCCGAACAGGCTCAGCGCGACGAACACGCCCGCCACCGCCCAGGCCGCCGTGGCGTACTTCGGCAGCAGCCCGAACAGCAGCACGGTCAGCCCGAGCACCACCCACACCGCGGGCAGCTGCGCCATCGTCGCCCCGAGCACCGACGGCACCTGGTGCGCCACATCGCTGACGCGCAACCCGTGCAGCAGTCCGGCCAGCGCCCCGGCGACGGCCATCAGCACCGCGGACCCGAGCAGGGCGAACAGCAGGTGCCCGCCGGTCCAGCGGAGCCTGCCGACGCGGGTGGCCAGCAGCGGCTCCACCCGGACCGCGACCTCCTCCGCCCGCATCCGCAGCGCCGCCTGCACCCCGTACATCGACGCGATGAGGGCGAAGATCTGGCCGAGCGTGCCGAGGAAGGCGTCCACGATCCGATCGGCACCGCCCATCCGCTCGAAGAGCTCCGCGGTGGCCTGGCTTTCGCCGACCACGTCGCCGATACCCGCGGCGAGCGAGCCGAACAACGCGCCCATCACCGCGAACGCGATCGTCCAGCCGAGGAACGAGCCCCGGTGCAGCCGCCACGCCAGGGCGAGCGGGCTGCGCAGGCCGGGGGCGGCGGTGGCGGGGCCGGGCCGCGCGGGGAGCAGGCCGAGGCCCACGTCCCGGCGCGTGCTCAGGGCGTAGGCGAGCGCCCCCAGCGCGATCGCCGTGCCGAGCAGCAGCCCGAGCACCCACCACCGTTCCCCCGCGAACGGCCGGACCTGGGTGGACCAGCCGATCGGTGACAACCACGACAGCCAGCCGACGTCCTTCGCCGCGTCCCCGACGGCGCGGAGGAGGAAGGCGGCACCCAGCACGGCCATGGCCAGCCCGTTGGCGGTGCGGGCGTATTCGGCGAGCTGCGCGGTGATCGCGGCGACCGCGGTGAAGACCAGGCCGACCAGCGTGATCGCCGCGGCGAAGGCTGCCGAGCCGGTGACCGGCACCCCGGCGCCGGTCAGCGCGACCACGGTGAGCAGGCCGGTGCCCGCCGCGGTCAGCGCACCGGTGGTGACCGCCGCGGTCAGCGCGGCGTACCGGCCGAGCACCCCCGAGGACAGCAGCTCCTGGCGGCCGGTGTCCTCCTCCTGCCTGGTGTGCCGGGTCACGGTGAACACGCAGGCCATGGCCAGGGCGAACGGGATGATCGTGCCGTAGCGCCAGACGGTGAACCCGCCGGCGTCGGACAGGTCGAACGGCGGGCCGTAGATCAGGTTCAGCGACGGGTTCGCCGCCATCCCGGTGGTCAGCGACCGCCGTTCGGCTTCGGTCCGGTACAGCTCGGCGTAGGAACCGGCGACCGCCGCCGGGGTCAGCCCGAGCAGCAGGACCCACACCGGCAGGGTGATCCGGTCGCGGCGCAGCGCCAGGCGCACCAGGTGGCGCGTGCCGAGCAACGGCCGGTTCACCGCACACCCGCTTCGGTGGTGTAGTGGCGGAGGAACAGTTCCTCCAGCGTCGGCGGCTGGCTGACCAGGCTGCGCACGCCGACCCCGGCCAGCTGGCGCAGCACCTCGTCCAGCGAGTGCGTCTCCACGTCGAACCGCACGCGGTTGCCCTCGACGTGCAGGTCGTGCACGTTCGGCAGGTCCGACAGGCCGTTCGGGTGCCCGGCCAGTTCCGCGGTGATCGAGGTGCGGGTCAGGTGCCGCAGTTCGGCCAGCGTGCCGGTTTCCACGTTCTGCCCGTTGCGGATGATGCTCACCCGGTCGCACAGCGCCTCGACCTCGGCGAGGATGTGGCTGGACAGCAGCACGGTGCGGCCCTGCTCGCGTTCCTCCTGGATGGCGTACTGGAAGGTGGCCTCCATCAGCGGGTCGAGCCCGGAGGTCGGCTCGTCCAGGATCAGCAGGTCCACCCGGGACGACAGGGCGGCGACGATGGCCACCTTCTGCCGGTTGCCCTTGGAGTAGGTGCGGCCCTTCTTCTTCGGGTCGAGGTCGAACCGCTCGACCAGCTCGGCGCGGCGGCGCTGGTCGAGCCCGCCGCGCAGGCGCCCCAGCAGGTCGATCACCTCACCGCCGGAGAGGTTGGGCCAGAGGTTGACATCGCCGGGCACGTAGGCCAGCCGCCGGTGCAGGGTGGCCGCGTCGCGCCAGGGATCGCCGCCGAGCAGGCGGACGGTCCCGGCGTCGGCCCGCAGCAGGCCGAGCAGCACGCGGACGGTGGTCGACTTCCCGGCGCCGTTCGGGCCGAGGAATCCGTGCACCTCCCCCGAGGCGACGGACAGGTCGAGGCCGTTGAGGGCCTTCGTCCGGCCGAAGGTCTTGACCAGGCCGGAGATGGAGATGGCGTTGTCCATGGCGTCGAAGCTACACTTTTTTCACAAAGTTGTGAAGTTAAGAAAACGTATGGACCAAGTGAGGGCTGTTCACCAGGTCGGGGAGGATGGAGGCATGTCGAGCACCCCAGAAGACCACGGGCCGCCGGGCGACGCGGCGACCCGGCAGTTCATCGAGGACTTCGCGCTGATGATGACCGACGCCGGCCTGCAGCGCATGGCGTCGCGGGTGTTCACCGCGTTGCTGGCCACCCAGAAGGGCAGCCTCACCGCGGGTGAGCTGGCTGAGGTGTTGCAGATCAGCCCCGCCGCCGTGTCCGGCGCGGTGCGCTACCTGACGCACGTCGGCCTGGTCACCCGCGCGCGCGAGCCGGGGGAGCGGCGCGACCACTACCTGATCAGCGACGACCAGTGGTACGAGGGCTTCGGCCGCAAGGACGCCATCTACCACCAGCTGTCCGAAGTGCTGAGCCGCGGGATGGACGCGGTCGGCCCGGACACCCCGGCGGGCAGGCGGATCGCCGAGACCAAGGGTTTCTTCGAGTTCATCGGCAAGGAGATCCCGGTGCTGATCGACCGCTGGCGCAACGAGAAGGAGAAGAACCGGTGAGGCTGCGCGCCGATCTGGCCACGGTGCTGCTGGCGCCGGTGCTGGTGCGCCAGGGCCTGCGCGTCCGCCGGGACACCCCGCGGCTGCCGGGGGCCGCCGGACCGCTGCGCGGGCTGGTGCCCGGCCCCGATCCGCTGCGCCTGCTCGTGCTCGGGGAGTCCACTGTGGATGGCGTGGGCGCGCGGACGCACGACGAGGCGCTCACCGGGCGGCTGGCGGTCGCCATGGCCGCCCGCACCGGTCGCGGGGTGGCGTGGCGGGTGGCCGGGCGCACCGGGGCGAACGCCCGCGTGGTGCACGACGAACTGCTGCCCGGCGCGGTCGCCGAACCCGCCGATCTGGTGGTGATCGCGCTCGGCGTGAACGACACGATCGAGTTGCACTCGCCGTCCCGCTACCGCCGCGACCTGCTGCGCCTGGTCTGCGCGGTGCGGCGGGCGCTCGGCCCGGTGCCGGTGGTGCTCACCGGTGTGCCGCACCTCGGCCGGTTCCCGGCGCTGCCCCGGCCGCTGCGCGACGTGCTGGGCCTGCGTTCGCTGGCGCTGGACCGGGCCGCCGCCTCGCTGGCCGCGCTGCCCGGCGTGCGGCACGTGGTGATGCCGGTGGACCGGATGACCGCGGGCGCGTTCGCCGCCGACGGCTTCCACCCCGGCCCCGACGGCTACCGGATCTGGGCTGATCACCTCGTGTCGGGATGAGACAGTGGGCGCGTGAGCTCGCGCGATCTGTCCGCCCCGAACTGGCTGGTGCACCTGCTGCGCAGCAAGCCGGACCCGACGCCGTGGACCCGCGCGGTCCGCGCGCCGATCGCGCTGGCCGTCCCGCTGGCGGCCGGCTTCGCCCTCGGTGACATCGCGCTCGGCGCGGTGGTCTCCACCGGGGCGCTGCCGACCGTGCTCTCCGAGGCCGCCGGGCCGTACCGCTACCGCGCGCGGCGGATCGCCGGTGCCGCGTTCGCCGCCTTCCTCGGTTACCTGGCCGGGCTGCTCAGCGGGGGTGATCCGGCGGCGTCGATCCCGGTGGTGATCGTGGTTTCGGCGTTGTCGGCGTTGCTCAGCGCGGCCGGGAGCAACGCTTCGGTGGCGGCGCTGCAGATGTTCGTCTTCTGCGTGCTCGGTACCGGTCAGCACCTGCTCGGCGTGCAGCTGGAGGTTTCGCTGCTGTGCTTCGTGGTGGGTGCGGTGTGGGGCCTGGGTGTCGCGTTGTTCGGCTGGACGGTCCGCGCCACCACCCCCGAGCGCACCGCGGTCACGCAGGTGTTCATCGAGCTGGCGGCCATGCTGACGGCCGAGGACGAGGACACCCAGCGCGCCGCCCGCCACCAGCTGACCGCCGCGCTCAACACCGCCTACGACCGGCTGCTCACCGCGCGGTCGTGGCTGTCCGGGCGCGACGAGACCTACCGCAGGCTGCTCACCGTGCTCTCGGCGAGCACCCCGGCCGTCGAGGCGGCGGTGGCCATGGTCAACGCCGGGGAGCGGCCGCCGCGGGAACTGGTCGACCACCTGGTCCGGCTGGCCACCGCGGTCCGGATGGACGCCGAACTGCCGCCGGTGCCGGAAATCGACAGCGACGAGCCGATGGCGCTGGCCCTGCGGGCCGGTCTGGTGAAGATCGGCAAGGGCAAGGAACGCAGGCGCCGGGAACCGGTCCCGCTGCGCAAGCGCTTGCGCGACTACTTCAGCTCGCTCGCCGGGCCGGTGACCTGGACCGCGGCGCTGCGGTTGACCTTGTGCGTGGCGATCGCCGAGGTGGTCAGCCTGCTGGTGCCGTTCGAGCGGTCGTACTGGATCACGCTGACCGTCGGCATCGTGCTCAAACCGGACTTCGGCTCGGTGTTCGGCCGGGCCGTGCTGCGCGGGCTCGGCACGGTGGCCGGGGTGAGCATCGGCGCCGCGGTGCTCGGGCTGGGCGCGCAGGGCTGGTGGCTGGTGGTGTTCAGCGCGGTGTTCGCCGCCGGGGTGGCCATCGGCAAGGTGCGCAACTACGGCCTGCTGGCCACCTTCGTCACCCCGCTGATCATCCTGCAGATGGACCTGTCCAGCCACGGCGACTGGTCGGTGGTGCTGGCGCGGCTGGTGGACACCGTGCTCGGCTGCGCGATCGTGCTGCTCTTCGGCTACCTGCTCTGGCCGGGCAGCACGCGCCCGCGGGTCGGCGGGCAGCTGGCCGACGCGCTGGACTCGGTGACCACCTACGCCGCCCGCGCGCTGCGGCCGGTCGATTCCCCGGACGACCGGGCGGAACGCTCCCGCGGCCGCCGCCGGGCGTACCGGGCGCTGGCCGACCTGCGCACCACCTTCCAGCAGGTCATCGTGGAACCGTCGGCGGCGGGGCGGCAGGCGGTGGCGTGGTGGCCGGTGATCGTCGAACTGGAACGGCTCGCCGACGCGATCACCGAGGTGGTGGTCACCGTCGAGCACGGCGCGCCGCCACCCCGGCCGGAGGAGGTCGAGCAGGTCACGGCGGCGCTGGCGGAACTGGCGGGGGCGGTGCGCGAGCAGCGGGACCCGGCGAGCCTGGCGATGCCGCGGAGCGAGCAGCTGTCCGGCGTGGTCGACGGCCTGACCGCGGTGTTCGACGCGGTGCGCGGCCCGGACCTCACCGAACGCTCGCCGATGCGGTTCGTCCGCCGGTTCCTCCTCGATCGCTGGACCTGATTACCCCGGCTTGCGGTCTCGCCGATCTGCGGTTCCATGGAGGCATGGGCATCAACTTCGACGAGTTGAAGAACAAGGCGAAGAGCGCGCTGGACAAGAACAGCGACAAGATCGAGCAGGGCCTCGACAAGGCCAGCGGGGTGGCGAAGGCCAAGTTCGGCAAGCACTCGGACAAGATCGACAACGCCACCGGGAAGGCCAAGGGCTTCCTGCACAAGAACCAGGGGGGCGGCGACCAGACCCCGCCGCCGTCACCCCCGCCCGCGCGGTGAACCGCTCAGCTTGATTCGGCGGTGGCCTGGTCGCCGGTGATCCCGGTGATCCGGCCGCCACGCTCGCCGAGCGCGCGCAACGCCTCCCTGGCGTCTGGCGCCGAAAGGCTCAGCTGGAGGCCGGCGCGGTCCTGCGCGCGGTGCTCCGCGAACGCCTGCGCGCCCTGGTGACCGGCCTGGATGGTCTTGGCCAGCCCGCCGGTCGACGCCAGCGAGCCGCGGGCGGCCCCGAGCCTGCCCAGTGCGTCGTCGACCACCGGGAGCAACGCCTCCCGGTTGCCCTCCGTCATCGCCCGGACCAGCTCCGGGCGGCTGCCCGCCACCCGCGTGCCGTCCCGGAACGAGCCCGCCGCCAGCGCCATCGCCGCCGGACCGCCCTCCGCGCCGACCGCGGCCAGGATCGCGGCGAGCAGGTGCGGCAGGTGGGAGATCCGGGCGACGGCCTCGTCGTGGGCCGCCGCCGAGAGCGGCACCACGTGCGCGCCCAGCGAAATGGCGAACTCGGCCACCTCCGCCCACCGGGTCAGGTCGGTGTCGTCCTCGACCTCCACCACCCAGGCCGCGTCCCGGAACAACTCCGCGTCACCGGCGTCCCAACCGGACCGCGAGTCGCCCGCCATCGGGTGCCCGCCGACGTACCCGGCGGCGGGCACCCAGCGGCGGACCGCCCGCCGCACCGGGGTCTTCACGCTGGTCACGTCGGTGAGCAGCGCGTTCGGCGCGTGCTCGGCCACCAGGTGCAGGGTCTCGTCGAGCACGGTCAGCGGCACGGCCAGCACCACCATCGCGTCGGCCCCGGCGGCCCGGCGCAACGCGGCGGCCACGTCGGTTCCCGCGTCGTAGCCCTGGTTCCTCGCCGCCGCGGCGTCCGATTCGGACGCGGTGGCACCCCACACCGTCCTCTTCGCCGCGGCGGCGGCACGCAGCACCGAACCGCCGATCAACCCGAGCCCGATCACGCAGACGTCTCGCACGGGGCTCATCTTGCCAGGTTCAGTGCGCCAGGTGAGCGAGCGCGAACGCCGCGTACAGGGCTACTCCGTTCGCCATCGCGTCCTCGTCGTACCGCACGCGGTTCGAGTGGTTCGGCGCGACGTCGTCCAAAGAGGTCTCCGGCGGGCAGGCGCCGAGGAACGCGAACGCCCCCGGAATCCGTTGCAGCACATAGGAGAAGTCCTCGGCACCCATGATCGGCTCCGGCATCGGCTGCACGTGCTGCACGCCGAGCACCTGCTCCGCCAGCGAGTTCACCAGGTCCGCCTCGGCCGGATCGTTGGCGGTCACCGGATACCCCGGTTCGATGTCGACCGACACGCGGCACCCGTGTGCGGCGCCGATGCTCTCGCACACCTTCGGCAGTTCCGCCCGCACGAACGCGCGGGTCCGCTCGGATAGCGTCCGGATGGTGCCTTCGAGCTCGGCGGTCTCCGGAATGATGTTGGTGGTGGTCCCGGCCGAGATGCGGGTCACCGAGAGCACGGCGGGGTCGAACACGCTGACCCGCCGGGTGATCATCGTCTGCAGCGCGCCGACCATCGCGGCGGCCGCCGGCACCGGGTCGAGCGCCTGGTGCGGGGCCGAGCCGTGCCCGCCCCGGCCGGTCACGCGCACGTGGAAGCTGTCCGCCGAGGCGAGGACCGGGCCGTGCCGGGTGAGGACGCGGCCGGACTGCGCGTTGGCGTAGGTGTGCAGCGCGAAAGCGGCGCTGACCTGCTCCCCGGCGGCCTCGAGCACGCCTTCGTGGATCATGTGGCGGGCACCGTGGTAGCCCTCTTCGCCGGGCTGGAACATGAACACCACCGACCCGGCCAGGTCGTCCCTGCGCTCGGCGAGCAGGTGCGCGGCCGAGGCCAGCATCGCGACGTGCGTGTCGTGGCCGCAGGCGTGCATGGTGCCCTCGACCTCGGAGGCGTATTCCAGTCCGGTGTCCTCGGTGAGCGGAAGGGCGTCCATGTCACCGCGCAGCAGCACCGACGGGCCCGGACGGGCGCCGCGCAGCACCGCGGTCAGCGAGGTGGTCGACTTGCCGCGGGTGAGCTCCAGCGGCAGCCCGTCCAGCGCGCGCTCGATCGCCGCCTGCGTTTTCGGCAGGTGCAGGCCCTGTTCGGGGTGGCGGTGGAGTTCGCGGCGGAGGTCGACGGTTTTCGGTTGCAACGCCTTCGCCGCGGTGAGCAACCCGGCGAAACGGGCGTTCGGCAGCGGCGGCAGCTCGGTGGGACCGGAAGGGCTCATGTCCCGATAGTGGCACCAGTGGGCCAACGGGTGTGTTTCGCGGGCGCAGCGCGGTCGGCCCGCGGTATACGGTGAGCGCATGGCGGGGCAGGAGGCGATCACCGGGTTCGCGGTGGCCGTGGTGCGCGAGGACGGCCGTTGGCGTTGCTCGCAGCTGGACACCGGGGCACTGGCGGAACTGGACGCCGCGATCACCGAGCTGGCGAAACTGCGGTCCACCGGGGCGGTGTTCGGCCTGCTGGCGGTGGACGACGAGTTCTTCGTGATCGTGCGGCCGAGCCCGCGGGGCGCGTCGCTGCTGCTGTCCGACGCCGCCGCGGCGCTGGACTACGACATCGCCGCGGACGTGCTCGACCTGCTGCGCGTGGACCCGCCGGAGGAGGACGACGAGTCCATCTGGCCCGAGGGCGACCTGGACATCCTCGCCGACTTCGGCCTGCCGGGCCCCGAGCTGCAGGTCATCGTGGGTGAGGTGGACCGCTACCCGGACGAGCAGCTGCTGATGGTCGCGCAGCGCTGCGGCTTCGGCGACGAGTTCGCGAAGCTGCTCGACCAGGTGTGATGTCCTTCGAAGGCGGGGTGCGAGCCGCCATCGAGGTGGCCAGGGGCGCGCTCGCGGTCGGTGACGTGCCGATCGGTGCCGTGGTCTACGCCCCCGACGGTTCGGTGCTGGCCAGCGCCCGCAACGCCCGCGAGGAACTCGGCGACCCGACCGCCCACGCCGAGGTGCTCGCCCTGCGCGCCGCGGCCCGCGCCTTCGGCGACGGCTGGCGCCTGGACGGCTGCACCCTGGTCGTCACGGTCGAGCCCTGCACCATGTGCGCCGGCGCCCTGGTCCTCGCCCGCGTGGCACGCCTGGTGTTCGGCGCCTGGGAACCCCGCACCGGCGCGGTCGGCTCGCTGTGGGACGTGGTGCGGGATCCGCGGCTGAACCATCGCCCGGAGGTTTACGGCGGGGTCATGGAGGCGGAGTGCGCCGCCCTGATGGCTGAGTTCTTCGCCACACGGCGCCGGGGGGAATGAGCGGTGGTTCCGTGGGTACCCGATGGGCACCCCAACGAAGGAGGAACACTCTCATGAGCCTCGTGGACAAGGCCAAGGACAAGGCCCAGCAGGCGATGGGCACCGCGAAGGAGAAGCTGGGGCACGCCACCGACAACGAAGACCTGCGCGACTCGGGCAAGGCCGACCAGACCAAGGGTGAGGTCAAGGAAGCCGGCCACGACCTCCGGGACAAGGCAGCGGGCGCCGTGCAGAACCTGAAGGGCCCGCGCCCCGAGGACCGCTGAACCCCGGTTGCCCGGGCGGGAAGGTCATGCAGTAACCTAGTCGGCGGTAGCGTGTCCGAGCGGCCGAAGGAGCACGCCTCGAAAGCGTGTGACGGGTAACCCCCGTCCGTGGGTTCAAATCCCACCGCTACCGCCAGCCGAAGAGCCCCGTCCGGATCAACCGGGCGGGGTTCTTCGCGTGTGTGGCCTCGGTTCAGCTGCTTCGGCAGAGCTCGGAGCAAGCGCCGCTGCGCGGGGTGAAACCGACGATCAGGCCGATGCGACCGTGAGGCCGTTCGCTGTGGCGGGCAATCCGGCCACATCCGGAACGGCACTGGTCTCCTGCGCTTCGGTGATCGGTCCAAAGTGGTCAGTTCGGGGCGTTGACCGCCGCGGGTTCGGGGCGGCGGGCGAGGCGTTCCAGCAGCAGGTAGCTCACCGCCACCAGGACGATGCTGCCCAGGTACCCCGTGACCAGCACCCCCGCCTTCCCCGATTCGGGTGGGAGCAGCACCGCGAACAAAGCCAGCCCACCGGTCAGCGCAGCGCGCCGGCGGCCGGGAGGCAGGCAGGCGGCCAGCGGGATCGCCGCCCACAGCAGGTACCAGGGTTGCACCACCGGGCCGAAGGCGACCACGAGCAGCAGCACCAAACCCAGCGAGCGCACCTCGGTCAACCGGCCCGTCAGCTGCCGGTGCAGCACCCGGAGGACACCACCCGCGATCAGCACGTACCCGATGAGCTTCCCGACGCCGATCATGGTTTGCGTGATGTGCGCCCCGAACAGGGAAGCGATGCCGCCGGTCAGGAAGCCGAACCAGTTCGTGGGGGCCATCCAGCTGTTCACGGTGCCCGAAGTGCCCAGTGTCCGGAGCCAGCCGAAGCCGAAGCCGGTGCCCAGGGAGACCGCGGCCGAGAACACCGCCAGGCCGGCGACCGTCGCGGCGCCGACCAGCAGCAGGCGGCCCCAGGTGGCGCCGTGCCGCCGGGCGATCGCGGTGCCCAGTACGGCCAAGGCGACGACGGCGGGCAGCTTCACCAGCGTGCCGGCGCCGATGAGCAGCAGGCCGATCGACATCCGCGACCAGTCGAGCCGCGCCGGCTCCAGTGCCGACAGGCCGAACGCCGTGCCAGCCAGCATCAGGCCCAGCATCAGCGAGTCGTTGTGCACCCCGGCGATGAAGTGCCACAGCACCAGCGGGTTCAGCACGCCGAGCCACAGCGCCGTGCGCTCGGGCACGCCGGCCGCCTCGGCCAGTCGCGGCACCGCCCAGACGATCAGCACCAGCCCGACGACCTCCACCAGCCGGTGCGCCAACACGCCGACGGCCGGGTTCTCCCCGACCACCCCGGCGATCCAGCGCTGGAGCAGGCTGAACAGCGGCCCGTACGGCGACGGCGTGTCCCGCCAGTAACCGCTCACGCGCTGGGTCATCGCGGACTCCGCACCCAGCCCCTCCGCCGGGCCGATGACGTACGGGTCCAGCTCGTGCGCGGCGATCTCCCCCTGCGCCAGGTAGCTGTGCACGTCCCCGCTGAACAGCGGCGGCGCGGCCAGCAGCGGCGCGCCCCACAGCACCAGCGTCCACCGCAGCCACCGCGCCCCCGGCAGTTCGGGCAGCCTGCCGAGCAGGGTCCACGCCAGCACCACCAGGCCCATCCCGGCGATCGCCACCGCCAGCACCGGGGCGCCACCCCGGACCAGGGTGGTCCCCACGAGCAGCAGCACACCGGCGAAACCGGTCCAGCGGAGTTGATCAGCCCGGAGCATCGCGCCATGCTGTCACGGGCCATCGACCCGTTCGGGGGGAATGCCGGGTTCACCCCGGTGAGCTGTGGCGAAACTCCTAGTTTGATGCGTACCCCCAGTTGGTGATCCCCTAACCCCCTAATGGGTGAGTGGGTCTCCCCTCGTTCGGATGAGGGGGATCGCCGCGTGTGATCCCCGATGTCCGCCGGGTCTCGAGTCCATAACGTCTATCCCGGCACGCGGGCCGGTATTCGCCACCGTGCCTGGACGCTTTCCCGCCAATGAGGAGTTCCACCTTGTCTCTCCAGGACGTGACCCTGCACGACTTCGTGCTCAACCTGCTGACCGACGACGCTGCCCGGTCCGCCTTCATCGCCGACCCCACCGCCGTGCTGAGCGAAGCCGGGCTGGGTGACGTCACCGCGCAGGACGTGCAGGAAGTGCTGCCGCTGGTGGCCGACCAGGCCGGTCTGCCGGTCACCGACCTGCTCGGCGCGCTGCCGACCGACGGTGCCGAGGACGTCGTGCAGACCCTCGAGTTCTTCACCCACCAGGTGACCGGCCAGGTCGCCCCGCTGCTGGGTGACTTCACTTCGGCCACGCAGTTCGAGGACGGTGCCTTCGCGAACAGCTTCGGCTTCGCCAACGAACTGCTCACCGGCGGCAGCGCCATCGCCGCCGACGGCACCGAGTTCGCCGCCAGCCAGGGTGTGGGCACCGCGCTCGGCGACCTCGGCCTGGCCACCGCTGGCGGCACCGGAGGCGTGGCAGGCAGCCTCGGCTTCGGCAACGACCACCTCGCCGCCCAGGGTGCGACCGCGGTGGGCTTGGACGGTCTTGCCGCCAGCGGTGGTGTGGGCACCGACGCCGCGGGCGTCGGCCTGGCGGCGGCGGGTGGCCTGGACGGCCTCGCCGGCAGCACCGAGGTGGACACCTTCCTCGGTGACGGCGAAGGCGCGCTGGCCGTGAGCACCGAGGGTGCCGCGGTCGGCGGCGGCCTGGAGACCCCGGTCGGCGACCTCGGCCTGCAGGTCGGTGCGGACCTGACCGGCGACCCGGTCGACGCGCTGAGCGTTTCGGTGGACTCCCCGCTGGGCTCGTTCGGCCTCGACGGCCTGGACGACCTCACCTCGGCCCTGCCGGTGGACCTGCCCACCGAGCTGCCGTCGCTGCCGGAGCTGCCCTCCGAGCTGCCCGTCGACCTGCCGGTGGCCAACGAGCTGCCCGGCTTGGACCAGGTCACCGGCGTGGTCGGCGACGTCACCGGCGTGGTGCAGAACAGCCCGGTCGGTGACATCGTGGACAGCACCCCGGTCGGCGACCTCGCCCCGCAGGTCGGCGACCTGCCGGTGGTGGGCGACCTCACCGACGGCCTGGGCCTGTAAGGCACCCCGCCTCGACGCCGAAGCGGGCACCGGGATCACCCGGTGCCCGCTTTTGTCAGTCCTCCCGGTCACCGCGGGAGCACCTCCCCCTCGTCGGTAACCGTTGTGCACACGTCTTCCGTCGTTCACCCGTCTGGGTAAGGATGCCCGGGTGACCTCGCCCCGACGCAGACGAACCGTGCCGGCCACCATCGCCGGTGCGGTGACCGTCTCCCTCACCACCGCATTCGCCCCCGCCGCGTTGGCCCTCCCCAGCCCGGACGCGGTGATTTCCGAAGTCTACGGGGGTGGCGGCAACTCCGGCGCCTCGTGGACCACGGATTTCATCGAACTGGCCTCCGCGAGCACCGCGGTTCCGCTGACCGGGTGGAGCGTGCAGTACCTGCCCGCGTCGGCGAACCCGGCCAGCCAGTGGCAGGTGACCCCGCTCGGCGGAACCCTCGCCGCGGGCGGCCGGTACCTGGTCGCCGAGGCGAGCGGAGCGGGCGGCACCACCCCGCTGCCGACGGCCGACGCCACCGGCACCATCGCGATGGCCGCCACCGCGGGCACCGTGGCACTGGTGACCAGCACCGAACGGCTGACCTGCCGCACGGTGGCCGACTGCGCGGCCGACCCCCGCATCCGCGACCTGGTCGGCTACGGCTCGGCCGTGGTCCGCGAAGGCACCGCCGCCCCGGCGACGGCGAACGCGACCTCCGCCGCCCGCGCCACGCTCACCGACACCGACGACAACGCCGCCGACTTCGCCACCGGCGAGCCCACCCCGGTCAACAGCAAGGGCGAAACCCCCGGTGGCAACGAACCCGGGGTGCCCGCGCGCATCCACGACATCCAGGGCACCACGCGGCTCTCCCCGTTGGACGGCAAGCGGGTCACCGGCGTCACCGGGGTGGTCACCGCCCTGCGCACCTTCGGCAGCGCCCGCGGTTTCTGGCTGACCGACCCGAACCCGGACGGCGACCCGCGCACCAGCGAGGGCCTGTTCGTGTTCACCGGCAGCACCACACCCGCGGTCGGGGTCGGCGACGCGGTCACCGCGAGCGGCACGGTCAAGGAGTTCTACCCGGACACCCCGGCCAACTCGAACCACCAGTCCCTGACCGAGCTGACCAGTGCACAGTGGACGGTCACCGGCACCGGCAACGCGCTGCCCGCACCGGTGGTCGCCGGGCCCGGCACCGTGCCGGACGCCCTGGTCGCCCAGCCGGGCGGCAACATCGAGGGCCTCGAACTGGAACCGGCCAAGTACTCGCTGGACTTCTGGGAGGCCCACGAGAGCGAGGTCGTGCAGATCTCGGACACGCGGATCGTCGGGCGCAGCACCGAGTACAACGAGCTGTACGTGACCACCAAGCCCGACGAGCACACGACCGCCCGCGGTGGCAGCGCGTACCTCGGTTACGACCGGCCGAACACCGGCCTGCTCAAGATCGAGTCGCTGATCCCGTTCGCCCAGCGGCCCTTCCCGCGGGCCAACACCGGTGACGTGCTGACCGGCGTGACCTCCGGCCCGGTGGAGTACGACAGCTTCGGCGGTTACACGCTGTTCGCCAGCGTGCTCGGTGAGATCAAGGACAACGGCCTGGTCCGCGAGACCACGCGCAAGCAGCGCACCGGCGAGCTGGCCGTGGCCACCTACAACGTGGAGAACCTGTCCGCGGCCGACGAGCAGGCGAAGTTCGACGCGCTGGCCGACGGGGTCGTGGAGCACCTGGCGTCGCCGGACATCGTGACGCTGGAGGAGATCCAGGACAACAACGGTGCCGCGGCCGAGGGTGACGGGGTGGTCGCCGCCGACCAGACGCTCAAGCGGTTCACCGACGCGATCGTGGCGAAGGGCGGTCCGCGCTACGAATGGCGCCAGATCGACCCGCAGGACCTGCGCGACGGTGGTGAGCCGGGCGGCAACATCCGCGTCGGCTTCCTGTTCAACCCCGCTCGGGTGTCCTTTGTGGACCGGCCGGGTGGGGACGCGACCACCCCGGTCGGGGTGGAGAAGGAGCGCGGCAAGGCGAAGCTGACCTTCTCACCGGGCCGCGTCGACCCGGCCGACGCCGCCTGGGCCAACAGCCGCAAGCCGCTCGCCGGTGAGTTCTCCTTCCAGGGCCGCAAGGTTTTCGTGGTGGCCAACCACTTCGCCTCCAAGGGCGGTGACCAGCCGACGCACGGCCGGTTCCAGCCGCCCGCGCGGACCTCGGAGGTCCAGCGGCTGCGGCAGGCCGAGGTGCTGCGCGGCTTCGTCGACCAGTTGCTGGCCGCCGACCGCAACGCGAACGTGGTGGTGGCCGGTGACCTGAACGACTTCCCGTTCTCGCCGACCGTGCAGGCGCTGACCTCGGGTGGTGCGCTCAAGGCGCTGATCGACACGCTGCCGGAACCCGAGCGGTACAGCTACGTGTTCGAGGGCAACTCGCAGGCGCTGGACCACATCCTGGCCTCGCGGGCGCCGCGCGGCGTGGACTACGACGTGGTGCACATCAACGCCGAGTTCGCCGAGCAGGCCAGCGACCACGACCCGCAGGTGGTCCGGTTCCGGCCGGGCACCGGGAACGCCGTGCAGGACGCGGTGTTCGACCTGCTGGACTGCCTGGAGCAGCTGCTGGCCAAGCGGCCCGGCGCCTAGCGGGCGCGCCAGCCCAGCTTCAGGATCGCCTGCACCAGGTCCTGGTACGCGGCGCGGACCTCCTCGAGGTAGCGGTCGAGGTACGCGCCGCGTGCCGACGGGTTCGGCTCCGGCCCGGCCCCGGTCTCCAGCCAGGACAGCCGGGCGACGTTGTCCTCGGCCATGCGCCACCAGCGGTTGACGCGTTCGACGGTCTGCGCCTCGCGCTCCTTCGCCGCGGCGACGGCCTCGTGCGCGGTGGCCAGCACGTGCTCCAGCTCGTCGGCCCTGGCCAGCTCCCAGGTGCGGAGGTCCTCCTCCGCGCCCCTGGCCAGGCCGATGATCTCCTTGTACCGCATGGCGGCGGTGCTCATCGGCGCTCCTGCTCGGGATCGGGGTGGTAGAAGGGGATCAGCACCTCGGGACTGGCGTGCGTGGTGCGGTCGAAGAACAACGCGCGGCCGGGTCGCGGGGACCAGTGCACCACCTGACCGGCGCAGAACGGGCTCAGCTCGCTGCCCTGCACGTCCAGCGCCGCCCAGGCGCCGATGTCGTCGGTGCCGGTGAAGCCGAGCGTGTCCTTCAGCCGGGCGATCGCCCGCCACCAGCCGATGGTGTGGAAACCCGCGCCGGGGCCCTGCTTCAGCAGCACCCGGAAGTGGTCCAGCCCGCTCTTGAGCACCCCCGGTGCCTTGGCCTCCAGCGCGGGCAACGCGGCTTCGGCGCCGTACAGCAGCAGGACGCGCTGCTTGTCCACAGAGGACAGCTCATCGGCCAGTCCGGCCAGTTCGGCCGGCAGCTCGGCCGGGGCGATCGTGGTGACCTCGTGGTCCGCAGCCAGCTTCTTGGTCAGCTCATCGACCGCGGGCTGGCCGCGGTCGACCAGGCAGCACACCAGGAACTCGACCTGTCCCGGGGCGTACTGCTGGGCCAGCGACCGGGCACAGGAGTCCATGATGGACAGCGCCTCGCGGATCGCCGTGCCGAGCACCGCGAAGTTCCGGCCGGGGGTGGGGGAGAGCTCGACGCCGTGTGCTTCGTTGCGCACGTCGATGGTCTGGCCGACCAGCGTGCGCGGCCGCGTGCCGACGCCCAGCTGCTTGAAGTCCTCGTTCTCCTCCAGCCGCGGGGAGATCGCCCCGTCGAACAGCCGCGGCTCGGCCGTGCCGCTGGCGTAGCGCTCCCACAGCTGCCGCTGCAGCGCCGGGAAGACGTCCTTGGTGGAGGCGTCCGGCACGTGCACCAGCCGGTTCCCGTGCGACACCCCGGAATCGTGGTTGACCACGGCGTGCCAGCGCGGTGCCGAGACGGCTGCCTCGTTGGTCTCGGCCAGCACCCGGCGGGCCTTCGGCATGGCGATGCGCAGCGTGCACTGCTCGAAGATGGCGGGTTTGCCCCAGAACGCCTCGATGCCGGCGACGTCCTGGCTGGCCAGCACCAGGTGGATGCCCTGCGACCGGCCGCGCCGGGCGATGTCCTCCAGCAGCGAGGTGGCCTGCGCGGTCACCGTGTCCCGGCCGGCGAACAGGTACTGGAACTCGTCGATCACCGCGACGATCCGCGGCCAGTGCCCGTGCGGATCCTGTTCCCGCAGGTCGGCGAGGTTGGTCACCTCGTGGTCCTTGGCCGCGGCCGAGCGCCGCCGCAGCTCGTCGGCGAGGAAGCGCAGCAGCGCCAGGCCGAACTCGCGGTCGGTGTTGACGTTCACCCCGACCAGCCGCGCGTGCGGCAGCCAGCTGGCGTCCTTGCGCCCCGGCGCCAGCCCGGCGAACGACACGCCCTCCTTGAAGTCGAGCAGGTACAGCGCCAGCTCGTCGGGGGAGTACCGCGCGGCGAGGCTGCCGAGCAGCGCGTACAGGAAGTTGGTCTTGCCGGACCCGCTCGGGCCGCCGATCAGCGCGTGCGGGCTGGCGTCCCCGATCACCACCTCGACCGGGTCGCCCTCGTAGTAGCCGACCGGGGCGCGCAGTTCGTGCGCCGAGTACTCCTGGCCGAATTCACCCGGCAGCAGGTCGGCGAACGAGCGCGGCCCGCCCTGCTTCTCGATCAGCGCCTCGGCGAGCCGGGTCGCGGCCGTGCTCACCTGACCGGAGGGCAGCGGCGGATCGAGGGTGACCACCAGGTCGTTGCCGGTCATGCTGCACACCGCCCGGCGTTCGTCCTTCAGGCTGATGTTCTCCACCGAGCCGCCGAGCGTGGTCGGCACGTCCACCAGGATCAGCGAGATCCCGGCCGACAGCGCCCCGCTGGCCACCCGGCGCAGGTCGCGCAGCCGTTCGGACTGCAGTTCCTCGCCGTTGCCGAACAGCACCGCGATCCGCCACGGTTCCGGGCGCTTCCCGGTGGCCAGGCGCATCGCGCGCAGCGAGGTGTGCCCGCCCTGCATGGTGTGCGCGTGGATGCGGCGGATGTGCCCGGCGAGTTCGTCGAGCAGGTCCTGCAGGCGGGTCGGGTCGCAGATGTTGAGCGCACCGGTGCGGCTGAGCGGGTAGAGGTTCGGCAGCACCGCGGTGAGCTGGCCGACGTCCCACAGGTGCACCCGCACCGCACCGGGTTCGAAGCTGGAGAGCACGCGCATCAGCAGGTTTTCCACCAGCGCGTCCACCGTCGGGCGGGTGCCCGGTTTCGAGTAGATCGCCAGGTGGGATTCGTCGAGCAGCGGCACGGCCACGTCGAAGGTCTGCGCCACGCCGGTGGTTTTGCTGTCCACTGTGGACGTGCCGATCCGCCAGAGCTCCGGCACCGAGGTCCCCGGATCGGCGCTGACCCGGCCGAGCCAGTGGCTCGGCGGTGCCCCGGCCGGGCCGGGCGCGGCCTTGGCGACCAGCTCGCGCAGCGTGTTCGGCCCCTCGGCCCAGTCGCGGTAGAACTGCCCGCGCACGGTGTGCAGCCAGTTCACCACCTCGGCCATGCCCGGCTGCCTGGCGCGGTCGGCGATCGCCTCGTCGGCCCCGGCGCGCTCGATGCCGGCGCGGACGATCATCCGCTCCAGCTCGAGCTTGGCCAGGTCGGTTTCGGCCTGCTGCCGGGCCCCGGCCGCGGCGCCGAGCGCCAGGCCGAGGTGACGGCGGAGCTGGTCGAGTGCCGCCGTCACGCGTCCGCGTTGCTCGCTGCGCTTGCTCATCTCCGCCTCACCACGACTCCGCGTTCACAGCATGGCCAGATACGCGCCCAGCGCCTCGTCCGCCCCGGCTATCCGGGCCTTGTGCGTGTCGAGCTGTTCGACCGCCTGCGTCAGCTGCGGTGGGATCCACGGATCCGCCTGTGCCTGCGGGTCGACGATCGCGCGGCGCGCCTCGGCGAGCAACTCGCCCGCCCGATCGAGGTGCGCCACCGCGGTCGCCGCGGCGGCCCGCACCGCCATCAGCCGTTCGTGCAGTTCGGAGACCGACATCGGCGGGCTCAGAGCCGGGCCGAGTAGGAGTCCGCGGCGGAGATGGCGGCCTGGATGGTGCTCTGGGTACCGGTGATGCCCTGCAGTGCTTCGGCGAACATGCCGTGGGCCTGGCCCACCTCCGGCTGGGTGCTGCCCGAGGTCGCCTGCGCCAGTGACAGCTGGGCTTCCTCGAGCGACTGGGCGGCCTGTTGGAGCGCGGCGACGCTGGCGTTCGCCTTCTCCTTGGAAAGCGCGATTCCCGCGCGGATCTCATCCACTCCGGGCATGGGGTTGCGAACTCCTCGAACGGTCGGCGGTGCGTGGTTGCGTCCGGTCTTCGGCGGGGGTGCCCGGCCGCGGCCCGGAACGGGGCGGGCCCCGGACGTGGTGCGGTGCGGGGCCGGTGAACGGCCGAAACACTAGTGGCCGGACGCCGGGAACCCGGACCGCGCCCCGGGCAAGATCCACCTGCTGAGAGTATTAGCGTCGGCGCCTTTCGCGCCCGCGGTCGGCGTGCGGCCGCGCGAGATCGTGGCCTCATCAGCACTCCGCAATTATCCGCCGGGCACAGCACTAGTTTCATTGCAGTATGCGTGTCACCGGGTGGCCCCGAGAATCCAGCGAACGGGTAGGCCGTGCTCACACGCAGCGAGGCCCCCGGTGGTGAAACCGGGGACCTCGCTGACTGGCGGAGGATACGGGATTCGAACCCGTGAGGGCTTTTACACCCAACACGATTTCCAATCGTGCGCCTTAGGCCGCTCGGCCAATCCTCCGCCGAGAAGGCTACAGGACCCCCGCCCAGCACCCGGTTGCGGGGTCTGAGCTGGGCGAACACCTGCTCAGGTCGCCGGGCAGCCGAACACCTCACGGCTGGTGTCGGTGCCGGTCACCCGCAGCGGGCCCCAGATGCCGGTGCTCACCGTGGTGCAGCTCAGCTGGTCCAGCGCCACGGCGGGCAGGTCCGCCAGCGCCACCGGCAGGGCCACCTCGAGTTGGTCGGTGTAGGTGACCTTCGCACCACCGGGCAACAGGGTGTCCAGGCCGCGTGCCCGTTCCTCCAGCGACGGCCCGCCGACCAGGGCGCGCAACGAGCTCTCCGGGCCGGCCACGCCCGGCGTCGGCCGGGAGATCGGGTAGAGGCTGCCCTTGAGCACGAAGTAGAGCACCAGTTCGGCCTGGTTCCGCACCGGGAACGCCGGGGCCGGACCGGCCGGGATCACCCCGTCGGTCGGCCGGACGCCGCAGGCGGTGAGCAGCAGCACCAGGCACCACGGCAGGATGCGCTTCACCGCGCCACCCCCGGGAACCGCGGCAGCCGCAGGGTGAACCGGGCGCCGCCCTCCGGCCGGTTCTCGGCGTGGATGCCGCCGCCGTGCATCCGCGCGTTCTCCAGCGCGATGGCCAGCCCGAGCCCGCTGCCGTCCGACCGCGCGCGGGCGCTGTCGGCCTTGTAGAACCGCTCGAACACGTGCGGCAGCACCGCCGGGTCGATGCCGGGGCCGTGGTCTGCCACCGCCACC
This sequence comes from Amycolatopsis sp. NPDC045836, assembly GCF_056431745.1. Classification (NCBI taxonomy): domain Bacteria; kingdom Bacillati; phylum Actinomycetota; class Actinomycetes; order Pseudonocardiales; family Pseudonocardiaceae; genus Amycolatopsis; species Amycolatopsis sp. NPDC045836. The sequence continues at coordinate 54,212 of NZ_JBWKKF010000019.1, read as the reverse complement.
ACCACCGTCGTGGCGTCCGCCGCCAGCCGCACCTGGACCGGTGGGCCGCCGTGGCGCAACGCGTTCCCGACCAGGTTCGCCACGATCACGTCCAGTCGTCGGCGGTCCACCACGGCGCTGATGCCCGCGGGCAGGTCCGTCACCAGTTCGGGGCCGTCCTGCCAGCCGCGGGCGGCCATGCTGTCGCGGATGGCCGTCGCCAGGTCCCACTCGTCCAGCCGCAGGTCCGCCCGGTTGGTGTCGAAGCGGGAGATCTCGATCAGGTCCTGCACCAGCCGGGCCAGCTTGCGGGTCTCCGCCGAGACCAGGCGCGCGGCGACCGCGGTGTCCGGCGGCAGCTGCCCGGCGTCCTCGTCCAGCACCCCGGTCACCGCGCTCATCGCGGTCAGCGGGGTGCGCAGTTCGTGGGAGACGTCGGCGACGAACCGGCGGGCCGCCGACTCCATCTCCCGCAGTTCGCCCACGGTCCGGTCCAGCGCCACCGCGGTTTCGTTGAAGGTGCTGACCAGCTCGGCGAGTTCGTCGGACCCGCGGGCGCGCAGCCGGGTGTCCAGCTTGCCCTCGGCCAGCTGCCGCGCGGCCAGGTTGAGCTGGCGCACCGGCCGCAGCACCTGCCTGGCGGCGAGCAGCGCGAGCGCGGCTGCCAGCGGGAACACCAGCGCGACGGTCAGCCAGGCGTACCGCGCCAGCTCCTCGATGGACAGCTGCTGCTGCGCCAGCGACATCGACGCGTAGACCTCGATGCCGGTCGGCCGGAGCACCCCGGCCGGATCCGGCCCGAGCACCGCCATGCCGACGTAGAACATCGGCACCCCGCTCCGGAGCACCCGCTGGAATTGGATGTGGTCGCTCCCGGCGACCGCCGCCCGCAGCTCGGCGGGCACCTCGCCGAGCGACAGCCCCCTGGTGGCGGAGGAGCGGCCTTCGTGGGTGGCCAGGCTCGTCCCGCCGACCTTGCTCGCCAGCGTCTCGAGATCGGCCTGGCCCGGTGGTACGGACAACTGGGACAGGGTGTCGGTGACCTGCCGCTTCACCTCGTTCATGAACGGGTCCTGCGCGCTGGCGAGCATGGTGTTGCGGGCGGAGACGTAACTGGCGCCGCTGGCCGCCGCCGCGCCGAGCAGGGTGGCCGCGGCGAACGCCGCCAGCAGCCGCGGCCGCAGCCCCGACAGCCACGCCCACGGCCGGTTCCTGGTCACGGGCGGGCGAACCGGTAGCCGAACCCGCGCACGGTCTCCACGTGGCGCGGGCTGGCAGGCACGTCCTCGATCTTCGACCGCAGCCGCTGCACGCAGGCGTCCACCAGCCGCGAGTCGCCGAGGTAGTCGTGCTCCCACACCGCTTCGAGGATCTGCTGGCGGCTGAGCACGCGCCCGGGGGTGCGGGACAGCTCCAGCAGCAGCTTCAGCTCGGTCGGGGTCAGCTGCACCGGTTCCCCGCGCAGGGTGACCACCAGGCCGGTGCGGTCGATCACCAGCTCGCCGTACTGCTCGGTGGCGCTCTGCTGCTCGCTGACCGCCCGGCGCAGCACCGCGCGGATGCGGGCGTCGAGCACCCGGGGTTCGACCGGTTTGACCACGTAGTCGTCGGCCCCGGCCTCGAGCCCGGCGACCACGTCGAAGTCGTGGCTGCGCGCGGTGAGCATGATGATCGGCGTCTCCCCGCCCGCCCGGATCCGGCGGCAGGTCTCGAAGCCGTCGATGCCGGGCAGCATCAGGTCGAGCACCACGATGTCCGGCCGGTGTTCGCGCAGCTGGTCGAGGCCGCGCTCACCGGATTCCGCGGCGTGCACCACGTGCCCCTGGCGGCGCAGCGCCAGCCCGAGGCCCTCCCGCACCGCGTGGTCGTCCTCCACCAGCAAAACCATGGCCACCGGGTCATTAAACCGACGGCGGGCCGGAGCCGCGATCGGTGCACCCCTTTGTGGCAAAACCATGACATTACCCGGACGAGACCGCGAAACAGGCCGGACAGCATGGGATTCATGCAGGTCAGTCTGGTTTTGGGGAATTCGGCCGATCCGGCGCCCACCGAGAAGGTGCACGCCTACCCGGCGCGGCACGGCAACGCCCGCCGCAAAGTCGCTCCCACCCGCCGGCCCACCACCACCCTCAACGGAGCCGCTGCGCGGCGCGGGTCGCCTGCGCCGCTGGCGGCGGCGTTCGGCTGCGTGCTCGCCTTCGCCTACACCTACTGGTTCTTCGTGCTCACCCCGGGCGGCCAGCGGATCGAGAACAGCGCCCTGCTCGCCGCCCGGCCGTCCACAACGGATTCCGTGGCCGGGCTGCTGCGCGACGTCGACTTCGTGCCGCTGCTCGGGGTGACCGCGGTGGTGCTGCCGTTGCTCGCCCTGGCGCGGCGCCGGTACGCGCTGGCCGGTGGGGCGCTGGTCACCCTGCTCGGTTCACTGGCCGCGGCCCAGTTCCTCAAGCTCTCCGTGCTGCCGCGGCCACGGCTCGGCGACAGCGACGGCGCGCCGGGGCACAACAGCTTCCCCAGCGGGCACGTCACCGCGGCGATCGCCGTGCTGCTGGCCACCATGCTGGTGCTGCCGCGCCGGTACCGGCTGTGGGCGGCGGTCCCCGGTGCGCTCGGCGTGGCCTGGGTGGCGGCGTCCACTGTGGTCCTCGGCTGGCACCGGCTCAGCGACACGCTCGGCGCGGTGTTCCTGGTCTGCGCGCTGTGCTGTCTGGCGCTCGCCTTCCGGGCGGAACACCGCGGCAGGCGCCGGGCCTCCTTCGGGGCGACGGCCACCGTGCTGCTGGTGCCGGTGCTGGTCGCCGGTGGTGCTTACCTGGCCACCACGGCGGGTGCCGAGGGCGGGGGCGTGCTGGTGATGGCGGTGGTGCTGGCCGCGGTCTCCTCGGTGGTGATGGTGGCGCTGGTGACCTGGCTGATGCTCGGGGACCGGGTCCAACGGCCCTAGTGGACTGCGCCGGTGCACGGCACCGTGTCGCCATGGGGGAACTCGCGGCGGTGCTCAGGACGGGTGGAACCGGCATGCTCGACTCCTTCGGCCAGGAGGTGCTCAACCGGGCCCAGGCGCTCGAGCTGCTGGGCACGGCCGGGCTGGGGCGGGTGGTGTTCACCGATCGAGGCATGCCGGCGGTGCAGCCGGTCCGGTTCGGGCTCGACGAGCACGCGGTGTGCTTCGGGGTGCCGTCGACCAGCGTGCTCGCCGCCGCCGCCCGCGGCAACGTGCTGGCCTTCCAGGCGGACGCGCTGGCCCCGGGGCTGGCCGGGGGCTGGTGGGTCACCGTGCTCGGGCACGCGAACCGGCACGAGGTGTCCGGCGGTGACTGCGTGGTGCGGATTTCCCTCGAAGTGGTGGCCGGGCGCCGGTTGCGCGTGGGCCAGTAACGAACAGCACGCCGGAGTCGACCACTCTGGCGGAAGAACCCTGCCGAAAAACGGGACCGGTGCGCGCAGTGAACGACCACGGCGCCCAGCGCTTGCTGGACGCGGTCATCAGCATCGCCCGCGGCGCGAGCGTGCCCGAGATCCTCGACCGGGTGGCGCGTGCCGCGTGCGCGCTGACCGGTGCGCCCGAGGGGGTGGTGCGCCGCACCGGCGCGGCCCCGCCCGAGCCCGGTGCGGCGCTGGTGGTGCCGATCGAGGTGCGGGGCGAGCGCTTCGGGGAGGTCCGCCTCACCGGCAAGGAGTTCACCGAAGCCGACGCCGGCCAGGTCCGGACCCTGCTCACCGCGGCGAGCGGGTCGATCGGCAACGCGGCCCTGTTCGAGCAGGCCGAGCAGCGGGAACGCTGGCTGCGCGCGTCCCACGACGTGACCACCGCCCTGCTCGCCGGTGAGGACCCCGAAGCCACCCTGCGGTTGATCGCCGAACGCGCGCGGCTGGTGGCCGGGGCGACCGCGGGCGGGATCGCGCGCCCGGCCGACGAGACCGCTTCGGTGCTGGTGTTCGAAGTGGTCGAGCCGCCGGGACCGGACGCCGACCGGCTGACCGGGCTGACCGTGCCCGCCGAGGGCACCGCCACCGGGATCGCCTTCACCAGCGGGGAACCGGTGGTGGTGCGCCGCTACGGCGACCACGTGACCGTGCAGCAGTCCGGGACCGGCGTGGACCTGCCGCCGGTGGTCGCCGACCTGGACTCCGCGGTGGCCGTGCCGTTGCGCGTCGGCGGGGAGTCGCTCGGCGTGCTGGTGGTGGCGAAGCTGCGCGACGAGGTGCCGTTCACCGACACCGAGGTCCGGCTCGCGCTGACCTTCGGCGCGCACGCCGCGCTGGCCATGGAGTTCGCCAGGGCCGAGCAGGACCGGCAGCGCCTCGCCGTGCTGGAGGACCGCGACCGCATCGCCCGCGACCTGCACGACCTGGTGATCCAGCGGTTGTTCGCGATCGCGCTGGGCCTGGAGTCGACCGGGTTGCTGCTGGACGAGCCGCGGGTGGCCGGCCAGCTGCGCAAGTTCGTCGACGACCTCGACGCCACCATCACCGAGGTCCGCAACAGCATCTTCGCCCTGCAGCAACCCGCCGAGGGCCTGCGCGCGCGGATTTCGAAGGCGTGCGCCGAGGCGACCGGCAGCCTCGGCTTCGAACCGCGCGTGGGGTTCACCGGTGCGGTGGACGCCGCCGTGCCCGCCGCGGTGGAAGCCGACCTGTTCGCCACGCTGCGGGAAGCGTTGTCGAACACGGCGAGGCACAGCCGGGCGACGAAGGTCTCGGTGAACGTCGCCGTCGACGCCAAGGGGCATCGGCTGCGGTTGACCGTGGCGGACAACGGCATCGGGCTCCCGGCCGAACCGGCTCGGCGCAGCGGGCTGGCGAACCTGGCCACCCGGGCGCAGCGGTGGCGCGGGAGTTGCGCTGTACAGGGCGGTCCCGATCGTGGTACCACCGTGGATTGGTCCATCCAGCTGCCGGGGGAGCGCAGATGACGGTGTCGGTGTTCCTCCTCGACGACCACGAGCTGGTGCGCACCGGCCTGCGCACGGTGCTCCAGGCGCACGGCCTCGCCGTGTGCGGTGAGGCCGCGACCGCCGCCGAGGCGCTGATCCGCATTCCGGCGGCCCGCCCGGACGTGGCGATCCTCGACGTGCGCCTGCCCGACGGCGAAGGCATTTCGGTGTGCCGCGAGATCCGGGCCGCGGTCGAGCCGCCGCCCGCCTGCCTCATGCTCACCTCGTTCTCCGACGACGAGGCGTTGTTCGGCGCGATCATGGCCGGGGCGGCCGGGTACATGCTCAAGCAGGTCTCCGGCGGCGACCTGGTCAAGGCGGTCCGGACGGTGGCGGACGGCGGCTCGCTGCTCGACGCGCACCTGACCGCGTCGGTGATGAGCAGGCTGCGGGGCGACGACGGTCCGGTCGACCCGGGGTACGCCCAGCTCAGCCCGCAGGAACGCCGGGTACTGGAGCTGATCGCGGACGGCCTGACCAACCGCCAGATCGCCGGGCGGCTCGGGCTGGCGGAGAAGACGATCAAGAACTACGTATCGTCGTTGCTGCACAAGCTCGGATTCGAACGCCGGACGGAGGCCGCGGTGTATGCCACCAAGCGCCGGCGCTCCCACCCCTGACCGCGACGGTTACCGCACCGTCGCCGGGGCGGGCGTGCACGAGATCGAGGTGCGGCGGTCGCGGTTCCGCTGCGCGCTGGCACCGGCCGGCTCGGTGGAGGCCGCCCGCGGGGTGATCGCCGAACGGCGGCGCGCGGAACCGGCGGCCCGGCACCACTGCCACGCCTTCGTGCTCGGCCCGGACGGGCGCACCCAGCGGTCCAGCGACGACGGCGAACCGGCCGGCACCGCGGGCGCGCCGATGCTGGAGGTGCTGCGCCGGCGGGAGCTGACCGACACCGTCGCCGTGGTGAGCCGCCACTTCGGCGGGGTGCTGCTCGGCGCGGGCGGCCTGGTCCGGGCCTACGGCCAGGCGGTGGCCGACGCGATCGACGCCGTCGGCACGGTCGAATACCGGCGGCTGAACCTGTTCCTGGTGAGCGTGGACTACGGCCGCGCCGGCCGGGTCGAGGGCGAGCTGCACTCGTCGGAGTACCGGGTCACCGGCACGCGGTACGACGACGCCGCCCGGTTCGAGGTCGGCGTCCGGCCGGACCGGGTGCCGGATTTCCGGGCGTGGCTGGCGGAGCTGACCGGCGGCAGCGCCGAGGTCGAGGCCGCGGGCGAGGACTGGATTCGCGGAATCCGCGGATAATCCCGGTATTCCGGTGTATCTGGCCGGCCGGTACCCGCCTCCTTGAATGCGTGGTGCTCGCGGTAGGGCCGTTGGACCCGGGCCGGTGCGGGGCGTGGGGCCCTGGCCGGTCCGCCGCGGACATTGAAAGCTGGGAGCGATCCTCGGCTAGCAGGGGAGAGCGCCGATGAAGTTGATCCAGGTCGAAGACATACCCATGTACCTGCGCACGCTCGCCGTGCTCGCGGTACTGCTCACCGCTTCGGTGCAGGCGCCCGCCGACGGGCGTGCCACCGGGGGACCCGTGGCGGTCGTGGTCGTTCCGGCCCGGTCCGGCGGGGTGCTCGGGGAGCAGCGCGAGCCGGCGGCCGAGTGGACCGGCAACCCGCTGGGTCGCTCCGTCGCGCACTGACCACCAAGGCTGGCTTAATGCGGCACAACGCTCCGGGAACTCCATCGGTCGCCGACCGGGTGCTGGACGTGCTCGACGCGTTCAGCGCGGAGCGCCCCGAACTGACCCTGTCCGAGCTGAGCAGGCGCACCGGCCTGCCGTTGTCCACCACCCACCGCATCGTCGGCGGGCTGGTCCGGCGTGGTGCGCTGGAACGGGCCGATACCGGGCGGTACCGGGTCGGCCTGTGGTTGTGGGAGGTGGCGTCACTGGCTCCGCACGGCCTCGGCCTGCGGGACACCGCGATGCCCTTCCTGGAGGACCTGCACGAGGCCACCCGGCAGAACGTGCAGCTGGCCGTGCTGGACGCACCTGACGTGGTGTACCTGGAACGGCTCTCCGGGCACACCCCGGTGCCGTCCAGGGCGGGCGGGCGGCTGCCCGCGCACGCCACCGGCGTCGGCCTGGCGCTGCTCGCGCACGCCCCGGCGAACGTGGCCGAGCGGGTGCTCGCGCGGCCGATGAAGCGGTTCACCGACAAGACGATCGCGTCGCCGGAGCGGTTGCGGCGGGTGCTCGCCGACGTCCGCCGCGAAGGCATCGCGATCAGCGACGGCCAGATCGAACTGGTGGGGCTCTCCGTGGCGGCTCCCGTGTTCGGCGCCGAGGACACCGCGGTCGCGGCGATCTCGGTGGCGGTCCCGGCGAACGGGACCGATCCGCGCACGCTGGTGCCGGCGGTGCGAGCGGCGGCCCGGGGCATCTCCCGCACCCTGGGCGCGCCGCGCGCCAAGCGGGCCGGGCTGGTGGTCGGCGGCCGGGGCTAACCTGGTCAACTCGGGGTTGACGATCCGGCATCGTCAACTTATGGTTGACGCATGGACAACCCCGTCAAGCTCGACACGATGATCGAGTACATCAAGAACCAGGCCCCCGAGGCCGACCCGCTGCAGCACCTGTCGCAGGCGGTGCTCGCCGCCGACCACCTCGGGGAGGTGGCCGACCACCTGATCGGCCACTTCGTCGACCAGGCGCGGCGCTCCGGCGCGTCCTGGACCGACATCGGGCGCAGCATGGGCGTGAGCAAGCAGGCCGTGCAGAAGCGCTTCGTGCCCAAGGAGAACGACGGCCAGTCGCTGGCCGAGGTGATGCAGTCGTTCGCCCGCTACACCGATCGCGCGCGGCAGGCCGTGGTCGGCTCCCAGCAGATCGCGCTGGCCGCCGGGAACGCCCGGATCGAACCGGAGCACCTGCTGGTCGCGTTGCTCGGCGACCCGGCGAACCTGGCCACCCGGACCGTGGTGGCGCTGGGGGGCTCGCCCGAACGGCTGCGCGAGCAGTTGGTGGCTTCCTTCGAGCCCGCCGCGGAAAGCGTGCCGGAACAGGCCACGATCAGCGCCCGCGGCCGCAAGCTGTTCGAACTGACCTCGCGGGAAGCGTTGCGGCTCGGGCACAACTACGTCGGCGCGGAGCACTTCCTGTTCAGCCTGCTGGAATCCGGCGAGGGGCGGGCGTTCGAGGTGCTCACCGAAGCGGGTATCACCAAGGAGAAGGTGGAGACCGAGGTCAGTCAGGCGCTGGCACGGGTCCTGGCCGAGCGGCCCGCCTCCGGAACCTGAGGTCGACCAGCCAGGCGTAGAGGACCGACGGTGCCGCGATGAGGACCGCGTCACCCCAGGTCGCGGTCACCGTGCTCTGGTCGGGAATCGGGGCCCCGCCCGCCAGCACCATGGTGGCGATGTTGTTCACCGCGTGCAGCCCGATCGCCGCCTCCAGGCCACCGGTGCGCACGGTGACCCAGCACAGGATCATCGCGAAGACGAACAGTTCGGCCAGGATCGGCGCGGACGTGTAGCCGTGCGTGGCCACGAAAGCCGCCGAGCCGAGCACCGCGCCCGGCCAGGGGGTGCGCAGCCAGGCGCCGAACGCCTGCAGCAGCCAGCCGCGGAACACGTACTCCTCGGCGGCGGCCTGGAACGGCACCAGCAGCAGGGTGAGCGCCACGATGGACAGGTAGGACGGCAGGCCGGGCCAGTCCTCGCCGGACCAGCCGGCGCCGGACAGCAGGTCGACCGCGGCCGAGGCGGTGAACGCGGCCGTGGCCCAGCCGGTGCACTCGGCCAGCCACCGCCGGCGCAGTCGACCGTCCACACTGGACACCGTGCCGGGCGGGCGCCGTTCGCCGAACCGGGCGGCGGCGAAGGCGGCGGGCAGGGTGACCGCGATCGCGCCGAAGCTGACCACCAGCTCCCACCGCTGATCGGTGCTGTCGACCAGCGCGGCGAAGGTGGAAAACACGGCCAGGCAAGCGAAGCCGACCGCGACGAGCACCGCCGCGCCGAGCAGCGGCCGCCACCAGCGGTAGGCCGGGCCGCGGGTCTGGAGGTGGTAGCTCACTCGGGTCAATCTAGCCGCTAGTGGATCTCCGGCGCTTACGCAAGGTTCCTTCGTTCACGCGGTGGAGTGAGTTGGAACTTTCGAAGGGTGTTAATGATTTACCAACAGTGTTTACGCTGCGTTTCATCCCCCGGGGAGGCCAGGGGGCCGGGAGAAGGAGATGCGGATGAAGGTACGTGCTCTGGTCGTGGGCCTGCTCACCGGCGTGGGCGCCGCGGTGGCGGCGGTCGCCGGTGCGGCGCCCGCCGGTGCCGACGTCAGCCCGTTCATCGTCGGCGGGAACGACGCCGACCGGGAGTACTCGTGGATGGTCTCGCTGCAGGAGGGCGGGAACCACTTCTGCGGTGGCTCGCTGATCTCCCCGGAGTGGGTGCTCACCGCGGCGCACTGCGTCCAGGGCTCGTCGGCCGACTCGATCAGCGCGCGGATCGGCAGCAACGACCGCACCTCCGGGGGTGAACAAGCGCAGGCCGCCGAGGTCGTCGTGCACCCGGACTACAACGGCGTCGGCGCGGGTGGGGACATCGCGCTGGTGAAGCTGTCCGCCCCGGCCACTTCGGCGCCGGTCTCCCTGGGCACCACCACCGACGCGGGCACCAAGACCCGCCTGCTCGGGTGGGGCCAGACCTGCCCGGAGCGCGGTGGTTGCGGGGCGCCGGTGCAGCTGCAGCAGCTGGACACCCAGGTGGTCGGCGCCGACCAGTGCACCGGCATCGACGGCAGCGTCGAGCTGTGCACCGACAACCCCGGCGGGAACGCGGGCGCCTGCTACGGCGACTCGGGTGGCCCGCAGGTCGTCGAGGCGGGTGGCGAGTGGGAGCTGATCGGGGTGACGAGCCGGACCGGTAACGGCGACCCGACGTGTGCGACCGGGCCGTCCATCTACACCTCGGCTCCGGCGTATGGGGATTGGATCTCGCAGCACGTGGGGTGATGGTTCGCCCCGGTTTTTTCGGTGTGACTACGGCTCAGCCCCCGAGGTCAAGGCGGGAAGGATGCTTTGGCCTCGGGGGCTGAGCCGTTTTTGGCGGTGGACCGGGGCGGCCGCGCCGGTTGGGGGCCCCGGGCCGCTCTCCCGGAGTGGCGCGGCCGTCCTCGTCAGGCGGGCTTTTCCGGGCGGTCGTCGGTGGCCCATTCGGTGTGGAAGGAGCCTTCGCGGTCCACGCGGCGGTAGGTGTGCGCGCCGAAGTAGTCGCGCTGGCCCTGGATCAGGGCGGCCGGGAGGCGTTCCGCGCGCAGGGCGTCGTAGTAGGCCAGGGAGGTGGCGAAGCCCGGGACCGGGATGCCCAGCCGCGTGGCGGTGGAGACCACGGAGCGCCAGGAGTCCTGGGCGTCCTCGACCGCCTTGCGGAACTGGCCCGCGGTGAGCAGCGTCGGCAGCTCGGTTTCGGCGGCGTAGGCGCCCCGGATGTCGTCGAGGAACTTGGCGCGGATGATGCAGCCGTCCCGCCAGATGGTGGCGATCTGCCCCAGATCGATGTTCCAGCCGTACTCCGCGCTCCCGGCCTGGATCTGGTTGAAGCCCTGCGCGTAGGCGACCACTTTGGACGCGTACAGCGCCTGCTCCACGTCGTCGGCGAAGCGCTCGGCCTCCGAGCCGGTCAGCTTCGTCCGCGACGGGCCCGCGAGACCCCTGGCGGCAGCGCGCAGGCCCGCGTGACCCGAGAGCGAACGCGCGAAGGTGGCCTCGGCGATCCCGCTGATCGGCACCCCGAGGTCGAGGCCGATCTGCACGGTCCAGCGGCCGGTGCCCTTCTGCTCGGCCTGGTCGGCGACCACGTCCACGAACGGCTTGCCGGTCGCGCCGTCGGTGTGCGCGAGCACCTGCGCGGTGATTTCGATCAGGTAGGAGTCCAGCCGCCCGGTGTTCCAGGTGCGGAAGACCTCGGCGATCTGCGCCGGCTCGTACCCGGCGGCGCCGCGCAGCAGGTCGAACGACTCGGCGATCAGCTGCATGTCGGCGTACTCGATGCCGTTGTGCACCATCTTCACGAAGTGCCCGGCACCGTCCGGCCCGATGTGCGCGCAGCACGGCGTGCCGTCGACCTTGGCGGAGATGTCCTCCAGCAGCGGACCCAGCGATTCGTACGATTCCGGCGAGCCGCCCGGCATGATGCTCGGGCCGTGCAGCGCGCCCTCTTCACCACCGGAGACACCGGTGCCGACGAAGTGCAGCCCGCGCTCGCGGAGTTCGGCTTCACGGCGGCGCGTGTCGGCGAAGTGCGCGTTGCCGGCGTCGACGATCACGTCGCCCTTTTCCAGCAGCGGCGCGAACTCCTCGATCACCGCGTCGGTCGGGGCACCCGCCTTCACCATGATCACCACCTGGCGCGGGCGCTCCAGCGAGTCGACGAACTCCTGCGCCGAGTACGCCGGGATGAACTCGCCCTCCCCGCCGAACTGCTCCACCAGGTCCCGCGTGCGCTGCTCGGAGCGGTTGTGCAGGGCCACCGTGTGCCCGTGCCGGGCCAGGTTCCGGGCCAGGTTGCGGCCCATCACCGCCAGCCCGGTGACCCCGATGCTCGCCTTCTTGGTCATGTGCTGCCTTCCGTATCGATCCTGCCCGCAGATTAGCCGCGTACTCCGGTTACGGGCGAGTCGCCGGACCGGCCTGGCCGGACCGGTCGATTTCCGCTGCGTGAGAGGGTAATGTCGGAGCGTCATCGACGATTAATACGAAACGTCTTTAGGGGTCCCGTGGTACTGGCCGGTCGGTCTGGGGGTTGTTGATGGCGAGCACCATCACCTCCCGCCGCAAGCAGCTCGGCAACGAGCTGCGTCACGCCCGCAACGCGGCCCGGATGACGCAACAGGCCGTCGCCGACGTGCTCGGCTGCACCCAGGGCAAGGTCAACAAGATCGAGTCGGGCGCGGTCGGGGTCAAGCTCGGTGACGTGCGCGCGATGCTGGACGCCTTCGGCATCGTCGGCGACGAGGCCGAGACCCTGATGAACCTGGCGCGCGCCGCGGCCGGGCAGCGCGGGCACTGGTCCGGCTACCGCTCGGTGGTGCCGCACTGGTTCCGCACCTTCACCGACCTCGAACCGGCCGCCGCGGAGATCCTCACCTGGCACGGCGAGCGCATCCCCGGCCCGCTGCAGTCCGAGCACTACATGCTCAAGCAGTTCACCGAGGCGGGCGCCACCGACGTCACCTCGCTGGTGCGCAACCGGCTCGACCGCAAGGCCGTGTTCGACCAGCAGCAGCCGCCGTACTACCGGTTCATCCTGAGCGAGGCCGCGTTGCGCCGCGCTCCCGGCGGGCATTCGCCGGGCGTGATGCTGGACCAGGTCGAGCACCTGCTGGAACTGGAGAAGCGCGCCCGCGTCTACCTGCACGTGCTGCCGTTCGACGCCAGGCTCGCCTCGGTGCCCAACGACTTCACCATCATGCGCTTTCCCGACCGCACCAGGGATTTCGTCTACATCGAGCATTCCGCGGGCGGGCTGTACCTGGACGACGTCAAGGACTTCCAGCTGTTCGTCGACTCCTGGGACCGGCTGCGCGGGGCGGCGCTGGAGCACCAGGACACCCGGCAGTTCTTCAAGGAACTGGCCGAGCACTACCGGGCGCAGCTGGCCAAGGACACGGGGGCCCAGGACTAGGCACGGCGCGAAGCGCTCCGTCGAGGGCGGCGGGTGGGAGTAATCTGGGCCGGTGACCGCACAGGGGGTAGCCGCTTGATGACCGAGAACGACGAGCCGGCCTTCGCGCCGCAGGGCATCGACCTGGAGCGGCCGAACGCGGCCCGCATCTACGACTGGTTCCTCGGCGGCACCGCGAACTGGGCCATCGACCGCGAGTTCGGCGAGAAGGCGCTCAAGGCGGTGCCGCACGGCAGGCTCAACGCGATGGTGAACCGGGAGTTCCTCGGCCGCGCGGTGACCTACGCCGTGCGCGCCGGCGTCACCCAGTTCCTCGACCTCGGTTCCGGCGTGCCGACGGTGGGCAACGTGCACCAGGTGGCCGACCGGCTGGACCCGGACTCCCGCTGCGTCTACGTGGACAACGAGCCGGTGGCCGTGGCGCACAGCGAAATCCTGCTGGAGGAGAACGGCGACCCGGGCAGGCACGCCATCGTCAACGCCGACCTGCGCGACGTGGACCGCGTGTGGAGCCGGGCGTTCGGAACCGGGGTGCTCGACCCGGCGAAGCCGATCGGCCTGCTGATGGTGGCGGTGCTGCACTTCGTCTCGCCCGAACAGGGCGGGGAGGAGGCCGTGGCGCGCTACCGCGAACTGCTGCCGCCCGGCTCCCTGCTGATCATGTCACACGGTACGACCGACGGGGTGCCGCCCGAGCATCTGGTCCAGCTCCAGTCCGTCCACGAGCAGTACAAGCAGTCCAGCACTCCCGTCACCCTCCGCACGCGGGCCGAGTTCACCGCGTTGTTCGGTGACTTCACGATGGTGGACCCGGGGGTGGTCTGGCTTCCGCAGTGGCGTCTTGACGAGGCGGAATCCGAGGCTACCGCCGAGGTCGCGGAAAATCCGCCAGCGTCCTTCATGCTCGGCGGAGTCGCCAGGAAGGGCTGACTCCCGCTCGTCGCCGAGGGCGCGGTCGTCGCGCTCGGCCGGTGCCATCAGTCGCACGGTCATCGGTCAGCTCCCCCCGTTCCGAGCCCGGATGTCGTCGATGTGGTCGATGTTGTCCGTTCGATCGAAGTGCACCCCTGTGTCCTCCCCGGTGAGGATCTCGTGGCCGGTCCGGCCGCCGCCGTCGATGTCTCGCGGTGGTCACCGCGACGCGGCGATATCCTGACCGTGCCCCCCATCCCGCTAGGAATAATCCTACTCCTAGATTAATCTTGCTGTCGAGCGATCGCCGGGTGATCACCCGGGTGGCCCCACCCGCCGGGCGGTTTTCTCACGGAGGGTTGCCAGCCTCGGGTTCACCTGGGCCGGGAGTGGGGCGACCCTGATACATGCATGGAGGTAGGTCAGATGGCGGATTATCCCCGGGTCACCGATTACGACCCGGGCACGGCCGTGGCGCGGTTCGAGGCTTCGGCCTGGGAGAAGTCCTTCGCCAGCGAGCCCAACGGGGGCAACTGCGTGGAGGTCAACCTGGGCGTTCCCGGCCTGGTCGGGGTGCGCGACACCAAGCTCGCCGAAAGTCCGGTGTTCGTTTTCGACGCCGGTGAGTGGAACGCCTTCGTGACCGCGGTGAAGGCAGGTCAGTTCGATCTGCGGTGAAAAATCCGCCGGGAGAGGCCCGCATTCTCAGCCCGTGGAAGAGGGTGCGCCAATTCACAGATCTGGTCAGCGCATTTCACGCTCCGGTGAAAGCGCCCTCCCGGCGGTGCCTCAGTTCGCCAGGCGGGCCCGGGTGCGGCGCCAGGCGAAGCCGAGGAAACCGATCAGGCCGAGCAGCGGCAGCACGCTGATCGACCAGCTCAGCGCCATCGGCGGCCCCGGCTGCTCGAGCACCGGCAGCCTGCTCAGCTCACCCTCGCCGCGCCCGGCCGGGCCGTCGATGACGAACCGGAACTTCCAGTCCCCCTCGCTGTCCAGCGCCCTGATGTCCAGGCCCCACACGTCCAGCTTGCGCGGGTGCCTGGTCAGCGGGTTCTCCCGGCCCTGCCTGCCGGTCTCCGGATCGGTGGTGGCGAACACCCCGGACTTGTCCGCGATGCCGCCGTCCGGGATGAAGGTGAAGTCCAGCGACTGCATGGCCCTGAGCGGCCAGGTGCTGAAGCCGACGGTCAGCCCGTACGGCCCCACCTGCACCCGTTCGGTGTGCACGGTGTTGACCGGCTCGTAGGCCGAGGCCAGTGGTGCCGACGCGACCAGCAGGCCGGCCGCGGCCAGCAGCGCGAGCAGTTTGCGCATCACACGTCCTCCTTGTCGCGCCGGGGAGCCAGCAGCCGCAGCATTCCGCCGAAGCGCCAGCCGAGGAAGCCGCCGAGCAGGCCGAACCCGGCGCCCACCCCGGCGGTGGCCAGGACGTGCCCGGCGCCGGGCACCCCGAGGTCGTAGAGCCAGCTGTCCTGGAACGGCTGCGCGCCCGCGACGACGAAGCCCGCGACCGCCCCGGCGAGCGCACCCGCCCAGCGCCGCGGCGTGCCGCCCCGGCTGCTCGCCCAGACCACCAGCTCCGCCAGCAACGCCGCCCCGACCAGGCACACCGGCATCAGCGACGGCATCGAAGCCAGGTCGTCGACGTTGTCCCGCAGCGGCAGCCCGACCGCCGAGGCGTAGGCGTGCGCGGCCCACGGCGAGAACCACCACGAGAACGCCTGCCAGGCGCTGAGCAGCACGGCCGCCCCGAGCGCCCCGCCCGGCCCGCCGAGGAACCCGCGGGCCAGCACCACCAGCATCACCGACAGGAAGGTCATGCCGGTGGTCACCGCGCTGACCTCGGTGTCCACTTCGGACAACCCGAGCACGGTGACCGAGCTGAACGAGAGCAGCACCGCGACCCCGGCCAGCGTGCCGAACACCCCCCAGCGGTGGTCGCGGGCGGCGGCGAACACCATCACCGTGCCGACCATGGTGACCATCACCGAGAGCAGCAGCCCGATGTGCGGGGGCGAGTCGATCACCGCGTCGAACCCGTACAGGCTGTGCCACCACAGGTCCCACAGGCCGTACAGCAGGAACAACGCCCCGCCGGTGCCCGCGACCAGGTAACCGGCCGGGGCGGCGAAGGTGCGGCCGAACACCCCGACCGCCCGGCCGCCGACCGCCTCGTCCACCGGCCGCCCGGCCCGCTGCGCCGCCGTGGTGGCCAGCACCACCACCAGGCTGATCAGCCCGGCGATCGCGCTGCCGGTGTAGAGGAACAGGTGCGGCAGGGTGAAGAAGGTGTCCGGGCCGACGTCTTCGTGCCACTCCACGTCCCAGGTCAGCCCGACCAGGGTGATCAGCGTGCCCGCCAGCAGGCCGGACGCCGGTAACCAGGCCCTCGACGCGGTCCCGGTCCCGGCGGCCGCCACCGAACCGGTGAGCGGAGCCGTGAAATCCATCGTTTCCTCCCTCAGTTCCCCACGAGCAGGGGGAAGACCAGTTCCTCGGCACCCGAGCCGTCGCGCAGGCGCACGGTGATCTCCCACTGCCCGGACATCGGCAGCAGCGCTTCCGCGGCGTGGTACCGCCCCGGCCCCCGTGCCGCGGCCGGTACCGGTTCCAGTGCGTGGCCCATCTGCGCCATCACCGGTTCCACGGTCACCTCCAGGCCCTCGACCGGGTGCCCGAGCGGATCGGTGACCTCCACGTCGAAGGCGTTCAACCCGGTTTTCGGTTCGGCGACCCGCAGGCTCACGGTGTTCCGCGCACCGGTGGCCTGCACGGTGGTGACGCCGTCGCCGCCGGACGGCCACAGCAGCCAGGCCAGCACGGCGACCAGCGCGGCCCCGGCGATCCCCAGCGCGACGGGCTTGTTCACGGCCTGCCTCCCCCGGGCACGTCGAGCTGGACGGGCGCGGTCAGCACGGCGGAGTCCCGCATGCCCTGGAACCACAGGCGGTACCTGCCGGGTGCCGGGAAGGTGTAGGTGAACCGGACCTCGGGACCGTACGCGGCGACCGTCTCGTCGGGCTGCCCGGCGGCCGAGCGCCCGGACAGCACCGGCAACCCGGTCATCGAGTGCACGTGCGCCCAGGTCGGTGCGGTCGCCGCGGCGGTGCCGACGGGGACGCCGTCCGGCAGCGGGCCGACCACCACCAGGTGCCCGGTCATGCCCAGCCACGGCTGGAGCGTGCCGGTGTCGCCGAACCTGGCGGTCATCGTGGTGGCCGCGTTCGCGCGGACCTCACCAGCGCTCACCGTGACCGGCACCCCGCCGACGGCCTGCGTGCCGAAGCCCGGTGGGGCCGGAGCGGGGGCACCGTTCCCTTCGCTGTCCAAAGTGGATCGGAGCAACTGGGTGCCGCCGCCCCGCCTGGCGACTTCGGCGGACAGCGCGTACCGGCCGCCTTCGCCGCCGTCGAACCGCGCGGTGTACGTCCCGGGCGCGGTGCGCACCGGGTGCAGGTGCCACATCCGCCCGGACGGGCCGACGGCCACCAGGTGCACCAAGGCGTGGTGGTGCACCACGAGGTCGTCGGCGGGGCGGCCGGTGGCGCCGTCGGTCAGCCGCAGCGTGAACCCGGCGGGGGTACCGGACACCGCGAGGTTCAGCGGCGGCCGGGCGGGGTCCACTGTGGACGGCGGCAGCGCGTACGGGTCGTTGACCGAATCGGCGGTCGGGTCCAGCACGTCCTCGGCGGGTGGCGGGATGCTGGAGGACAGCAGTGCCGCGGTGATCGCCACCGCCAGGGCGGCGACGACCCCGGCCGCCGGCACCAGCACCGGCCACGACCGCCGCGCCCGCACCGCGGCGAACAACGCGATCAGCAGCAACGCGCCCGCCGCGACAAAACCGCCGTACGCCGCCTTCTCCCACGGCGCGGGCACCTGCGCGGGCACCACGAACGGAATGCGCGCGACCTGCGTGCCGTCACCGATCGCGAGTTCCCACGGGCCGGCCTGGCCGACGGTGAGCGTGCCGCTGTACGTGCCCGGCACCGCGCCCAGGTCCACCCGCGTGCTCGCGGACGCGCGCCCGGCCCACACCGCGGACAGCTCCAGCGTGCCCGCGGCCGTACCCGCGTGCGTGATCACGTCCACGCTCAGCGGTCCCGGCACCTCGGTCACCCGCCGGAGCACCACGGTCAGCTCGCGCTCGCCCAGCGTCTGCGCCACGTGCACGTCTTCCCCGATCGGCCCGCCGTCGGCCGCGGCCCGCCCCGGTACCAGCAGCAGGGCCAGCACCACCGCCAGCGCCCCCGCGCTCCACCCCTTCACCCCGACGAACCTAGGCAGCCGACCGGGTGCGACGCGTCACAGCGGCGGGGGATTCCGGCGTCCCCAGCACGGGGGACCACCCCGGGTTCAGTCCCGGGGAGCGGCCCTGACCAGACCGTGCCGGTAGGCGTAGACCACCGCGTGCACGCGGTCGCGCAGGCCGAGCTTGGCCAGGATGCGGGAAACGTGCGTTTTCACCGTTTCGTCCCCGACGTGCAGTTCCTCGGCGATTTCGGCGTTGCTGCGGGCGTCCGCGATGAGCAGCAGCACCTCGCGCTCGCGGGAGGTGAGCCGGTCCAGTCCGGCCGGGCCCGACGGCGGTTCGATGCTGGTGGTGAACCGGGAGACCAGCCGCTTGGTGACCGACGGATCGATCAGCGCGTCACCGCGGGCGACCACGCGCATCGCCGAAACCAGTTCCTCCGGCGGCAGGTTCTTCAGCAGGAAACCGCTCGCCCCGGCCCGCAGCGCGCGGTAGACGTAGTCGTCGTGGTCGTAGGTGGTCAGCACGAGCACCTTCGTCACGCAGCCGGGCGTGCCGAGGATGGCCTCGGTGGCGGCCAGGCCGTCCAGCTTGGGCATGCGCACGTCGAGCACGGCGACGTCGGGCCGCAGGCGGGCCACCTCGGCGACCGCCGCCCGGCCGTCGGACGCCTCACCGACGCACTCCAGGTCCGGCTGGGTGTCCAGCACCGCGCGCATCCCGGAGCGGAACATGGCGTGGTCGTCGGCGAGCAGCACGCGGGTGCTCACGCGCGCTCCAGCGGGAAGGTCGCCGAGGTGCACCAGGTCCGGCCGTCGCCCGACGGGCCGCTGGAGAACCGCCCGCCGAACAACGCCACCCGCTGGCGCAGCCCGGCCAGCCCGCGGTGGGTGCCTTCGCCGCCCGGCGGCACCGGGCCGGGCGTGATCGGGTTGGTCACGCTCAAGGTGATCTCCTCGGTTCGGTAGCACAGCTCCACGTCCACCGGGCCGCCCGCGCCGTGGCGCAGCGCGTTGGTCAGGCCCTCCTGCGCCACCCGGTACACCGCGACGTCGACCGACCCCGGCAGCTCGCCCGGCACGCCCCGGGTGTGCAGCCGCGCGGGCAGCCCGGCGGCCCGGGTGCCCTCCAGCAGTTCCTCCAGGTTGCCCACGCCCGGCTGGCGGACCGCGGTCTGCGCGCCGTGCAGCAGGTCGAGCATGCGCCGCAGATCCGCCATGGCCGCCCGGCTGGCCGTCTCCACCGCGGACAGCGACCGGTGCACCGGCGTTTCCCCGCCTTCGGCGAGGCCGAGCCGGGCCGCTCCGGCGTGCATGCCGATCGCGCTGACGTGGTGGGAGATGACGTCGTGCAGGTCGCGGGCCACCGAACTGCGTTCCTCGGCGACCGCCCGCCGGACGGCGGCCTCCTCGCGTCGCTCCAGCTCGGCGATCCGGGCCCGGCGTTCGGTGGTGTAGCGCCCGACCAGCCAGGGGAGCAGGGTGTTGGCCAGCAGGATCGCGCCGAGCAACCGCCAGTCGTGCCCGGCGCGGTTGGCCTCCAGCAGTTCACCGGCGGCCGAACCGGCGAGCAGCACCAGCAGGGCGAACAGGGCGGGGAAGGTGGCCAGCCAGGCCCCGGCGCGGTACCCGGCGATCAGCATGCCCGCGGTGTTGGAGGCTTCGGCCCCCGGCAGTTCGTCGAGCAGCAGCGGGGTGAGCGGGTACAGCGCCGCGTGGCCCAGCGCGACCAGGGCGGACCACCGCGCGGGCCCGGCCAGCGCGAGGTCGGCGGCGGTGGTGGCGAGCAGGATGACCCAGGTCTGCCAGTGCGTCAGCGGCGGCCCGACCAGCACCGCGATGCTGACGTCGGAGACCATGCAGACGACCGCGATCAGCCACGCCTGCCGCGCCAGCGCCCCGGTGATGTCCCGCACCAGCCGAGCTTGGCACAACCCCCCTTTCACAGGTGACGCACAGCCGTTCCACAGGCGGGGCCTACCCGGGGGACCGACACTGCTGGGTATGACCGGTTCCCCTGGCCGCGCGGTGCGCGTGCTCGTCGTCGACGACGAGCCGCCGCTGGCGGAGTTGTTGTCCATGGCGTTGCGCATGGAGGGCTGGGAGATCCGTTCGGCGGGCGACGGCACCACGGCGGTGCGCGTCGCGCGCGAGTTCCGCCCGGACGCGGTGGTGCTCGACGTGATGCTGCCCGACTTCAGCGGCCTGGAGGTGATCCGGCGGCTGCGGGCGGAGTTCGAGCACCTGCCGGTGTTGTTCCTGACCGCCAAGGACGCCGTCGAGGACCGGATCGCCGGGCTCACCGCCGGTGGTGACGACTACGTGACCAAGCCGTTCAGCCTGGAGGAGGTCGCCCTGCGGCTGCGGGCGCTGCTGCGGCGCGCGCGGGTGGTCACCTCGGCGACCGGCTCGCTGCTCTCCGTCGGCGACCTGACCATGGACGAGGACACCCGCGAGGTGCACCGGGACGGCACCCCGATCACGCTCACCGCCACCGAGTTCGAGCTGCTGCGGTACCTGATGCGCAACCCGAAGCGGGTGCTGAGCAAGGCGCAGATCCTCGACCGGGTGTGGAGCTACGACTTCGGCGGCCAGGCCAACATCGTCGAGCTGTACATCTCCTACCTGCGCAAGAAGATCGACGCGGACCGCTCGCCGATGATCCACACCATGCGGGGTGCGGGCTATGTCCTCAAGCCTGCGAGCTGAACTGCGGCGGCCGTGGTCCCTGCGGCGGCAGCTGCTGGCGCAGGTGCTGGCCCTGCTCGCGGTGGTCTGCCTGGTGATCGGCGTGGTCACCGAATTCGCCCTGCGGGACTTCCTGCTGGAACGGGTGGACAGCCAGCTGACCACGCTCGACAACCGGCGGCCGCCACCGGGGGCCGTGCCGCCGGGGGTGGTGTTGCACGTGGAGCTGTCCCCGCCGCTCGGCTCGCCCGAGGACATGGTCTACGGCCGGGTGTACGACGGGCAGGTGGTGGAAGCCAAGATCCTGGTCCCCGGTGGGTTCACCGACCTCAGCGAGGCGGACGCGGCGACCTTCACCGGGCTGACCACGCCCCGCCGTCCGGTCACCATCACCATCGGTGACCTCGGCGAATACCGGATGCAGGCGACCGCCACGCCCGACGGCGCGATCACCTTCCGGGCGCTCTCGCTGATCGAGGTGAACGACACGCTGTGGCGGCTCGGCTGGATCTTCGGCGGGGTCGCGCTGGCCGGCCTGGTGCTCGCGGCCGGGGTGGCCGCGCTGACCGTGCGCCGCACGCTGCGCCCGCTGGACCGGGTCGCCGGTACCGCCGCGCAGGTGGCCGGGCTCCAGCTGGACCGGGGCGAACCGGCGCTGCCGATGCGGGTGTCCGAAGTGGACACCGACACCCGGACCGAGGTGGGCAAGGTCGGCGCAGCGCTGAACCGGATGCTCGACCACGTCTCCGCGGCACTGGCCGCCCGGCAGCGCAGCGAAAGCCGGGTGCGCCAGTTCGTCGCCGACGCCAGCCACGAGCTGCGCACCCCGCTCGCGTCGATCCGCGGGTACGCCGAGCTGACCCGGCGCGGCACCGCCGAGCTGCCACCGGACTTCGTCTACGCGATGGGCCGGGTCGAATCGGAGTCCACCCGGATGACCACCCTGGTCGAGGAACTGCTGCTGCTGGCGCGGCTGGACGAGGGGCGGCCGGTGCGGCACGAGCCGGTGGAGCTGTCCGGCCTGGTCGCCGACGCGGTGGCCGACGCGCACGTGGCCGGTCCGGACCACCGCTGGCTGCTGGACCTGCCACCCGAGCCGATCGGCGTGGTCGGCGAGGCCGGGCAACTGCAGCAGGTGGTGCTGAACCTGCTGGGCAACGCCCGCGCGCACACCCCGCCGGGCACCACCGTCCGGACTTCACTGTCCACTGAGGACGAGGAAGTGCGGCTGGTGGTGGCCGACGACGGGCCGGGCATCCCCGGCGACGTGCTGCCGGAGGTGTTCGAGCGGTTCGCCCGCGGGGACACGTCGCGGTCGCGGGAGGCGGGCAGCACCGGGCTTGGGCTGGCCATCGTGGCGGCCGTGGTGGCCGCGCACCACGGCCGGGTGTCGGTGCGGAGCGAGCCGGGAAGCACCGAATTCACCGTTGTTCTCCCGTCTCCATGAACGGTTCACCTGTGGGTGGGCTGCGCGTCAGGTAGGCCGGGTTCGGTGTCGGGAGCCGAACCGAGGAGCTTTGACCATGCCGCTGAACCGTCGGGAACTGTTGCGCGGGGCCGCCGCCGCCGGCGCACTGGGAGTGGCTTGGCCACTGAGCGGCGGGCTGACGCTCGCGCAGGCGGAGGAGGCCGCCTTCGCGCTCGGGGCCAGCTGGGACGAAGCGCCGTTCACCGTCGGCGTCGGGTCGGGTGATCCGCTGCCCGAGAGCGTGGTGTTGTGGACCAGGCTCGCGCCGCAGCCGCTGGCCGAGGAGCAACCGCTGCCGGACACCGTCGAGGTCGACTGGGTGGTGGCCACCGACCCCGCGTTCCGGAACCGGGTGGCGCACGGCAGCGCACCCGCCACCGCCGCGCTCGGGCACAGCGTGCACATCGCGGTCACCGGCCTCGAACCCGCGCGGCGGTACTACTACCGGTTCCGCGCGCTGGGCAGGACCAGCCGGACCGGGCGGACCCGCACCGCCCCCGGCGGGCACGTGCGCCGCGTGCGGTTCGCCTCGGCGAACTGCCAGGCGTTCCACGACGGCTTCTACGCCGCCCACCGGGGCATCGCGCGCGAGGAACTCGACTTCGTGGTGCACCTCGGGGACTACATCTACGAGCACGGGCAGGTCGGCGGCGACCACGTGCGCGACCACGAGGGCCCGGCGGTCACCACGCTGCCCGCCTACCGCCGCAGGCACGCGCTGTACAAGGGCGACCCGTCGCTGCGCGCCGCGCACGCCGCCCACCCCTGGTTCATCACCTGGGACGACCATGAAGTCGTCAACGACTACAGCGGCACCACCCCGTCCCTGCGCCGCCGCCGCGACGCCGGGTACCAGGCGTGGTTCGAGCACCTGCCGGTCCGGCCGGACCACCCGGCCACCCCGCGGGTCTACCGGCAGCGCTCCTGGGGCGACCTGCTCGACCTGTCGATCCTGGACCTGCGGCAGTACCGGTCGGCGCAGAACCTGCCGGACGGCACGATCCTCGGCGCCGAGCAGAAGGCGTGGCTGAAGGACCGGGTCAGCACCGCCGGGGACGCGTGGCACTGCTGGGTCAACTCGATCATGCTGAGCCAGCTCGCCAAGCCCGGCGGCGGGTACTACTTCACCGACCAGTGGGACGGCTTCCTCGCCGAGCGCAAGGAGGTGCTGACCCACGTGCACGACACCGGCCTGGAGGACCTCGTGGTGATCACCGGCGACTGGCACTCCGCCTTCGTCGACGACATCCGGCCGGACTTCGACGACCCGGACGCGCCGGTGATCGGCACCGAGTTCACCGCGCACTCGGTCTCCTCCGGCGCGTACTCACCGGAGTGGAACCAGCAGAACGGCCCGGTGATGGGCGCGGCCAACCCGCACCTGAAGTACTTCGAAGGCAACCGGTACGGCTACGACGTCTACGAGGTCACCCCGCACCGGTGGTCCACGCACCTGCGGGTGATCGGCGACCGGCGTGACCCGAACTCGCCGGTCAGCACGCTGACCACGTTCCACGTCGACCGCGGGAAGGCCGGTTCGCACGAGGATCGGGGCACTCGGACCTCCCCGGCCCAGTACCGGCGTGATCGGTAGGTACACTGGGCGGCGGACCCCCGCGGCGTCCATCCTGTGAACCTCCCCAGGGCCGGAAGGCAGCAAGGATAAGCAGGCTCTGACGGGTGCGGGGGTCCCCTTTGTTTCTGGGGCGCGCTGCGGTGTCGGTGGGGGCCGGTAGGCTTCCGCCGTGGCATTAGCGCTGTACCGCAAGTACCGCCCGGCGACCTTCGCCGAGGTGGTGGGTCAGGAGCACGTCACCGAGCCGTTGCGCACCGCGCTCGCGGCCGGCCGGGTCAACCACGCGTACCTGTTCTCCGGGCCGCGCGGCTGCGGCAAGACCTCCAGCGCCCGCATCATGGCCCGGTCGCTGAACTGCGAGCAGGGCCCCACGCCCGACCCGTGCGGTGAGTGCGGTTCGTGCCGCGCGCTCGCGCCGGAGGGCAGCGGCAGCATCGACGTCACCGAACTCGACGCGGCCAGCCACGGTGGTGTCGAGGACGCCCGCGAGCTGCGTGACCGCGCCTTCTACGCACCGGCCGAGTCGCGCTACCGGGTGTTCATCATCGACGAGGCGCACATGGTCACCACGCAGGGCTTCAACGCCCTGCTGAAGATCGTCGAAGAGCCGCCGGAACACCTGATCTTCATCTTCGCCACCACCGAGCCGGACAAGGTGCTCACCACCATCCGCTCGCGCACGCACCACTACCCGTTCCGGCTCATCCCGCCGAGCGCCATGCGGGACCTGCTGGAGCGCAACGTCGCGGCCGAAGGCGTGCCGGTGGAACCCGCGGTGTACCCGCTGGTCATCCGGGCCGGTGGCGGTTCCGCGCGGGACACCCAGTCCGTGCTGGACCAGCTGCTGGCCGGGGCCGGGCCGGAGGGCGTGACCTACGAGCGCGCCGTCTCGCTGCTCGGCGTCACCGACGTCGCGTTGATCGACGACATGGTCGAGGGCCTGGCGGCGGACGATTCGACGGCCGTGTTCGGCACCGTCGAGCGGCTCACCGAGGCCGGGCACGACCCGCGCCGGTTCGCCACCGACCTGCTGGACCGCCTGCGGGACCTGGTCATCCTGCGCTCGGTCCCGGACGCGGCCACCCGCGGCCTGGTCTCGGCGCCGGAGGACGAGCTGGCCCGGATGGTCGCGCAGGCCGAACGGGCGGGGTTGGCCACGCTGTCCCGGTATGCGGAGATCGTGCACAACGGGCTGCTGGAGATGCGGGGTGCCACGGCGCCGCGGTTGCTGCTGGAGCTGCTGTGCGCGCGGATGCTCCTGCCCTCCGCCGCCGACGGCGAGGCCGCGTTGCTGCAGCGCCTGGAACGGCTGGAACGGCGAGCCACCGTTGCTCCTGTCGAGGGTGGTGCCGCTGCTCCTCCGGCTGTCCCGGCTGTCTCGGCTGTCTCGCCTTCGGGAGGAGCTTCGGGTGGAGCCGAGCGCTTCCAGCGCCCCTCCCGGCGCCAGCCCGTCACCGGTGGGGCGGGTGCGCCCGAAACCGAGGCCGCACCACCCGTCCCGCCCCCCGTGCAGCGTGAGCAGCCGGCCCCGCCCGCTCCGGTGGCTCCGCCGCCGCCGGTGACCGCGCCGCCGCCACCGGCCACCGTGCCGGAGGCGCCGGTGGCCGGGGCGATGGACGCCGCGGCCGTGCGGCGGGTGTGGCCGGAGCTGCTGGCCGCGATCCGCAAGATCCCCGGTGGCCGGAGCACCGAGGCGATGCTGACCCAGGCCGGGGTGCAGAGCGTCGACGGCTCGTCCGTGGTGCTCACGCACACCGCCGAGCCGCTGGCCCGCCGCCTCGCCGAGCCGCACAACGCGGAGAAGATCGCCAACGCCCTGCGCGAGGTGCTCGGCGGCGAGTGGCGGGTGACCTGCGTGCACGGCAACGCGAAACCGCAGGCCGCCGCCCCGTCGCAGCGGCAGGCGCCCCAGCAGCAGCACAACGCCCAGCAGGCGACCGAGGAGAAGCCGCAGCAGCGGTTCCGCCGTCCGTCGGAGGGCCGCCCCGCGGCGCCGCCGCCACCGCCGGAGCCACCGAAGCCGAAGGTCACCACGACCGAGCCGGACATCCCCCTCCCGCCCGAGCCGGAGGACGAGGAGGAATACCTCGACGCGGCGACCACCCCGCCGCCCCCCAGCGGCACGGTCCCGCCACCTCCGCCGCCCCCCACCCCGGCCGCCGACGAGGCCGAGGAAAAGGCGCACCGCCTGCTCTCCGAGCACCTGGGCGCCCGCCCCCTCGATTAACCGGGCCTGCCCACCACGGCGGCTTCCGAGCCGCGATTTCGAAGGGGAGTCCCGTGCCGAAGGAGGACTGCGGCCGCCCGAGGTGGCGCCGTGCCTGGTCACCCCTCTCGATCAACTCGCCCAGGGGCCGTTGCCGCTGATCTTCTCGGGGGCATCACGGTGGTCCCCGAGGAGCGATCTTCGAACGAGCATCGGCAGTCCGAGCTGGCGTCGTGCCTGGGCGCCCGGCCCCTCGACCAATGCGCCAGGGGCCGTCGCCGTTGATTCTCGCGGCAGTCGGGATCAGCTCGCCCAGGGGCCGTTGCCGCCGATCTTCTCCGGCGTGATCCGTACCACCACCGCGGTTTCCGAGCTGCGGTTCTCGAACGGGTACTGCGGCAACCCCAGGTAACGCCGTGCCTGCGCGTCCATCAGCGCGTCGAACTGGTCCGGGATGCCGGGGCCGGTGACCACCGCGGTGCCGTGCAGCAGCAGGTACTGCCGCAACCCGCGCACCTCGTCGTTCTCGTGGTCTTCGATGAGCAGCGTGACCCGCGGGTCCCGCCGCAGGTTCCTGGCCTTCGGGCGACCGCCCTCCATGCCGATCAGCAGTTCGTCGCCGTCCCGGTCCACCCAGACCAGCGACGTCTGCGGGGTGCCGTCGGGATTGGTGGTGACCACGGTGGCGTGGTGCGTGGATTGGAACA
Organism: Amycolatopsis sp. NPDC045836; assembly: GCF_056431745.1. Taxonomy (NCBI): domain Bacteria; kingdom Bacillati; phylum Actinomycetota; class Actinomycetes; order Pseudonocardiales; family Pseudonocardiaceae; genus Amycolatopsis; species Amycolatopsis sp. NPDC045836. Next base: position 27,859 of record NZ_JBWKKF010000019.1, on the reverse strand, counting down.
ACCGGTGCGTGCTTTCGGGGAGTTTCATGGGCCCGAGGTTAGGCAGCCGACGGGCACCAATCGGTACCCTGGGAACCGTGGGTGACTTCTCTGGTGGAGCCGATGTTTTCCTCGCCGACTGCCCGGCCCGCCTGGCCGTGGAGATCATCGCCGACAAGTGGGCGGTGGTGGTCGTCTTCGCGCTCAGCCGCGGGCCGCGCCGCCACGGCGAGCTGATCGGGCTGATCGGCGGCATCTCCAAGAAGATGCTCACCCAGACCCTGCGCCGTCTCGAACGGCACGGGCTGGTCGAGCGGCAGGTGTTCGCCGAGGTGCCGCCCCGCGTGGAGTACCGGCTCACCGAACTCGGCGGCACGCTGGTGGCCCCGATCGCCGTGCTGACCAGGTGGGCGGAAAGCTGCGGCGAGGCGGTGGCCGACGCGCAGGAGCGGTTCGACGCTCAGCCGCCGAGGTAGGCCAGGATGCCGCCGGCGATGGCCGTCGCGTACTGCTGCCGTCCGTCCGGAGTGGACATCCGGGCGGCTTCGGCGGCGTTGCGCATGTTCCCGCATTCGACCAAGGCCGCCGGGCGTTCGGACAGGTTCAGCCCCGCCAGGTCACCGCGTGGTGAAAGCCCTTCTTCGCCGAGGTAGTCGGAGTAGCGGAAACCGTTGTCCCGCAACCCGTCCCGCAACGACCGGGTCAGCTTCGCCGCGGGCTCGCCCTGCGCGTCGTTCAACGGCGGCGACGAATGGGCGATGTGGAAACCGCCGGCGCCGGGGGAGGTGTTGCCGTCGGCGTGGATGGAAACCACCGCCGCCGCCCGCGCCGAATTCCCGATCTCCGCGCGCTCGTCCACGCACGGCCCGACCGAGGTGTCGTCGTCCCGGGTGAACACCACCCGGATTCCCTTCTCCGACAGCAGTTTCCCGGTTCGCTGCGCCACGTCGAAGGTGAACGCGTGCTCGGGGTAACCGTCGTTCGTGGCGGTTCCGGTGGTGTTGCAGGGCTTCGTGCGCCCGCGCCCGGCGGGCACCGGCTTGTTGATCGCCGCGGGGTTCGCCGCGTTGCCGCCGTTGTGCCCGGGGTCGAGCACCACCACCGGCGCTTGAACCGGGGGCACGGCCGTGGTGGGGGTCACCGCCGGAGCCGACGGCGCCACCGGAGCGGGCACCGTCACGGGGACCCGCGCGGGTGTGGGTGTTTCCGCCGCGCAACCACCTGCCAGCACCACCGCGACCACGGCCAGCGTCCGTCGAATCACACCGACACCGTGTCACACCGGCGGCCCCGGCTAGGCTGGAGGTAGGCGTACTCCCCCACCCGAGCTAGCGATCGGAAGCGAAGAATGGTGCAACCCGGCGGCGGCTTCGACATGCAGCAGATCCTGCAGCAGGCGCAGAAGATGCAGGAGCAACTGGTCAGCGCGCAGGACGAACTGGCCAAGGCCGAGGTCACCGGCACCTCGGGCGGCGGACTGGTGACCGCGGTGGTCAGCGGCGGGCTCGAGCTGAAGAGCCTGACCATCGACCCGAAGGTGGTCGACCCCGAGGACACCGAAACCCTGGCCGACCTGGTGGTGGCCGCGGTCCGCGACGCCACGGCCAACGCGCAGAAGCTCACCGAGGAGAAGCTCGGCCCGCTCGCCGGTGGCCTCGGTGGCGGCGGCATGCCGGACCTCGGCGGCCTCGGCCTGCCGGGCCTGCCCGGTCAGTAGGGCAGCCCACCTTGTACGAGGGTGTGGTCCAGGACCTCATCGACGAGCTCGGGCGGCTGCCCGGGGTCGGGCCGAAGAGCGCCCAGCGCATCGCCTTCCACCTGCTCGGCGCGGACCCGGTGGACATCGGCAGGCTGCAGGAGGTCCTCGGCAAGGTCAAGGAGGGCGTGCAGTTCTGCGAGATCTGCGGCAACGTCTCCGAGCAGGCGAACTGCCGCATCTGCCGGGACACCCGCCGCGACCTGTCGCTGATCTGCGTGGTCGAGGAGCCCAAGGACGTGCTCGCGGTGGAGCGCACCCGCGAGTTCAAGGGCCGCTACCACGTGCTCGGCGGTTCGCTCGACCCGCTCTCCGGCATCGGCCCCGACCAGCTGCGCATCCGTGAGCTGCTGGCCCGCATCGGCGGGGAGGAGGTCAAGGAGGTCATCATCGCCACCGACCCGAACACCGAGGGCGAGGCCACCGCGACCTACCTGGTCCGGATGCTGCGCGACTTCCCCGGCCTGTCGGTCACCCGGCTGGCCTCGGGCCTGCCGATGGGCGGCGACCTGGAGTTCGCCGACGAACTGACCCTGGGGCGCGCGCTTTCGGGACGCCGCGCCCTGTGATCGCCGAGCGGGTGCTCGCGGGCGGGCCCGCGCTCGGCGGGGTCCGGCTGGTCGCCGTGGACGGGCCGTCCGGATCGGGCAAGACCACGCTGGCGGGCACCCTGCTCGCCGAATTCGCCGAGCGCGGGGTCGACGCGCTCGGCATCGGCACCGACGAGTTCGCCACCTGGGACGATCCGGTGTCCTGGTGGCCACGCCTTCGCGACGGGGTGCTCCGCCCGCTCGCCCGCGGCCACCGCGGTGCCTATCGCCGGATGGACTGGACCTCCGGCACGCCCGTGCCGGGTGAGCTGATCACTGTGCGTGTTCCCGAGGTGCTGGTGCTGGAGGGCGTTTCCGCCGGTCGGGCCTCGGTGCGCGCTCACTTGACGTGCCTGGCCTGGCTCGATGGTCTGGACCAGGCCACCCGCCTGGAACGCGCGGTCTCGCGTGACGGGGAAAGCGAGCGAAAGCACCTGCGTGACTGGCAGGACTTCGAACTCGGCTGGTTCCTCGCCGACCGCACCGCGGACGCCGCAACGGTGCGCATCGAGTCCAACGCGGTGCGTCCGTTCGTACCAGTGGCGCCGAAATTCGCCACGCACAGTCACCATTCGTGAGCGTTGTGCGCCGACGGTGTCACTCACGTAGCGCGATCGTAACCTCCAGTGCTTAAGTGAGCGCCCGATAACCGGCTAGTGTCGGCCACCACACCAATGCACCGCCCGGCTGTCCGATAACCGGGCGGTCCGATCTGAACATGTCCAAGGGGTGCCAACATGCTCCAATCGCGAGGCGTTCGAACGCGCCGTATCGCCCTGATCGGGCTATCCGGTGCGCTCGCGCTCTCTGTGACCGCCTGTGCCGAATCCCAGCGTGACGCCGGGAGCGACAACACGGGCACGTTCATCTTCGGAGCCGCCGGCAACCCGAAGATGTTCGATCCCATCTTCAACGACGAGGGCGAGACCTTCCGGATCACCCGGCAGATGTACGACACCCTGCTGCAGAACAAGCCGGGCACCGCCGAGGTGGTCGGCTCGCTGGCGGAGAAGTGGGAGTCCAGCAACGAGGGCAAGACCTGGACGTTCAGCCTGCGCAAGAACGTCAGCTTCCACGACGGCACCCCGTTCAACGCCGCCGCCGTCTGCTTCAACTTCGACCGCTGGTTCAACATGAAGGGCCAGGCGGCGCAGAGCCAGATGATCTACTACGGCGACGTGTTCGAGGGCTTCGCGGCCAACGAGGGCGACGCCGCCGGCGACCCGGTCTACAAGAACTGCGAAGCCAGGGACGAGTCGACCGCGGTGCTCAACCTGAACAAGGCCAAGGGCGCGTTCCCGGCGGCGTTCACCCTGCCGTCGCTGTCCATGTCCAGCCCCGAGGCGCTGAAGAAGTACAACGCCGACCAGGTCACCCAGACCGGCGACTCCTTCTCCTACAGCGACTACGCGAACCTGCACCCGACCGGCACCGGTCCGTTCAAGTTCGAGGGCTACGACCAGGGCAAGGGCGAGATCACCCTGGTCCGCAACGAAGCGCACTGGGAAAAGGCCAAGCTCGACAAGCTCATCTTCAAGGTGATCAAGGACGAGAACGGCCGCAAGCAGCAGCTGAAGTCCGGCGACATCCAGGGCTTCGACTACCCGGCCCCCGCCGACTACCAGCTGCTGCGCAACGAGGGCCAGAACGTGCTGATCCGCCCCTCGTTCAACGTGCTCTACCTGGGCATCAACCAGAAGGGCAACCCGAAGCTGGCCGACGTGAAGGTGCGTCAGGCGCTGGCCTACGGCATCAACCGCGAGCAGTTCGTCAAGAGCAAGCTGGCCGAGGGCTCCGAGGTGGCCACCCAGTTCGTGCCGAAGGCGATCGCCGGTTACACCGAGGACGTGCCGAAGTACCCGTACGACCCGGAGAAGGCCAAGCAGCTGCTCAAGGAAGCCGGTGCCGAGGGCCTGTCGCTGAAGTTCTACTACCCGACCGAGGTCACCCGGCCGTACATGCCGAACCCGGCGGACACCTTCACCGCGATCTCCGAGGACCTCAAGGCCATCGGCGTCAACATCGAGCCGATCGCCAAGCCGTGGAACGGCGGTTACAAGGACGACGTGCAGAAGCTCGGCAAGCACGACCTGCACCTGCTGGGCTGGACCGGTGACTACAACGACGCCGGCAACTTCGTCGGGACCTTCTTCGGCCGCGAGAAGCCGGAGTTCGGGTTCAAGAACGACCAGCTGTTCCAGGCGCTGGCCACCGCCGACGCCACCCAGGGCGAGGGCCCGCACGCCCAGGCCTACCAGGGCGTGAACAAGCAGATCATGGAGTACCTGCCCGCGGTGCCGATCGCCTACCCGACCCCGGCGCTGGTCGTCGGGCCGAAGGTGCAGGGCATGGTGCCCAGCCCGCTCACCGACGAACGCTTCAACACCGTGAGCCTGGGTTAGTTCCAGGGGAATTAGCCGACCAGGGGCGGGGCGCGTAATCTGCGTCCCGCCCCTTGGCCCGCCACCACCAGGGCTACCCAGAAAGATCTCCCATGCTCCGATTCATCGTGCGTCGGCTGCTACAAGCGATCCCGACGCTATTGATCCTGTCCATCCTTGTTTTCGCCTGGCTCCGCGCACTACCCGGTGGACCAGCGGGCGCGCTGCTCGGCGACAAGGCCACCCCCGAGAAGATCGCCGAGCTGAACCAGATCCTCGGCCTCGACCAGCCGATCTTCATCCAGTACTTCAAGTTCCTCGGCCGCGTGCTGACCGGGGACTTCGGCAACTCCCTGATCTCCACCCAGCCGGTGCTGACCGAGATCGGCTTCGCCCTGCCGGCCACCATCGAGCTGTCCGTGGCCGCGCTGCTGCTCGCGGTCGGCCTCGGCGTCCCGCTCGGTTACGTCGCCGCCCGGTTCCGCGGCGGCTTCCTGGACAACACCACGATCATGGCCACCCTGGTCGGGGTCGCCGTGCCGGTGTTCTTCCTCGGTTACCTGCTGCAGTTCGTCTTCGCCGAGCAACTGGGCCTGTTCCCGGTCGGCGGGCGGCAGGACACCCTGATCGGCGCCACCGAGGTGACCGGGTTCGCCGTGCTCGACGGCCTGCTCACCCAGGAGTGGGACGCCTCGTGGGACGCCATCGTGCACCTGGTGCTGCCCGCGGCGGCGCTGGCCACCATTCCGCTGGCGGTGATCGTGCGCATCACCCGCGCCTCGGTGCTGGACGTGCTGAACGAGGACTTCATCCGCACCGCCCAGTCCAAGGGGCTCGGCGCGCCGACCATCCGCCGCCGCCACGTGCTGCGCAACGCGCTGCTGCCGGTGGCCACCACGATCGGCCTGCAGACCGGGCTGCTGCTCGGCGGCGCCGTGCTGACCGAGCGGGTGTTCAACCTCAACGGCATCGGCTCGCTGCTGGCCGAGGGCATCGAACGGCGTGACTACCCGCGGCTGCAGGCGCTGATCCTGCTCGGCGCGGTGGTCTACGTGCTGGTGAACATGCTGGTGGACATCTCCTACGGCATCATCGACCCGAGGGTGCGTGTGCGATGACCAACCTGCTGACCCGCAAGAAGGACAAGGTCGACGACCTCGCCTCGGCCACCGGGCACAGCCTCATGCAGCAGGCGTTCCGCCGGATGGCCCGCAACCCGGTGGCGATCACCGGTGCGGTGATCACCGGGTTGTTCCTGCTGCTGGCGGCGTTCGCGCCGCTGCTGGCGCCGAAGGACCCGTACGAGCGCTACCTGCAGAGCGAAGTGGCGCTGGGCCAGGGCATCATCCCCGGCCCGCGGTCCGGCTTCCCGCTCGGTGTCGACGACTTCGGCCGCGACCTGCTCTCCCGGATGCTCGTCGGCGCGCAGCAGACCCTGCTCGTCGGGGTGATGGCCACGCTGATCGGCCTGGCCATCGGCATGGTCATCGGGGGCATCGCGGGCGCGTTCGGCGGCTGGGTGGACACCGTGCTGATGCGCCTGGTGGACGTCATGCTGTCCATCCCGAGCCTGCTGCTGGCCATCTCGATCGCCGCGCTGGCGGCGAAGCCGAGCCAGTGGACGGTGATCATCGCGGTCGCCATGGTCAGCGTGCCGATCTTCGCCAGGCTGCTGCGCGGCACCATGCTCGCGCAACGCTCCAGCGACCACGTGCTGGCGGCCACCTCGCTCGGCGTCAAGCGGCACACCATCGTGCTGCGGCACATGCTGCCGAACTCGCTGGGCCCGGTGATCGTGCAGGCCACGCTGACGCTGGCCACCTCGATCATCGAGGCGGCGGCGCTGTCGTTCCTCGGCCTCGGCGACCCGGACCCCACCCGCGCGGAATGGGGCCTGATGCTGGGCAAGGCGGCCAGGCAGTTCCTGGACATCCGCCCGGAACTGGCCTTCTACCCGGCCATCGCGATCATCATCGTGGCGCTGGGCTTCACCCTGCTCGGGGAGTCCATGCGCGAGGCACTCGACCCGAAGAACAGGCGGTGAGACGACATGGCTCTGCTCGAAGTGCGCGACCTGAAGGTCGTGTTCCAGCGCAAGGGTGAGCGGCCGTTCACCGCGGTCGACGGGGTGAGCTTCGACGTCGAACCCGGCCAGACGGTCGGCCTGGTCGGCGAGTCCGGCTGCGGCAAGTCGGTGACCTCGCTGGCGATCATGCGGTTGCTGGCCAAGCGCGGCAACACGGTCACCGGCTCGGTCGAGTTCGACGGCACCGACCTGCTCAAGCTGGGCGAGGGCGAGATGCGGGACCGGCGCGGCCGGGACCTCGGCATGGTCTTCCAGGACCCGCTGTCCTCGCTGAACCCGGTGATCCCGATCGGCATCCAGGTCACCGAGGTGCTCGAACGCCACCGCGGCATGTCCCGCAAGGCGGCCATGGCCGAGGCCGGTGACCTGCTGGCGAAGGTGGGCATCCCGGACCCGACGCGGCGGCTGTCGGAGTACCCGCACCAGCTCTCCGGTGGGATGCGGCAGCGCGCGCTGATCGCCATCGCGCTGGCCTGCCGGCCGCGGCTGCTCATCGCGGACGAGCCGACCACCGCGCTCGACGTGACCATCCAGGCGCAGATCCTGGCGCTGCTGCAGGAACTGGTGCGCGACACCGGTACCGCGCTGATCATGATCACGCACGACCTCGGCGTGGTCGCCGGGCTGTGCGACGAGGTGAACGTGCTCTACGGCGGCAGGATCGTCGAGCGCGCCGAGCGGCACTCGCTGTTCGCCACCCCGCGGCACCCGTACACGCACGGGCTGCTCGCCTCGATCCCGCGGCTGGACGCCGGGCGCGGGGAGAAGCTGGTCCCGATCCGCGGTTCGGTGGCCGACAACATTCCGTGGGACAGCGGGTGCGCCTTCGCGCCGCGCTGCCCGAACGCGCTGGACACCTGCCGCCAGGTGACCCCGGCGCTGGAACCGGACGGCGCCGGGCTGCTGCGCTGCCACAACCCGGTGGCGCTGCCGAAGGTGACCGCGGGGGAGGGAACCCGATGAGCGAGAACAACGACGTGCTGGTCAGCGTCGAGGGCCTGAAGGTGCACTTCCCGATCAAGCGCGGCGTGGTGGTCGACAAGACCGTCGGCTACGTCTACGCGGTCGACGGGGTGGACCTGTCGATCGAGCGCGGGGAGACCTACGGCCTGGTCGGCGAGTCCGGCTGCGGCAAGTCCACCCTCGGGCGGGCGATGCTGCGGCTCACCGAGCCGACCGACGGCTCGGTGGTCTTCGACGGCACCGACGTGGCCCAACTCAAGGGCGAGAACCTGCGCAAGATGCGCCGTCGCATGCAGATGATCTTCCAGGACCCGCTGTCCAGCCTGGACCCGCGCCAGTCGGTGGAGTCGATCCTGGTCGAGGGCATGCGGGCGCACGGGCTGGACAAGGGCAAGGAGCAGACCGCGGCGCGGTTGCGCGAGCTGCTCGCCGCGGTCGGCCTGCCGGAGAGTTCGCTGCGGAAGTACCCGCACGAGTTCTCCGGTGGTCAGCGCCAGCGCATCGGCATCGCGCGGGCGCTGGCGGTGGAGCCGGACCTGATCGTGGCCGACGAGCCGGTGTCCGCGCTGGACGTGTCGGTGCAGGCGCAGGTGGTCAACCTGATGGAGGAGCTGCAGGACCGCCTGGGGCTGACCTACCTGGTGATCGCGCACGACCTGGCCGTGGTGCGGCACATCTCCGACCGGATCGGCGTGATGTACCTGGGTTCGCTGGTGGAGGAAGCCGACTCCGACGCGTTGTACGACGAGCCGCTGCACCCGTACACCAGGGCGCTGCTCTCGGCGATCCCGGTGCCGGACCCGGTGGTGGAGGACAGCCGTGAGCAGATCCTGCTCGCCGGTGACCTGCCCTCGCCGGCCAATCCGCCGAGCGGCTGCCGCTTCCACACGCGGTGCCCGTGGAAGCAGGAGACGCTGTGCGACACCGACCGCCCGCAGCTGCGCCTGCTCGACGGCGCCGCTCCCGGGCACCGGGTGGCCTGCCACTGGGCCGAAGACATCCGGGACGGCCGGATCAAGCCGCACGCGGTGTCGGCGGAACTGGTCGAGGTGGACGCGGGCGTGAACCCCGACGTCCCGCACGTGGCTTCGGTCGTCGAGGCGATGGACGTGTAGATCGGTATGGCAACGGCCCCACCGGCTCCCCGCCGGTGGGGCCGTTTTCATGGCAACATCACTGTTATGCGGGTCACAGTGCTGGGGGCGTCCGGGCGGACCGGCAGCCACGTGGTGCGGCTGCTGCGGCGGCAGGGGCACACCGTGCGGGCCGGGGTGCGCAGCCGGCGCCGCGGTGAGCAGGCCGCCGCGCTCGGCGCCGAACCGGTGGTCGCGGACCTGGCCTCCTTCCCCGATGCGCTGGTCGACGCCTGCGCCGGAGCCGACGTGGTGATCAACACCGCCGGGGCGGCCGACCCGGACCCGTCCGCGGTGAACCTGGTCGACCGCGACGGCGCCATCGCCGCCATCCGCGCCGCCGAGAAGGCGGGCGTGGTCCGCTTCGTCCAGCTCTCCGCGCAGTTCGCCGACTCACCCGACCAGGGCGATCGGCTGGTGCGCTCGTTCCTGCTGGCCAAGCAGGTCTCCGACAGCATCCTGCGCCGGTCCAGCCTGACCTGGACGGTGGTCCGGCCCGGCACGCTCACCGACGACCCGTTCACCGGCCGGGTGCGGATCGACGGGCACCTGGAGCCGGGACGGGTGTCCCGGCAGGACGTGGCCGCGGTGCTGGTGGCGTCAATTGGCGAGCCGCTCACGGAGAACCGGGGGTTCGACGTCCTCGCCGGTGAGGTCCCGGTCGGCGCGGCGCTGGCTTCGCTGGGTTGACCCGAGCAGCACCCCGCCGACCAGCACCACCCCGGCCAGCACCTCCACCGGGTGCGGCCGCTCGCCGAGGAAGACGAAGGCGCCCGACATGCCGACCACCGGCACCAGCAGCGAGAACGGCGCCACCCGGCCGGCCGGGTACTTCTGCATGAGCGTGGTCCACAGCCCGGAGCCGATCACCGTGCCGAACACCACGATGTAGGTGAGCCCGCCGAGCGAGGTCCAGCCGCTGGCGGTGCCGATCGTGGCCAGCGCGTGCCAACCGGCGCCGGGGCCTTCGACGAGCACCGACAGCGCCAGCATCGGCAGCGGTGGCACCACCGACATCCACAGCGTGAAGTGCAGTGCGTTCGACGGCTGGGCCCGGCGTGTGCTGAGGTTGCCGATCGCCCAGCTCAACGCGGCCAGCAGGGTGAGCAGCACGGGCAGCAGCGCGGCCGTCTCGGCCTGCTGCAGGGCGATCACCACCATCGCGCCGATGGCGATCACGATGCCGACGGTCTGGCGCCCGCTGAACTTCTCCCGCAGGAAAACCGTGCCGAGCAGCACGGTGAACGGCGCCGACGCCTGCAGCACCAGCGACGCGAGCCCGGTCGGCATGCCGTTGTCCATCGCGATGAACAGGAAGGCGAACTGGCCGGTGCCGAAGCCGAGGCCGTAACCGAGCAGGTGGCGCACCTTCACCTTCGGCCAGGGGATGAACAGGATCGTCGGCACGGCGATGACGGCGAAGCGCAACGCGCCGGCGAACAGCGGCGGGAAGTGCTCGAGCAGCGCGTGGATGGCCAGGAAGTTGCAGCCCCAGAGCAGGGCGACGAGCAGGGCGGTGAAGAGATCTCGGCGGGCCATGCCCCCACTGTGCAGTGGCTGACCGTGAAGAACCAGCGAGAATAACTGCAATGACCTTGAAGCGCGTCTTCAGAGTTGCTCTAGGCTGGTGCGCATGGACATCGGCCGCCTCCGAACGCTGCGCGAGTTCGCCGACCGCGGCAGCGTGACGGCCGCCGCGCGGGCGCTGCACTGCACGCCGTCGGCGGTGTCCCAGCAACTGCGGGCGCTGCAGGCGGAGGTCGGCCTGCCGCTGACCGAACCGGCCGGTCGCGGGCTGCGGCTCACCGACGCCGGTCGCGCGCTGGTCGGCCGGGCCGACGAGGTGCTGGCCGCGCTCGACCGCGCGGAGTCCGAACTGGACACCTACCGCAGCGTGCCGCGTGGCCGGGTGCGGCTGGCGGTGTTCCCGTCGGGGGCGCTGCTGTTGCTGCCGGGCCTGCTGCACCGGGTGGCCGGGTTCGACGGCCTCGAGGTCGACGTGCGCGACATCGACATGGTCCCGTCCGAGGTGCCGGGGCTGGTCGCCGACTTCGACCTGGTGGTCGCCCACCGCGACGAGCACGCGCCGCCGTTCGGTTCGGACCGGCTCGACGTGGTGCACCTGCTGCGTGAACCGCTGGACGTGGCGCTGCCACCGGGGCACCGGCTGGGCGGGGAGGAGCGCGTCGAGCTGGCCGAGCTGGCAGGCGAGCGCTGGATCGGGGTGGACGTCGGGTTCCCGGTGGACGACGTGCTGCGGTCGCTGACCGTGCGCACCGGGGTGCAGCCGACGGTGTTCCAGCGGATCAACGACTTCCGGGTGAGCGAGGCGCTGGTCGCGGCCGGGCACGGGGTGGCGCTGCTGCCGCGGTACGCGATCAGCCGGGCGGCGGGCGAATGCCTGCTGCGGCGGCCGCTGGCCGGGATCCGGGCCGCCCGGCACATCGAGGTGGTGCTGCGCCGGGGCGCGGCGAGCCGCCCGGCGGTGGCGGCGGTGCTGGACGCGTTGCGCGCCGAGGTGGCCGAACGGATTTCGTGAAACCATGCCAGGTTCTGTCATGGTTCGGGCCGAAGCTGGTGCTCGTCGGTTTCTTCGAGAACGGAGCACGCATGGGGAACGCACTGTCGGGCAAGGTCGCGCTGGTCGCCGGGGGCACCCGCGGCGCCAGCCGGGCGATCGCGGTCGAACTCGGCCGCCAGGGGGCGACGGTGTACGTCACGGGCCGCACCACCCGCACCCAGCGGTCCGAAGTGGACCGCCCGGAGTCTATTGAGGACACCGCGGAACTGGTCGAGGAAGCGGGTGGCAAGGCGATCGCGATCCGGGTGGACCACCTGGAGAGCACGCAGGTGGCCGAGCTGGCGGCGCGGGTGGACCGGGAGCAGGGGAAGCTGGACATCCTGGTCAACGGCCTGTGGGGCGGCGACAACTACCTGGAGTGGGACACGCCCATCTGGCAGCACGACCTGGAGAAGGGGCTGCACCAGCTGCGGCTGGGGGTGCATTCGCACCTGATCACCAGCCACCACCTGCTGCCGCTGATGATCCGGCAGCCGGGTGGGCTGGTGGTCGAAATGACCGACGGCACGCAGGAGTACAACGCGAACTACCGCAAGGGCGCTACGCTGCCGTACTACCTGGCGAAGGCGAACGGGCACCTGCTGGCCATCGGGCAGGCGGCGGAGCTGGAGCCGTACGGCTGCACCGCAATCGGTTTCACCCCCGGCTGGCTCCGCTCGGAGGCGATGCTGGAGGCGTTCGGGGTCACCGAGGCGAACTGGCGGGACGCGTGCGCGCACCACCCGCACTTCGTCATCTCGGAAACCCCCACCTACGCGGGCCGGACCGTCGCCGCCCTCGCCGCCGATCCGGAGCGCGCCCGCTTCGCCGGGCAGACCGTGAGCAGCGGCCAACTGGCGGCGCTGTACTCCATCGACGACGTCGACGGCAGCCGCCCGGACGCCTGGCGCTACGTCGCCGAAGTCGAGTCAGTCGGCAAACCCGCCGACGCCACCGGCTACCGCTGATCCTCTCGCCGCCGCATCGTTGCTGGGCGGGTGCCCGCCCAGCAACGATGCGGCCCGCTACGCCTGCTCGGCCACGGGGGCGTTCCGGGCGGCCATCTCCGCGCCGACGGCAGCCAGGGCCCGCCGGAGCGACTCCGGGCTGCGCACCTCCACCTCGCTCCCCAGCGCGGTCAGCTGCCCCAGCGCGATGTCGAACGCCTCCATCCGCAACGCCACCTCGACCCAGCCGTCGTCGAGGTCGCGGCGGGAGAGCGGGGTCATCGACTCCACGCCGAGCACGACCGGCAACCGGCGGAACGCCCGGCCGCTCAGCCGCAGCGTCACCGCCAGCGTCATCGTCGACCGCTCGAACTCCGCCGACGACTCGCGCCACCAGCCCGGCAGGTCGAACTCGGCGGGCCGGGTGAACCGCTCGTCCAGCACCTCGGCGGCGGCGATCCGCCCCACCCGGTAGGTCCGCAGCGCGTCGTCCTCCGTGACCCGCGCGACCAGGTACCAGACCCCCGCCTTCAGCACCAGGCCCAGCGGTTCCAGCAGCCGTTCGGCGACCTTGTCCCGCCGCCGGTACGAGACCCGCAGCCGCCGCGACTCCCACACCGCCCGCGCCACGGCGGCCAGCGCCTCCGCCGAGTCCTCCCCGCGGAACCAGCCGGGCGCGTCCAGGTGGAAGCGCCCGGCCACGTGTTCCGCCTGCTCGCGCAGCTCCTTCGGCAGGCTCGCCGACACCTTCGCGTGTGCCGCGGACACCGCGGTGCCGAGGCCGAGCGCGCCCAGCGCCTCCGGCACGCCGAAGGCGAAGATCGCCACGGCCTCGCGCGAGGTCAACCCGTCCAGCCGGGCGCGCCAGCCGTCGACCAGCCGCACCCCGCCGCCGCGCCCCGGTTCCGTCCACAGCGGAACGCCCGCCTCGCGGAGCGCCGCCAGGTCGCGGTGCATGGTGCGCTCGGACACGCCGAGCGACGAGGCCAGCTCGGCCGCCGTCGCACCCCGCTTGCGCTGCAGGGTGAACAGCAGGGCCACCAGCCGCTCGGCGCGCACGGCTTACCGGTGCGAGCGGTTCACCGCGGACACCACGGCCCGCAGCGAAGCGGTGACGATCGACGGGTCGACGCCGACGCCCCAGAACACGCGGTCGTCGATCGCGCATTCGATGTACGACGCCGCCTTCGCGTCGTCGCCGGGGGTGAGCGTGTGCTCGCTGTAGTCCAGCAGCCGCAGGTCGAAGCCGACCCCGGCCAGCGCGTCGAAGAACGAGGCGATCGGACCGTTGCCGCGGCCGGTGACCTCGTGCTCGTCGCCGTCGACCCGGACCGTGGCGGAGATCTCGTACTCGCCGCCCCCGTTGTCGGTGACGTGCTGGCGCACCAGCTCCAGCGGGGTCCGCGGCTCCAGGTACTCGGCCGAGAACGCGTTCCACATGGTGACCGGGTCGACCTCACCACCGGCGGTGTCGGTGTGCCGCTGGATGGTCTTGGAGAACTCGATCTGCAACCGCCGCGGCAGGTCCAGCTGGTGCTCGCTCTTCATGATGTAGGCGACACCGCCCTTGCCGGACTGCGAGTTCACCCGGATCACGGCCTCGTAGCTGCGGCCGACGTCCTTCGGGTCGATCGGCAGGTACGGCACCTCCCACGGGTGCTCGTCCACCGGCACCCCCGCCTTCTCGGCGGCCCGGCCCAGCGCGTCCAGGCCCTTGTTGATCGCGTCCTGGTGGCTGCCGGAGAACGCGGTGAACACCAGGTCCCCGCCCCACGGGCTGCGCTCGGGCACCGGCAGCTGGTTGCAGTACTCGACCGTGCGCTTGATCTCGTCCATGTCGGAGAAGTCGATCTGCGGGTCGATGCCCTGGCTGTAGAGGTTCATGCCCAGCGCGACCAGGTCCACGTTGCCGGTGCGCTCGCCGTTGCCGAACAGGCAGCCCTCGATCCGGTCCGCGCCCGCCTGGTAACCCAGCTCGGCGGCGGCGACGCCGGTGCCGCGGTCGTTGTGCGGGTGCAGCGACAGGATCACCGCGTCGCGGCGCTCCAGGTTGCGGTGCATCCACTCGATCGAGTCGGCGTAGACGTTCGGCGTGGCCATCTCGACGGTCGCCGGCAGGTTCAGGATCGCCGGGCGGGCCGGGGTCGGCTGCCAGATGTCGGTGACCGCGTTGCACACCTCGGCGGCGTAGGACAGCTCGGTACCGGTGTAGGACTCGGGGGAGTACTGGAAGCGGAAGTCGGTGTCGGAGTACTTCGCCGCGTACTCGACCACCAGCTCGGCGGCCTGCAACGCGATCTTCTTGATGCCCTCGCGCTCCTCGCGGAAGACCACGCGGCGCTGCAGGATCGAGGTCGAGTTGTAGATGTGCACGATCGCGCGCGGCGCGCCTTCGAGCGCCTGGAAGGTGCGCTCGATCAGCTCCGGGCGGCACTGGGTCAGCACCTGGATGTGCACGTCGTCGGGAATGGCGCCTTCGTCGATGATCTCGCGCACGAAGTCGAAGTCGGTCTGGCTGGCGGCCGGGAAGCCGACCTCGATCTCCTTGTAGCCCATGCGCACCAGCAGGTCGAAGAACTTGCGCTTGCGGGCGGGCGACATGGGGTCGATCAGCGCCTGGTTGCCGTCACGCAGGTCGACCGCGCACCAGAGCGGGGCGCGGTCGATGCGGCGGTCCGGCCAGGTGCGGTCGGCCACCTCGATGTTCTCCACCAGTTCGAACCACGGGCGGTAGCGGTGCACCGGCATGGAGGTGCCGCGCTGGGGGTTCCACGGGGGCTGGTCGGCCGGGGCGGGCCGGGACGGCTTGCGGATGCGGCTGGCCGCCGGCTTCTCGGGCGTGCTCATGAGCTGGTCTCTCCTGCTGTTGCTTTTGGTCACTGACGACCGGCGCGGTGTCTTGCCAGCACCACAAAGCCCCGCGACGAGGAGCCGGTCTGGTCAGGCCCCGTCGCGGCAGCGAAGCAGGAGAGCGCGTGCCACGCCGATCAGCTTAACCACGGTCACGGCTCGGGAACAAACCCGCGTTCATTACTCACAAGTAGCCCGGGGCGCGGTCCGCGTGCGAAACTCCTGGCATGGGTGAGCACTCGGAGAAGCCGGCGAAGGGTCGGGAAGAGGCCCCGACGCAGGCGTTGCCCCCGGTCGCCGGCACGCCGGCCCGCGCGGAGATGTTCCGCGAGGAAGAGGCCGTCGCCGCCGAGGAGCAGCGCCGGGCGAACCGGCGCGCGGCCAGGGCCCGGATCGGTGGCCTGCTGGCCGCCGTGGTGCGCTGGATCGGGCTGGTGTTCGCGCTGGTCCTGGCCGTGCACGTGATCCTGGTGGTCGGCGGCGCGAACCCGGAGAACGGCATCACGCAGTTCATCGGCAACTGGGCGCGCCCGCTCTCCCTCGGCTTCGGCGACCTGTTCACCAACATCTCCGACGAGAAGGCCCAGGTGCTGGTCAACTACGGCATCGCGGCGATCTTCTGGCTGGTGGTGTCGTCGATCGTGGCCCGCATCTTCCGCCGCCTCGGCGGGCTCTAGAAAGCCCGCCCCCACCTGCCGGTGAAGGCGAATTCCGACAGCGGCACCCGCCGCCGCCGGGCCTGTTCGCGGGCTCGGCGCCGGTCGTCCAGCACGGACGGGTCGCCCTGGGTGCCGACGGCGATGGCGACCAGCGGCGTCACGTCGTCCGGCAGGTCGAACTCGCGCCGCACCAGGTGGGGGTCGAAACCGGCCATCTGGTGCGCGACCAGGCCCTCGGCGATCGCCTGCAGCACCAGGTTCTCGCTGGCCAGGCCCAGCCCGTACTCGGCGTAGGGGATATCACCCTTGTCGTTCGCGGTCACCACGGCGCCGATGAGCAGCGCCCCCGCGCGGTGCGCCCACGCCTGGTTCCCCGAGTTCAGCGTGCCGAGGATGCCCTCGAACGTGCTGTCCCCGCGGAATCCGGCCAGGTACCGGGCGGGCTGGGTGTTGCCGTAGGACGGCGCCCAGCGCGCGGCCTCCAGCAGGGCGGTCAGCTGCGCCCTGGTCACCACCGCCGTCCCGTCCAGCGCCCGCGGGCTCCACCGCCGCCGGATCAGCTCGTGGACCGGCACGCTCGTCTCGGCGTCCTTCATCAGATCGCATACCGCCAAATCGTCAGTGAATACGCGCCGAACCACGCGCTGGCCACGGTCGCCGCGCCGAGCACCAGCACCACCGTCGACGTCCGCCGCTTCGCCAGCGCCAGCGCGATCGGGATGAGCAGGGTGAACGCGGGCACCAGCAGCCGGGCCTTGGAGTTCATCAGCCCGTTCGAGCCGAGGTCCATCACCAGCACGCCGATGCCGTAGAGCACCAGCGGCAGCTCCAGCCGCTGCCGGATCGCGAGCACCACCAGCACCAGGGCGGCCACCAGGACGGCGATCGTGACGATCTCCAGCACCTGACCCGAGTGACCCAGCGCCTTGCCGGCGAAGGTGACCGTGGCCACCCCCCAGTCGAACCGCGAGTCCCAGCCGCGTTGCTGCAGCTCGGTCCACGCCTGGAGCTGGGCGAACCACCCGGCGTGCGGCCGCAGCTGCACCCCCACCCAGGTCAGGTAACCGACCAGGCCGACCGGCGCGAGCAGCAGCCCGGCCAGCGGGTGCCAGACCCCCCGCCGCCGCACCACGTGCAGCAGCACCGCGACCCCGACGGCCAGCAGCACCGCGGCCGCGGTCGGGCGCACCAGCCCGGCCACCGCGGTGCACGCCCCGGCGGCCAGCCACCGGCCCTCCAGCACGAAGACCAGCGCCCACGCGGCGGCGGCGCAGAACATCGACTCCGAGTAGGCCATCGACAGCACCACGCCCATCGGCGAGGCGGCGAACAGCACCACCAGGACGTACCCGGTCTGCGTCGACCCGCCGCGGATCATCCGCCCGAGCCGCACCAGCGCGTACGCGGTCAGCACGCCGAAGGCGCCGCTGACGAGGAACGCGGCCGTGACCGGGTCCAGCCCGGTCAGCTCGGTGAGCCACCGCACCGCGGTCGGGTAACCGGGGAAGAAGGCGAGCGGGGTCTCGTACGCGCGCCTGCCGAAGGCGTCGACCAGGGTCGGCGGCACCCCGGCGTAACCGCCCTGCGCGATGCCGAGGAACCACTGCCCGTCCCAGGACGTCAGCGACTCGCGGACTGTGGTGTTGTTCACTCCGGAAAGGACGGACAGCACCAGCACGCCGAACTGGCGCACGAGGAGGAAGAGGGCCGCGGGCAGCAGGAAGAAACCCGCTCTGCGCCACCCGTCCCGGTGTTCGTCCGGCCGCCGGTGAGCCGGGCCGCCGGAATTCCCGCCGCGGCCGGCGCCCGCCGCGCCGGTGAGGTCGGTCACCGAGGTGCTTGACACGCCGTCCAGCCTAGTCGAGCAGGCCATTCGCAGTGGTCGCGGCCACACGACGACACGACTGGACTGCCCGATCCCGGTAGGCTCACCGACTGAGTCGAATTCGATGGAGCGGGCTCGCACCCGCTCGGCGAGGAGGTTCGGGCCGTGGCGCTCGTAGTCCAGAAGTACGGCGGATCGTCGTTGGAGAGCGCTGATCGGATCAAGCGCGTGGCCGAGCGGATCGTGGCCACGAAAAAGGCCGGTAACGAGGTGGTGGTGGTCTGCTCGGCGATGGGCGACACCACCGACGAGCTGCTCGACCTGGCCCAGCAGGTGAACCCGGTACCCCCGGAGCGGGAGATGGACATGCTGCTCACCGCGGGTGAGCGCATCTCCAACGCGCTGGTCGCGATGGCCATCTCCGCCCAGGGCGCGCAGGCCTGGTCGTTCACCGGATCGCAGGCGGGGGTGGTGACCACGGCGGTGCACGGCAACGCGCGGATCATCGACGTCACCCCGAGCCGGGTCAGCGAAGCACTGGAGCAGGGTTACATCGCGCTGGTCGCCGGCTTCCAGGGCGTGGCGCAGGACACCAAGGACATCACCACGCTCGGCCGCGGCGGTTCCGACACCACCGCGGTGGCGCTGGCCGCCGCGCTCAACGCCGACGTGTGCGAAATCTATTCCGATGTGGACGGTGTGTACTCGGCCGACCCCCGGATCGTGCCGGACGCGCGCAAGCTGGACACCGTGCCGTACGAGGAGATGCTGGAACTCGCGGCGAGCGGGTCGAAAATCCTGCACCTGCGGTCGGTGGAGTACGCGCGGCGCTACGGCGTGCCGATCCGAGTCCGTTCTTCCTACAGTGACAAGCCGGGCACGACGGTGACCGGATCGATCGAGGAGATCCCCGTGGAACAAGCGTTGATCACCGGTGTGGCGCACGACCGCTCCGAAGCCAAGATCACGGTCACCGGGGTGCCGGACCACGCCGGTGCCGCCGCCCGGATCTTCCGGGTGATCGCCGACGCCGAGATCGACATCGACATGGTGCTGCAGAACGTGTCCAACACCTCGTCCGGGCGCACGGACATCACCTTCACGCTGTCGAAGGCCAACGGCCCCAAGGCGGTCGGGTCGCTGGAGAAGATCAAGGACGAGCTGGGCTTCTCCTCGGTGCTCTACGACGACCACGTCGGCAAGGTCTCCCTGGTCGGCGCCGGGATGCGCTCGCACCCCGGGGTCACGGCCACCTTCTGCGAAGCCCTGTCCAAGGTCGGGGTGAACATCGAGATCATCAACACCTCCGAGATCCGGATCTCCGTGTTGATCCGGGACGCGCAGCTCGACGACGCGGTGCGCGCGATCCATGACGCATTCGAACTGGGCGGCGACGAAGAGGCCGTCGTCTACGCGGGAAGTGGGCGGTAGGAATGGCTCCTGTTCTGGCTCTGGTCGGTGCCACCGGCGCGGTGGGCACCGTGATGATCGACATCATCAACCAGCGGGAAACCTTGCCGTGGGGCGAGATCCGGCTGATCGCGTCGGCGCGGTCGGCGGGCAAGAAGATCACCGTGCGCGGGGAGGAGCTGACCGTCGTCGAGCTGGCGGCGGAGGCGTTCGACGGCGTCGACGTGGCGATGTTCGACGTGCCGGACGAGGTGTCCGCCCAATGGGCGCCGGTCGCGGCGGCCCGTGGTGCGGTGGCGGTGGACAACTCCGGTGCCTTCCGGATGGACGACGACGTGCCGCTGGTGGTGCCGGAGGTCAACGCCGACAAGGTCGGCGACCGGCCGCGCGGCATCATCGCGAACCCGAACTGCACCACGCTGTCGATGATGGCGGCGCTGGGCGCGCTGCACCGCGAGTTCGAGCTGACCGAACTCGTGGTCGCCTCGTACCAGGCGGTTTCCGGGACGGGCAAGGAAGGCGTCGACCGGCTGTACGCCGAACTGGAGGCGGTCGCGGGCAAGCCGGTCGGGGTGTCCGCCGGTGACGTGCGCAAGACGCTGGAAGCCGCCGGTCTGTCCACTTCGGACTCGCCGTTCCCGGCGCCGCTGGCGTTCAACGTGGTGCCCTCGGCCGGTTCCTACAAGGGCGACGGCTGGTTCTCCGAAGAACTCAAGGTGCGCAACGAATCCCGCAAGATCCTCGGCATCCCGGACCTGAAGGTCTCGGCCACCTGCGTGCGCGTCCCGGTGGTCACCACGCATTCGCTGGCCGTGCACGCCACCTTCGCGCGTGAGGTCACCGTGGCCGAAGCGCACAAGGTGTTCGAGGCGCAGCCGACCATCGTGCTGGTGGACGACCCGGAGAACGGCGTGTTCCCCACGCCCGCCGAGGTCGTCGGCGAGGACCCGACCTACGTCGGCCGGGTGCGCCAGGCGCTGGACTTCCCGAACACGCTCGACTTCTTCGTGTGCGGGGACAACCTGCGCAAGGGCGCGGCGCTGAACACCTACGAAATCGCGGAGACACTGGCCCCGCAGCTGGGCTGAGTCGTTTCCAGCGGAAGGCCGTGGGCGGGTCCCACGGCCTTTTCCGTGTCCGGGGTCAGGGCCGCCGGGACTTCCGGCAGGCCTCGCCGCGGGTCAGCAGGAACTTCAGCCGCGGGTACTCGTCGCTGTGCCAGATCCAGGCGTCGGCGTAGCGGCCGATGTTGCGGAACTGGGCCACGGCCAGGTCGTACCGCTTGGTCTCGACCAGTGCCAGCGCGGCGATGCTGCGGTCGGTGCGGGCGTACGGGCCGGTGGCGCCTTCACCGGCCAGCCATTCGAGCAGCACGTCGGTCTGCTCGCGGACCCGGCGGTCCTGCCAGATCTTGGGGTTGGTCGTGGCGGCTTCATAGGCCGCCTGCAGCGGCAGGGAGCACAACGACGGGTGGTTCGCCGCGGCCGCCTCGGCGAAGCCGAACATCTGCTCGTCGGAGCCGGCCCACTTCGCGCACCAGTACTGCAGCGCCGCGTCGTGCCCGGCGCGGTGGGCGGGGGCGCGGGCGATCAACCCGGCCCACCACTGCCGGAAGCGTTCGTGCCCGACCTGCAGGCCGCGGGCCATGGTGACCAGGCTCAGCCACGGCGTCGGGTCCTCGGGTGCGGCGTCGCAGGCGAGCTCCGCGGCCTTGTGCGCGTCGATGAGCACGCGGCGGAAGGTGGCGAGCTGCTCGGGCGGGGTCTGCGAGGCGACCGCCGAACCGCGGATCTTCCAGGCCAGGAGCACCAGGCTCTGGGCCTGCACCACGAGCGCGTTGACGTCACCGGGCGCCTGCGCCCGCCAGGCCCGCAGCCACCGGTTGTCCGCCACGGCCGCCTTGGCCAGCGCGGTGACCTCCGCCGCGCGCCGGTCCCAGTCGGTGCGCTCACCCAGTGCGGCCGCGGCGGGCTGCCAGTCCCCGGATCTCGCCGCGGCCACGGCTCTGCTCTCCGGCGCTTCGGCGGTGACCTCGTCGTCCGGCACCAGGCCCCAGCGCGTGACGTCGGGCTGTTTCCCCTCCAGCAGCACGAGTTCTTCGGTGCTGATGGTGGCGCTGAGTTCGTCGTAGCTGATGCCGCGGCGTTTCGCCTCCTTCGTCATCGCGCGCATGAGCCGGATTTCGCGGGGCAGGGACAGCAGGGACAAGGCGTGCTCCAGTCTTTCTTCCAACGTCGCGCCTTTATCGCAGCTCACCAGCGAATTAGTGCACCGATGTGATCTGGGTCACTGGAGTAAAAACGGTTGAGCCGAACGGCCGATCGGGTGATTCTGGGGTGGTCGCATTTCTCTGGGGAAAGGATTGACCATGTACACCGCGGTGGACGGCGCTCGCGTGCCGATCCGGATGTGGGCGGACCCGCATTCGGTCGAAGAGCAGGCGATGCGCCAGCTCCACAACGTCGCGAACCTGCCTTGGGTGCACGGGGTCGCGGTGATGCCCGACGTGCACTACGGGAAGGGCGCCACCGTCGGCAGCGTGATCGCCATGCGCGACGCGGTCTCGCCGGCGGCGGTCGGGGTCGACATCGGCTGCGGGATGAGCGCCGTGCGCACCTCGCTGACCGCGGCCGACCTGCCGGACGACCTCGGCAGGCTGCGTTCGCGCATCGAAGCCGCGGTGCCGGTCGGCTTCCACATGCACCGCACGCCGGTGAACACCGCGCGCGTGCACGGCGTCGGCGGCTGGACGGAGTTCTGGAAGGGGTTCGGGGAGCTGCACTCCGGCGTGCAGGACCTGCGTGAGCGCGCGCACCGGCAGGTCGGCAGCCTCGGCGGCGGGAACCACTTCATCGAGGTGTGCCTGGAGCAGGGTGGCCCGGACGAGGGGCGGGTGTGGCTGATGCTGCACTCGGGTTCGCGGAACATCGGCAAGGAGCTGGCGGAGCGGCACATGGCCGTGGCGCGGAAGCTGCCGCACAACGCCGACCTGCCGGACCGCGACCTCGCCGTGTTCGTGGCGGGCACGCCGGAGATGCAGGCGTACCGGCGGGACCTGTTCTGGGCGCAGGACTACGCGGCGCGGAACCGGGCGACCATGGTGGCGCTGGTGAAGCAGGCGCTCAAGGACGAAATCCCGCACGTCACCTACGACGACGCCATCTCGTGTCACCACAACTACGTCGCCGAGGAAACCTACGACGGCGTGGACCTGCTGGTGACGCGGAAGGGTGCGATCCGGGCGGGTTCGGGTGACCTCGGGATCATCCCGGGCAGCATGGGGACCGGTTCGTACATCGTGCGCGGCCTGGGGAACTCGCATTCGTTCCAGTCGGCCTCCCACGGCGCGGGGCGGCGGATGTCGCGCAACAAGGCGAAGAAGCTGTACACCGCCGCCGACCTGGCTGCCCAGACCGACGGCGTCGAATGCCGCAAGGACGCCGGTGTGGTGGACGAGATCCCGGCCGCCTACAAGGACATCGATTCGGTCATCGCGGCCCAGTCGGACCTGGTGGAGGTCGTTGCGCACCTGAAGCAGGTCGTCTGCGTCAAGGGCTGAGTTGACGGGTGGGGTGTCCCGGTGTGTGGTTCCGGGACACCCCACCCGGCGGTTTCCGTGCAGCGGATTCACGTTCGAGCAGTGGAATCGCTTTTGAACCGCCGAAGCCCGCTCGAACCGCTGAATCCGGCTCGGGCAGCCGAAGCCCGCTCGGGCAGCCGAATTCTGCTTGAACCGCCGAATCAGGCTCGGCAGCCGAACCCCGCATCCGCGCCGCCAAGCCCACATGCCGCCCACCCGAGCCCGCCAGTCGAATCCACTACCCGGACCCGTCAGCCGAACCCGTTAGCCGACCCCGCCAGTCGACCCCGCCAGTCGACCCCGCCAGTCGACCCCGCCAGTCGAACCGCCGCGCATCGCACCCCAGCCCACCGGCGTTACACGCCCATCCCGAACCATCCACAACCGCAACCCCCATCCCCAGAACCAGCGCAACCACCCCCCACCCCCGTTCAACTGAGTACGCTGGGTTCGGGAACGCCCCCCAGGGACGGGCGGGGGACGGATGAGCGGGGACCGAAACACCCCCAAACCCCCACCCAAGCCAATCGGGTGCCGGATTCGAGTAGGTTGGGCGGTATGACCAAATTCGCGGGACGACACCTGATCGGGATCGCCGTGCTGGGTGTGGTGCTGGCCGGGTGCGACGAGGTGTCGAAGGCGGTGGACACGGCCAACAGCGCCACCAGCAAGGCCACCGCCTGCACCGAGGCGCTGGGGATCGCCAACTTCGACCCCAACGTCAATCCCGAGCAGCTCCAGGCGGAAGCCGGTGAGAAGGCCGCCAAGCTGCGTGAGCTGGGCAACCAGGTCGCCGAGCAGGACGTCCAGCAGACGCTGTTCGCGATGGCCGACTCCTACGTCGAACTCGAGCAGCGCAAGTCCGACCAGCTCGGCAACGTCAACGACTGGCTCCAGCGGAGCCTCACGAACCTCGAACAACTCCAGAAGGCGTGCTTGCCGGGCTGAACCGCAGCAGGATCCCGGTCGAGGCGAGCAGCAGGCCGCCGAGGCCGGAGGCCGCGAAACCCCAGCCCGGCGACGAGTGGTCCATCACAAAACCGACCACCGGGCCGCCGATCGCCAGGCCGAGGCGGGTGGCCGAATCCTGCAGGCCCATGGCCTCGCCGCGGACGCGCGCCGGGGCCAGCGCGCTGACGGTTTCCGTGGTCGCGGCGAGCGTCGGCGCGCAGACCAGGTTCGCGGGCACCAGCACCAGCGCCAGCAGCCACCACGGCGAATCGACCACGCCCACCGGAATGGTCAGCACCGCCAGCAGCACCATCAGCGTCAGCTGCGACAGCGACCGGTGCACCGCGCCGTGCACGACGCCGCCGATCAGCGACGCCAGGCACATCACCGCGATCACCACCCCGGTCCAGTTGACCTCGCCGTTCTCCCGCAGCGACGCCAGCGCGGCCAGTTCCATGCCGACCAGCACGAACAGCGCCCCGGCGGCGATCAGCAGGGTGGCGACCAGTTCCCGGCTCAGCCACGACCGCAGCGGCGGCCGCGCGCCGGTGAACGTCTCGTGCGCCGCGCGCACCGGCGGGTTCGTCAGGTACAGCAGCGCCGCGACCACCCCGTACAGCACGCCGATCGCGGTCAGCGCGGCCGCCGAGGAGAACTGCGTGCTGACCAGGATGCCCGCGGTCGGCCCGACCATGAACGTGACTTCGACGGAAACGGTGTCCAGCGAGTACGCCGTCCGCCGCTGCTCCGCCGGTACCAGCGCGGCGAGCACCTGCCTGGCGATCGAGCCCGCGGGCACGGCCAGCAGTCCGGCGGGCAGCGCGACCAGCACCAGCGCCAGGTACGGCAGGTGCGGCGTGGCCACGAAGTAGCTCGCCGAAGCGGCACCGCAGACCAGCACCACCGGGCGCAGGCCGTACCGGTCGATCATCCGCCCGATCATCGGGGCGCCGAGCGCGCTGCCCGCGGTGGTCGCGGTGCCGACCAGCCCCGCCTCGCCGTAACCGCGCCCGAGGTCGGTGACCACGTGCAGGGTGAGGGTGATGCCCATGGCGGTGACCGGCAGCCGCGCGAAGAACATCAGCAGCATCGAGGTGGGGACCGAGGGCAGCGCGAGCAGGCGCCGGTAGGGCAGGAGGGACACGTGCCCGATGCAACCAATTCCGGTACAGCCGTGCAAGTTTTTTAGCGGGACAACCCCAGGCGGAGCGCGCCGGCGGCTTCGGCGGTGGCTTCGCGGAACCGGCGCCCGATGCCGAGGAAGTTCACGTAACCGTGGATCAGGTCCTCCTGCCGGTTCAACGCCACCGGCACCCCCGCCGCCCGGAGCTTCTCCGCGTACTCCTCGCCTTCGTCCCGCAGCGGGTCGAACCCGGCGGTGGCCAGGTAGGCCGGCGGCAGGCCGCTGAGGTCCTCGGCCAGCAGCGGGGACATGCGGACGTCGGTCCGGTCGACCCCCGCGGGCGCGTAGTGGTCGGCGAACCAGGTCATGTTGGCGTCGGTGAGGAAGAAGCCGTTGCCGAACAGGTCCCGCGAACGGCGCCGCTCGCTCACGTCGACCGCCGGGTAGAACAGCAGCTGGAACGCCGGGGCCGGGCCACCGCGCCGGGTGGTCAGCAGGGCCACGACCGCCGCCAGGTTGCCCCCGGCGCTGTCCCCGCCGACCGCGATCCGCGCCGGGTCGGCACCCAGGTCGCTCGCCTTGGCGTGGGCGTAGTCGAAGGCGGTCAGCGCGTCGTCGGTGGCGGCCGGGAACGGGTGCTCGGGAGCCAGCCGGTAGTCCACCGAGAGCACGCGCACCCCGGCGTGCTTGGCCAGGAAGCGCGCGGTGTTGTCGTGGCTGTTCCTGGTGCCGACGACCCAGCCGCCACCGTGGAAGAACACCAGCAGGCCGGACGGCTCCGGCAGCCCCTCCGGGGTGTACAGCGTGGCTTCGAGGCCGCCGTGGTCGGCGGGGATGACCAGTTCGCGGGTGTGCACTGGCTGGATCGGCTTGCCGCTGACCAGGTGGCGGGACACGTCCAGGTCCGCCCGCGACCGCTCCACCGACCGCCCGGCCAGCTCGGCGCCGGTCAGCTGCTGCAGCCGCAGCAGCAGTTGCGCGTCGAGCGCGAGTTCCTGCCCGTCCAGCCGGATCGGGCGCCCGGCGACCAGCCGTTTGACCGGCGTCGGCAGGGCGTAGAGGAACTGGGCCGCGGCGGCTTGGACGCGGATCTGCACGGGCACCGTCATGTCGAGTTTCCTCCCGGCCGGATACTGGCGGTATGAGGCTACTTGTCAGTAGCACGGCCCGCCAAGGGGTGGTGTGACGGGGAACTCCGGTGGAATGCCTGGTCCTCCAGTTAAGTGGAGGGGCTAGCCTCGAATGAGTGAGTGGTGACAGGCTTGCTGGGGCCGGGAACACAGAAGGCGCGGTGATGGGAATGGCCATCAAGGTGGTGGGCGTCGGTGGCTCGCTGCGGGACGGTTCCCAGACCGAACGGGCGCTCCGGCTGGCGCTGGCCGGCGCCGAGAGCGCGGGTGCGGAAACCACCGCCATCACCGGGTCGGACCTGGTGCTGCCGTTCTACGACGCCGGTGACCTCGAACGCGGTCCCCAGGCCGAGCACCTGGTGGAGACCCTGCGCACCGCCGACGGCGTGATCATCGCCTCACCCGGCTACCACGGCGCGTTGTCCGGCTTGGTCAAGAACGCCCTCGACTACATCGAGGACCTGCGTGGCGACGAGCGCCCGTACCTCGACGGCCGGGCGGTCGGCCTGGCCTCGATCGCCTTCGGCTGGCAGGCGTCGGTGGCCACGCTCGCCCAGCTCCGCACCATCACGCACTCGCTGCGCGGCTGGCCGACCCCGCTCGGCGGCGCGATCAACTCCGCCGAGGTGAAGTTCGACGAGGCCGGCGGCTGCTCCTCGGAGAAGGCCGAGTTCACCCTCCGCACCATCGGTACCCAGGTGGTGGAATTCGCGCGGTTCCGCACCGGCCGCTGATTGATCCGGCGGCGCCTGGGTAGCCATCCGGGTGACGCCGGTCATGGTGCGGCATGCCCTGCCGTCCACCGGGCGTTGTACCGGGTGGGAACCCGGGGGAAGGAAGGCGGCGGGATGGTCCAGGCGCTCTACACCGCGGAGGCAGTGGCCCGCGGCGAAGGCCGGGACGGCGAGGTCACCTCGTCCGACGGAATCATCGACGAGACGCTCGCCACGCCGAAGGAACTCGGCGGCCCCGGCGGGGAGAAGACAAATCCGGAGCAGCTCTTCGCGGCGGGCTACGCGGCCTGCTTCCACAGCGCGCTGAAGGCGGCCGCGCGCCAGCTGCACGTCGACCCGGGGCCCTCCGAGGTCACCGCGCGGGTCGGCATCGGCAAGAACGAACAGGGCAAGTTCGAACTGACCGTCGAACTGGACACCAGGCTCAGTGGCATGGAGCAGGGCAAGGCGGACGAGCTGGTGACCCAGGCGCACCAGCTCTGCCCGTACTCCAGCGCCACCCGCGGCAACATCGAAGTCAAGGTCACCGCCACCACGGATTGAGAGGACGGTTCACCCATGGCCAAAGCGCCGATCAAGAGTCCGCTCAGCGAGAGCGACAAGGAAGTCACCGGCAACGTGCTGCAGGCCACGCTGGTCGATCTGATCGACCTGTCGCTGATCGCCAAGCAGGCCCACTGGAACGTGGTCGGGAAGAACTTCCGCAGCGTGCACCTGCAGCTCGACGAACTGGTGGACACCGCGCGGACCTACACCGACTCGGTCGCCGAGCGCGCCAACGCCATCGGCATCTCGCCGAACGGCAAGGCCAAGACCGTGGTCGCCAGCTCGGGTCTGCCGGACTACCCGGACAACTGGCAGTCCGACGAGAAGACCGTCGAGGCCATCGTCGGCATCCTCGCCGAGCTGATCCAGCGGCTGCGCAAGCGCGTCGACGAGACCGACAAGAGCGACCTGGTCACCCAGGACCTGCTGATCGAGATCACCAACAAGCTCGAAGAGGCCCACTGGATGTGGCAGGCCCAGGCCGCCTGACCGGAAACACCCGGGGCGGGGGGGGGGGGGGGGGGGGGGGGGGGGGGGGGGGGGGGGGGTGTGTGGGGTGGGGGGGGGGGGGGGGGGGGGGGGGGGGGGAGGGGGGGGGGGGTGGGGGGGGTGGGGGGGGGGGGGGGAAGGGGAAGGGATCGGAGAGGCGACCGGTG